>JAAAOQ010000064.1 GCA_009908845.1 Gammaproteobacteria bacterium
GAGCACGCACCCTCATCCCCAGACGACCATGCAGCCTTGGACAAGGCGGTTGCAACACTCGAAGACGGCGACACGCTCTTCCGCTTCAACGCCGACGCGGGCTGCCGCATGGAGACGGTAAACGTCACCTCGGAAATGCTCGACGTGGAGCACGCTGAGCATGACGGGCATGCGCACGACGAGAGCGAGGAGCACGACCATCAGGGAGCGCCTGCGCATAAAGGCGAGCACGAACATGGCCATGCGGGCGACACCCATTCGGACATCGAGGCCGCCTACCACTTCGAGTGCGACACCCCAGACAAGCTGACGCGGTTGACCGCCGAGGTATTCGAAGCCTTTCCAGGTATGGAGGAGATTAAGGTCCAGTACGTGATCGAGCGCAAACAAGGGGCCGCGGAGCTGACCGCAAAGGATCACGTCGTTAGGTTCTAGACTGTGGACCAGGCATCTCCTGAATCATCCGAGGTCGGCGAATTGGTCATCGACATCAAGGGGCTTCAGTTCCGCTGGCAGCCGAGTGCACCCTTGGTGCTGGCGATCGAAGACTTGACGGTCGGCCCTGGGGAACATCTGTTCATCAAGGGTCCCAGCGGCAGTGGCAAGAGCACGCTGTTGAGCCTGATCTCAGGGGTGGCCACAGCGACCGTCGGCACGGTTCGCGTCATCGACCAGGAATTGGAGCAACTCGGCAGTGTCGATCGCGACCATTTTCGCGCCGATCACATCGGTTACATCTTTCAGATGTTCAACCTGATTCCGTATCTCTCGGTGGTCGACAATGTGACCTTGCCCTGTCGATTCTCGGCAAGCCGACGCGCCAAGGCACGCGCGCGGGGCAAAGATCTGCACGCGGAGGCCCGACGGTTGCTGGAGCACCTCGACATGGATCATGCCGATCTCCATCAGCGGGCGGTGACGACGCTGAGTGTCGGCCAGCAGCAACGCGTCGCGGCTGCTCGCGCGTTGATCGGCTCACCGGAGCTGCTGATCGCCGATGAGCCGACCTCTTCGCTGGATGCGGATCGACGCGAGTCGTTCATCCGGCTGCTGTTCGACGAATGCCGCGCGTCTGGCGCGACGCTGGTGTTCGTCAGCCACGACGCCTCCCTGGAGCACCTGTTCGATCGGGCCATCGATCTCGCCGTTGTCAATCGCTCGGTCCAGGACGCCCTGGGTGAGCGAGGAGGTCTTTAAGCGATGGCGATCCTGTCCCTAGCGTGGAAGAGCCTGTTGAATCGACGCTTTACGGCGTTGCTGACGCTGTTGTCCATTGCGCTGAGCGTGACCCTACTGGTCGGTGTCGAACGGCTGCGCACCGAGGCGCGGGCGAGCTTCGCCAATACCCTGTCTGGCACCGATCTCATCGTCGGCGCGCGCAGCGGACCGGTGCAGCTCCTGTTGTATTCGGTCTTCCGCATCGGCGATGCCACCAACAACCTCTCTTGGGAGAGCTATCAGGACATCGCCGTCCATCCCAAGGTCGCCTGGACCGTGCCGATCTCGCTCGGGGACTCCCATCGCGGGTTTCGGGTCCTGGGGACCACCGAAGCCTACTTCGAGCACTACCGTTACGGGCGCGATCGCCGCCTGAGCTTTGAGGAAGGACAACCGTTCTCCGATCTCTACGATGCCGTGCTCGGTGCCGAGGTCGCGGACACATTGGGCTATCAGATCGGCGACGCGATCATCGTGGCTCATGGCGCCGGCGAGGTCAGCTTCGCCAAACACGACGACAAGCCGTTTCGTGTCCTGGGCATCCTTGAGCGAACGGGGACGCCGGTCGATCGCACTGTCCATGTCAGTCTCGAGGCGATCGAGGCCATTCACGTCGATTGGCAGAGCGGCGCACCGATCCCCGGCCTGTCGATCTCAGCCGATCAGGCTCGGGCGATGGACCTGACCCCAAAGGCGATTACCGCCTTTCTGGTGGGACTCGAATCAAAGATTGCGACCTTTCAGGTCCAACGCTTTGTCAACGAGTACCCCGAAGAACCGCTGTTGGCGATCCTGCCCGGCGTGGCGCTCAGCCAGCTTTGGGATCTGATCGGCGTCGCCGAGAACGCGTTGCTGATCGTCTCGGCCTTTGTCGTCGTGGTCGGCCTGTTCGGCATGCTGACCGCCTTGTTGACCAGTCTCAATGAGCGACGTCGGGAGATGGCCATCCTGCGCTCGGTCGGCGCGCGACCCGGGCACGTGTTCGCGTTGATCATGGGCGAGGCGGGTGTTCTCACGCTGCTCGGCGTGCTGTCCGGCATGGCCTTGCTCTACCTGGCGCTGATCGTGGGGCAGCCGCTCATCGAGAGTCGATTCGGGATCTTCGTCCCCATCGGCGGGCCGACACCCTACGAGTGGGTCCTGCTCGGCGCCGTGATCGCCGCAGGGTTCCTGGTCGGAAGCATCCCCAGCTATCGGGCCTACTGCTTGTCGTTGGCCGATGGCTTGGCAGTGCGGATCTAAAGGGCGGTTTACTGGTTTGGGTAAAGCGGCATCGGAGAACGCCGAGGGGCAGGGTGTTTCCGCTCATATTGTGCGAACGCGTCGCGTCCAGCGCAAAGTAGCAAGGGTTCCGTACGACCTGTTTATCAGCTTACGGACCCGGTCGCGCTCAATCCTAAAGCCTTCGCTTGGCTTCCGTCGTCATCTTTTAGCTCGGTCGGTAGTATTACCACCTTAGCGAGGTGTCCGGGAGGATTAGACGGTTTCACGCTATAGCCCGGGCCGGCGCGGCAAGGGCGCAAACAGGAACTGCCAACAGGCAAAAAGGCGGTTATGCTTCCGACACACATATGTGACTCGAAGCGCTGCTTGCCGTCACCGCAAAGCTGATCCACGACCACGGCGGCCTGGCTATTGATACACTCGACGAATGAAAATACCTGCCCCTTGTGTTCAGCACAATCACCGACAGCGTAGATATCTGGTTCGCTGGTACGCATGGTGTCATCGACCTTGATACCCTGGCCAATATCAAGGCCCGCTCGGGCCGCAAGATCAACGTTGGGCTTCAGGCCGATCGCCGAGATCACGACGTCGCGCTCTATGGTGCGCCCATCCTCGAACTGGATCTGCAACCCACTGTCTTCTTTGGCGACATCGTTCATCGCGGTGCCGAGCAAGAACTCGATCCCGTTCTGCACGTATCGATCGTGGACGTAGGTGGACAAGCCCTCGGACGCCACTGAAGACAGCAAATACGGGGATCTATCGTTGATCGCGACCTCATGCCCGGCACGAGCAAGATCATCGGCCAATTCACATCCGATCAAGCCGGCACCCAGAATCAGTACCCGTTTGCTACCGCTGTTGAGCAATTTCGTCAGTGACTCGTACTGATCTAGGTCATTCAGCTGACGAATATGCTGCTGGATACGACGATCGTAGAGACGGAACGGTACCGCGCCCGTCGCAAGCACCAATTTGGCGTACTCAATCTTGCCGTGCTCGACCTTGCCTATATTGGTTAACAAACGTTTTTTCTTAAGATCGAGACCGAGCACCTGGGTACGTGCACGCAAGTCCACGTCTAGCAACTGCGCGCGATCCGATCCTTTGGCAATGATCAGATCACCACGTGACTTGCTGGTCACGGACACGGACAAGTGCGGCTTGTAGTAGTAGTCTCCATCATCCTTCGTGACGATGGTGATCGGGCCTTTGGCACCATTCTGGCGCAGTTGATCGGCGATGTACCAACCGCCAATCCCAGCGCCAACAATCACAATCGGAACCTCTTCCTGGTCACTGCCGTTACGTCTCTGGTCGCTGTTGCGTTCGGCTACGGCTTGCGCAAGCTTGGACGAACCGGCAAGGCTAAAACTTTCGTGAGGATCACCACAAACCGAACAAAACCATTCGTCCGGTAGGTCACCAAATCGGGTCCCCGGGGCCACCCCGTGAATCGGGTCACCAATAGCTTCGTCGTAGATATGCGCGCAAGTGCCACAACGATAGCGATTAAAGTTCATCTTCCTTCCCTCCGGAATTGATGTGGTGATCGAAATAATCCTTAACCGCGCCCCTTACGACGACGACCGAGATTGGCTCGTGCGACACGAGAGCCTAGGAACCCCGATCAAATCGGCCGTTTGAACTGCGCAAGTTCTTGATTTTACAAGCCGCAAGAGCCATTCTGTTCGGGCCTCTAAGCCAACAGCCCCTACCACCGGTAGAACGCCCATACGAATTCTCAGCGGCTCAAGCCCCTGCCTCGACGGTATCCTGAACAGCTAGCGGCTCCAGCCACTTCGCCCATCGCTGTTGGGCCGAGCTTTGCAGAGTTGGCGCATAGCATTCGCCATCTTCCCGTCGTTCGGGGACCGTCAGCCCTTCTCCTGATCCAATTTCATGTGTAGGACTGAGCTCCTACAAAAGCAAGCCCCGCGCCAAACCAGCAAGCCCTGCGCAGAAGCCGTGGAGATCGTTTATCTATTTGCTTTTATCAGCTAATTACGAAAGCTTATGACCTTGTTGGTGTTGTAGCATAGTCGACAATGGGGTTCGGCCTGTATGGATCGCAACAGACCTGTTGCCCTCGATCCGCGTCTCGGAGATCCGGGACTCCCGGCATCGATGCCGCCGCCTACGAGCAAGTGATGCGTGAACAGATCGCCCGGGCGCTGCGCGATGAGGTTCAGGACCTTGAGCAGGCCGGCATCGGCGTCATCCAGATCGACGAACCGGCCTTCCGCGAGGGACTGCCGCTGCGCCACGCCGCCTGGGCTGCCTATCTCGACTGGGCGGTGCGCTGCTTCCGACTGAGCAGCTCGGGGGCCGGCGATGCGACCCAGATCCACACCCACATGTGCTACTCGGAGTTCAACGACATCATCCAGTCCATCGCCGATCTGGATGCCGATGCCATCACCATCGAGACGGCGCGCTCGGACATGGAGCTGCTCGAGGCCTTCTCGGACTTCGAGTATCCGAACGAGATCGGCCCCGGCGTCTACGACATCCACTCGCCCAACGTCCCCGAGGTCGGCCAGATGGTCCAGCTCATGCGTCGGGCTGCCGAGGGGGTGCCAGCCGAGCGGCTCTGGGTCAATCCCGACTGCGGGCTCAAGACCCGCGGTTGGGTCGAGGTCGAGCCCTCGCTGCGCAACATGGTCGCCGCGGCGCGGCAGCTACGCCGCGATCTTGGCGTCGAGCGGACCGCTGCCTGAGCGCGCGGACCGGGCCTTCTCGATCCACCGGTCGCGATCCACCGGTCGCGATCCACCTCTGCATCGGGTCACGGATCGCGGCCGGCATCCGCTGTCCGACATCAGCGCTGCCGCTGCTCGCCTCTGGCAGCGCGGTGTCGGTCGACACCCTTTCGCGCCAGTCGAGGCGACCCTTCATGGCAACCGTCTATCTGAGCCTGGGCACCAATCTCGGTGACCGAGCGTACAATCTCGAGCGCGCGGTCACGCGCCTCACCGAGGTGCTGGATGCGCTGGTTTTGTCGTCGGTCTACGAGACCGATCCTTGGGGGCTGGTCGATCAGCCCGACTTCTACAATCTGTGCGCGCTCGGCGAAACGACGCTCGAACCGCGCGCGCTGCTGCGCTTGCTCAAACACCTGGAGCGCGCATTGGGCCGGGTCGATGGCACCCTGTGGGGGCCACGGCTGATCGACATCGATCTCCTGTTCTACGACGATCAGGTACTGGACGAGCCGGCGCTGCAGGTGCCGCATCCGCGTATCCGCGGCCGTGCCTTCGTGCTGATCCCGCTGCTCGACCTGGTCGAGGACCTGGAGCATCCCGCGCTCAAGCGATCGATCCGTTCACTCGCTTCCGAAGTCGATGCAACCACGGTGCGCCGTTTGGCTCAGCCGCTCTTGGCAGCCTCGGCGGCGTGCGACCAAGCGTCGGAGCCGAGCGCGACGCAGTCGCTTGGCATCAATGGTCAGTCGTGCACCGGGGTTCAGTCGTGCACTGGGTCGGAGACCAGCAGGTCAAGCAATCGCGTACTTCTTCAGTCGATAGAGCAAGGTGTCACGGCTGAGACCCAGCAGGTTTGCCGCATGCGAGCGATTGCCGCCGGTGCGCGCTAAGGCCTGGCGAATGAGGTCGATCTCGAGCTGGTGCATGACGAGGCCCTCATCAGGAAGCCGCAAGCGCTGCTCTGAATCGGTTCGCTCGGGGCTGGGCATGCGTATCTCTAAGGGAAGATTCGATGGCTCGATCCGCTGACCGGGGAACAAGATCGTCATGCGGATCGCGAGATTGCGCAGCTCGCGCACATTGCCCGGCCAGGCGTATTGGCGCAGCAGTTTCAGGCTAGGCTTAGTGAATGTCGGCGCCCTGAGGCGATGGGTTTTGGCCGCTTCACCGAGGAAGCGCTGCAAGAGCGCCGGGATCTCTTCCTGGCGCTCCCGCAGCGGGGGCAGCGCCAGCGGCACGATGTTCAATCGGTAGAGCAGATCCTGGCGAAAGCGACCGGCCTCGACCTCGTTGGAAAGATTGCGGTTGGTGGCTGCGATGATGCGGACATCAACGAGCATTGGCTGTACCTCGCCCAGGGGTAAGCATTCGCCGCATTCCAGGAACCGCAGCAGCTTGGCCTGCGATCCGATCGGTAATTCGCCGATCTCGTCCAGGAACAGCGTTCCGCCAGTGGCGGCGCGGATGTAACCGCACTGATCCTTGTCGGCCCCGGTAAAGGCGCCTTTGCGATAGCCGAATACGAGCGAGTCGGCCAGCTGCTCGGTCAACGATGCGCAGTTGATGGAGAGAAAGCGGGCCTCGGAGCGCGGGCTCTGCGCATGCATCGCTCGAGCAATCAGCTCCTTGCCGGTGCCGCTCTCGCCGCAGATGAGTGCGGTGACATCGGTCGCGGCCACCACCCGCGCGGCGTTGGTGATGTCGAGAAATGCGGGGCTTGCGTCGCGCGTCAGATCGTCGAAGGTCATCATGCACTCAGTCTTGCCGGGGACTGAGCCCCACCGATCAGCGAGCATAGCAAGCGCCTGCTCAGGCTCAAAACCGGTCTCCCCCGAGGAGGAGGCCGACGAGACCAACGGCGGACAGCAACAGACCCGCCGCTGCCCGCCAAGCTGGGCGTCGTGCAAGCCCGGCGATCCAGCCAACAAATGAGCCCAGCCCCAGGATCGCCGGTAACGTGCCCAGTCCGAACAGGCTCATCATCAGCGCGCCCTGCAGTGGATCATCGGCAGCCAGGGTTAACAACACCGCGTAATAGACCAGCCCGCAGGGAAGCCAGCCCCAGACCATCCCATAGAGCACCGCCTGTCGGTGTGAGTGCACCGGCAGCAAGCGGCGCTGCAGCGGCTCGAGGCGTCGCCATATCGGCACACCAAGCCGATCCATCTGCTTGAGGCGCGGAAACCAGCCCGTGAGGTAGAGGCCGGTCAGGATCACGACCAACGCCGCCAGCCCGCGCAGGAGCTCGTGCAAGGAGGGAGCGAGCGGATTCTGCGCGATAGCCGATCCCAGCAAACCGCCGAGGCCGCCGGCTAGGCCGTAGCTCAGGATGCGCCCTAGGCTCAGCGCGACCAGGTATGCGGCCAGATGAAACGGATTGTGACGGCACTCCGTCGGTAGGCTCAGCGCTAAGGCGCCCGCGATCGGTCCACACATCGCCACGCAGTGGACGGACCCGAACAGGCCCATCAAGAGGAACAGGCCGGGTGAGGGCTCCACCTTAGCTCCAGTTGGCGGCTCGTGCCGAGTGGCTGGAGTTGGTCCGGCGATAGCAGGGCATCTTCAGCGTCTTGCTCCTGTCCGGTTGCCGTCCTGAACGCCATGACGCAGGCTCAGTTCAGCTGGAAACTGTGTGAAATGCCGGCTTTTGCTGTGTGAGCTGACCACGATCAGCGATCGCCTCCGCTTGTCAGCCTGTGTAACCCTTTGTTTTAAAAAGAAGGGCAAACCTGGCGCAGCAAGTGCTCAGGCATCCGCCGGCTGCTCGACTAATCAACGTTGGCGCGCCGAATTACCTGCCCTGGCCAGCGCTGGCTGAGGGTGCCGGCGTGCGAAGAATGCTGCTCGCTTGATGACATGACAATGCATAATCGTTTCCAGCTCGTTGCCGCAGGTCTTTCCCTTGTGGTCGCACCTAATCTGGCTGCCCAAATGGGTTTCGACACGGATGCGCCCGCGCTCCTTGAGCCGATCCTCGTGACCGCCCCTGAAGAGCCTCCTGTCGGCCGTTCCTTCAGTCTAGGTCCGAGTGCGATCGCGCCCCAGCGCGCGCGCACCAGCGATACCGCCAAGCTCCTGACCGGCTTGCCGGGTGTCAGTGCCTATGGCGCCGGCGGCGTCTCCAGTCTGCCCGCCATCCGTGGTCTGGCGGATGAGCGTCTGCGCACCACCGTGGATGGGATGGACCTGCTGGCGTCCTGTCCCAACCACATGAATCCGCCCATGTCCTACATCGATCCAACAGCGGTCGGACGCATCGAGGTCTTTGCCGGCGTCACACCGGTCAGCGTCGGCGGCGACAGCATTGGCGGCACCATCGTGGTCGAGTCTGCGCCGCCCGCCTTTGCCAAGTCGGGAGAGCGACTGGTCGAAGGAGAGATGGGCGCCTTCTACCGCAGCAATGGTGAGAACTGGGGTGGCAATCTATCCGCAACGGTCGCCAGCGAGCAGCTGAGCCTTAACTATAAGGGTGCTTACACACAAGCCGATAACGATCGCGCTGGTGGTAACTTTAAGGACTACGACTTCACCGGTCGAGCGGGCCATACCCTGGATCGCGACGAGGTTGGCTCCACCGCCTACGAGGCCAGCAACCAGTCGCTCACGCTGGCCTGGACGGATGGGCGCACGCTGCTGGATTTGAGCTACGACCACCAGGATATTCCCTACGAGGGCTTTCCGAACCAACGGATGGAGATGACCAGCAATCAGAGCCACCAGTTCAACCTGGGTTATGCCAGTGATTTGGCCTGGGGAAAGCTCAACGCACGGGTCTACTACCAGCAGACGCGGCACGAGATGGATTTCGGCGACGACAAGCGCTTTTGGTACGGGCCTGGTCAGCCGCCGCTGGGCTCTGGCGGCAATACCGCGTTGAACGGCATGCCCTGCTCGCCGATATCGGGTGTCAGGATGGCCAACGGCATGATGGTCGGCTGTGCGGCTGGCATGCCGATGGAGACCGACAGCAGCAACTTCGGCTTCACCGTCAACGCTGAGATCCCGGTCGGCCAGGACGACCTTCTGCGCGTCGGAGCCGACTATCAGCGTTATCGCCTTGATGACTACTGGTCCCCGTCCGGGGCGGGCATGTGGCCCGATACCTTCGACAATATCAATGACGGTCAGCGCGATCGTTACGCGGCGTTTGGTGAATGGGAGCTCACGAAGGGGCGCTGGACCCACCTGCTTGGCCTCCGCTTTGAAGCGGTGCAGATGGATGCCGGCCCAGTGAGCGGCTACAACCTGGCGACGCCGCCGACGAGCGGGACCGGCGGACGCGCCAACCAAACCCGCGATGCAGTGCTGTTCAACAACAGCTCCCGTTCCAAGACCGACCACAACTGGGACCTCGCTTGGCTTGCGCGCTTCACACCGGACGCGATGCAGCGCTACGAGATCGGACTGGGGCAGAAGACGCGGTCACCCAACCTCTACGAGCGTTATACCTGGTCGACCTGGCAGATGGCCGCGTTGATGAACAACTTCGTCGGGGATGGCAATGGCTACATCGGTAACCTCGACTTGAAGCCGGAGGTCGCGCGCACGCTGAGCATCACCGCCGACTGGCATGATGCCGACGAGCAACGCTGGGGCCTCCGGATCACCCCCTATTTCACCTACGTGCAGGACTACATCGATGCGGTGCAGTGGGATGCGTCCGCCAATGCCCCGCGAACGGTGCCGGTGGCAGATGATTTCACCGTGCTCAAATACGCCAATCAATCGGCCCAACTCTATGGCGTCGACCTCTCCGCAGACGTCCTGCTAGCGAGCGACACCGCTTATGGCGCCTTCAGCGCGCAGCTTGTGGCGAGCTACACGCGAGGCAAGAATGAGGACACCGGGGATAATCTCTACAACATCATGCCGCCGAACGCGACGCTGGTCCTGGCCCAGACCAAGGGCCGGTGGCAGAATGCCTTGGAAGGCGAGTTTGTCGCTGCCAAGGACGAGGTCTCGCAGGTGCGCAATGAGATCGAGACCGCCGGTTACGCGCTGCTGCACCTGCGCAGCCGCTATCAGACCCAGCGCTGGACCCTGGAGCTGGGGGTCGAGAACCTGTTCGACCGCTTCTACGATCTGCCCCTGGGTGGCGCCTACGTTGGCCAGGGCACGACCATGACCATCCCGCCGGCGCCGAATCAGCCGCAGTGGGGCACCGCTGTGCCGGGCCCAGGTCGCTCGCTGTACGCGGCGTTAAGCTACCGCTTCTGATCACCTCAACCAATCGGAGATTGACGATGAAGAATCGATTCTTTGTGACGTTTGTCTTGCTGTTGTCGTTGGCGGGTTTGTCCTGGAACGCCCAGGCCGAGGAGGCAAAAGGCGGACTGTTCGTCAACCTGACTACCGATGACACCTGGGCGGCGGCCATGGCGATCCAGTTCGCGCATGAGCGCGTGCTAAAACGAGGCCATAAGCCGGTGGCGATCTGGCTCAATGTGCGCGGCATCTACCTTGCCGACAAGAAACGACTGTCCCACGTGCACGGACTCATGAAGGAGCAGGGTAAGTCCATTCAGGACATGCTGCGGGCGTTCGAGAATGATGGTGGGCTGGTCATCGCTTGTCCAGCCTGTGCCAAGGCGGCAGGCATCACCAAGGACGACCTCATCGAAGGCGTTCAGATGGGGAATCCGGACCTGGTGCTAGGCATTCTGTTCGATCCAACGGTCAAGACCCTGTCTTGGTGACAGGCTCTTGGTAACAGGCTTGGGTCGGTCAGCCTCGACAGCACGCGAGTTGCCATCTCTGGTTGTCCGCCCAGCCTCTTTTCTGCTTCGGTCGGCTGCCCAAGCCGACAGTGCCGAGCGTTGCAGGAATGCTGCGCTATTCAGGCCAAGTGGCGAGAAACGCTTCCAAGGTCTCCTCGATGACCGCGCGCGGGACATCGCGCGTGATGAATACCAGCTTTGAGCGCCGGTCTTCGCTGGTCCAGCCCGGTAGCTCAATGGGTGGATAGAACAGATGCTGCACCCCGTGGATGGCGATGGGCTTGGGGCGGCCGCGCACGTTCAAGATCCCTTTGATACGCAGCATGTCCTGACCGCACATCGCGAGCAGCAGATCCAGCCAGGCATCAAGCATGGCATCTGGGATCGGTTGGTCGACGACGATGGCAAACGACTGGATGTGATCATCATGCCGATTCACATCGTGCGCATGGCCGTGATCGTGGTCATGATGATGGTCATGATCTTGATGATCGCGCTGCCCTGAGTCTCCTGCAGTGCCAGCCTGCTGCGAGCTGCGCGGGGAATGGCTCGCATGGGGGTCGTGCGCCTGTGCATACGCCTCCTCATTCAGCCAGCGGGCGACATCGGGGATCTTGGCGTTGGTGCTGAACAGCCCCAGCCCAAGGATGTCGGCGGCGTCGACCTGACCGTGCCGCGCCTCAAGACGACTCGCGGCCGGGTTGATGCGCTGCAGGCGCTGCTCAAGCGCCGCCGCCTGTTCCGCGTCGACGAGATCGCGCTTGGTCAGCAGGAGACAATCGGCCATCGCCGCCTGCTTGACCGCTTCCGGCTGGGCATCGAGTGTCGTCTCGGCGCTGGTCAGGTCGATCGTCGCCACGACGCCATCGAGGCGATACCGACGTGCGATCGCGCCCACGCTCATCAGGGTATGGATGATCGGCGCTGGATCAGCCAGCCCGGTAGTTTCGATCACAACCCGATCGAATCGCGGCTCGCCGCCGACCTGGTAGCGCCAGTGCGCATCCCGCAGCGTCTCGACCAGGTCGCCGCGGATGGTGCAGCACAGACAGCCACTGCTCATCTCGATCATGTTGTCGTCGGCGACCCGACTCATCAGGAGATGATCGAGCCCGATCTCGCCGAACTCGTTGATGATGACCAGGGTGCGGGCGAGGGTGGGTTGGCGGACTAGCTGGTTGAGCACCGTGGTCTTGCCGCTGCCGAGGAAGCCGGTCAGCAGGGTCACCGGCGTCAGTTCTGTTTCAAGGTGGGGTGAAGTCATCGGCGTGCCCTCAGCGGTTCAGATTGGCCTGGCGTTCACGCAGCTCCCGGCGCTCTTGGGCCTCGACCGACAGCGTGGCGATCGGCCGTGCCTCCAACCGAGCCAGCCCGATCGGCTCGCCGGTTTCCTCACAATATCCATAGTCACCGGTGTCGATGCGCGCGAGCGCCTCATCGATCTTGATCACGAGCTTGCGATAACGATCGCGGGTGCGCAGCTCGAGCGTCTGGCTTGCCTCTCGGCTCGCGCGGTCGATCTCATCGCCGACATCGCGATGGCTGTCATCACGCAACTGCTCAAGGGTCTCTTGCGCCTCGTTGAGGAGCGCTTCGCGCCAGTTGAGCAACTTTTGGCGGAAATACTCCAGCTGGCGTGGGCTCATGTAGTCCTCATCCGCGATCGATTGGGCGTCGTTTCGTGCAACGTCTTGGGGGTCTTCGACTCGGGTTTCAGCGTTCATGAGCGGGATTGTTGGCTTTCCGAAAAGTGATGTTATAGCATTATTGTTTCTTCGCTGACTGGAGAGGACACCGCATGACTGCCACGGCGCTCAATGATCTCACGACAGCGCACGGCGCCCTCGCATCGGGTCCCTTTGGCGATTCCGTTGCGCCAAGGCTGCTGCCGCCGCTCACCAGCGTGATCCTGGTCGACGATGCGCAGCCGCTTGACCACATCGGCCATCCGCGGATCAGCCTTGCGCTCTGGCGGCGGCGGGTTGATCCCAAGATCGAGCGAGCGGTCGCCAGTTTACCGACCGAGCGGCTGCTGAACGGACGCATTGCGTTGGGCTCAACAGAGACACAAGCGCAGTGTATGGCGCGTCTACAAGACCTGTTGCAGGAGCATGCCGTCGAGCCGGCGGGCCTCGGCTGGTGGCTGGCGGACATGGCCATGCTGGCCGAGCTGTTCACTGACCTGGTCAGGCGCACGCTCGGGCCACGCCCGATCACGGCCCGCGTCGAGACGCTTGATCGCGTCTCCTGCCCGCGCTTCCACGTCGATCGCACGGGCCTGCGGTTGCTCTGCACCTACCGCGGACCCGGCACCGAATGGCTACCGGACGAGGAGATCGACCGCTCGGCGCTCGCGAACCGCCAGCCGAACGAGGCCATCCAGCACGGCACCCAACCGCGCGCGCTGCAGCCGTTTTGGGTCGGCCTCTTCAAGGGCGAGTGCTTCCCGGGTAATGCCGGCCGCGGCCAGGTGCATCGCTCGCCCGCGGTGCCGCCGGACGACCTGCGGGTGCTCTTCTGCCTCGATGCCTGATGCCTTGGCAAGGACCGCTGTTCGCGCCGTCTGTTCCAAGACCGCTCTCGAACCCGGGCGGAGCCAAGGTCCGTTGAAACCCGCTCTTGATCGTAGGACCACTGAATGAATGCTGAACCCATCCCCATGCAAGAGACCGATGCACGGCTTCCCGTGACGGTCCTCTCCGGCTTCCTCGGTGCTGGCAAGACGACTCTGCTCAACCACATCCTCAACAATCGCGAGGGGCTGCGCGTCGCCGTGATCGTCAATGACATGTCGGAGGTCAACATCGACGCCGATCTGGTGGGCGGCGAAGGAAGGTGGTCGGCGGTATTGGCCGGATGATCCCGCTCAGCGGGCGCGGATTCTGTCGGACTTCGACGGCGACTTTGGCGACCGGCGACAGCAGCTCGTCTTCATCGGCCAACATCTCGAGCGCGATGCAATGCGTGCCCGTCTCGACGATTGCCTGCTGACTGATGATGAGCTGGCCGCGGGTCCTGCCGTCTGGCGTGCATTTCCGGACCCGTTTCCGGCGTGGGTCCGCGATGCTGAGCACTGAGGCTCCTCCGGGCTCGCCCCCGGGTTGTCGCGGCCGTCGTCGTTTCCGGCGCATCCTTGTCCCGAGGCCAAGTTCCGAAGCGATCTAGCAGGGTGACCGGTCGTGATCAGGACCCGGCCTTGCTCACTGCGTCGTTAATGTCTCAACATCACGCCACGACAACACCGAGGCGTCTGATCGCTGCTGGGTACTGTCGCCCCCGTATACCAAGAATGCCCTCTGGTCATCGCTTGCGGGCCTGTCCATAGGTCGTTCGGCGAAACGCTTCAGGTTGCGGAAAAAGTCGCTGGCGATGGTGGCGCCCGATTTGATTTCGACGCGGTCGAGCCGAAGTCCGTTTTCGATCAGCAGATCAAGCTCGATCCCTCGGCTCTCGCGATAGTGAAACAGGCTGGGCCGTTGGCCGCTGTGCACGATCCCCTTATAAACCTCGGCGACCACCCAGCTCTCGAAGATGGCCCCGCGTAAGGGGTGTGATTGCAACTGCTCGGGCTCACGCATGCCCAGCAGGTAACACAGCAGACCGCTGTCGAAGAGGTGGAGCTTGGGCGCCTTGACGAGCTGCTTGCGGACAGTGGCATGCCATGCGGGCAGGCGATGCAGGACAAAGCTGGTCTCCAGCACCGACAACCAGGCCCGCGCGGTGTTATGCGAGACGCCCGCATCGGCGCCCAGCGCGCTGAGGTTGATTTCTTGTCCACTGCGCCCGGCACAGAGGCGCACGAACGTCATGAAACTCTGCAGGTCACCAACATTGATGATCTGGCGCACATCCCGCTGAATGTAAGTCGCAAGATAGTCATCGAGCCATTGATGGGCGGGAATGGCGCGATCATAGATGCGCGGATAGCTGCCTTGCCAGAGCAGTGTCCAGAGGTCGTCTGGCGCGTCTGGAAACGCACGCAGCTCGGACAAGCTGGGTGGCAGGAGCGTCAGCAGCCCACAGCGGCCGGCGAGCGATTGGGCAATGGCCTCGCTGAGACCAAGATGTTGCGACCCGGTCAGAACGAAACGGCCGACTGGATACCAGCGCGGCGGATAGACCCACCGCCGGCCCTCGGTCGCATCGTCAGCTCGATGAGGCGTCTTCGCCTTTTTCATCGGAGGCTAAAGTTGATTGGAAGCGTCACCGTCACCCGTGAGCGATTCAGCGCCGACGGGATGGCGGGCATCGGCGACGCCCGCTTGAGCATGGCCTCGGCCTCCTGGTCGAGGCGTCGGTGGCCCGAGCTGCTCAGGATGCGATGCGACAGTAGGCGCCCATTGCGGTCGATCGTGAACTGGATCTTGACCGTCCCCTGCTCGCGTCTGCGGCGGGACTGGCTTGGATAGCGCTTGTGCCGGTTGAGCCAGGTTGCGAGCTGGCGAAAATACTGGCCGGCGCTGGATGAGCTTCCGCCACGGCCAGAGCCGCCGCGCCCTGTGCCCTGCTGGCCATGACCTGCACCCCGGCCATTGCCGCCGGTCCTGGCCTGCTCCGCGCGGCTTCCCGAGCTGGATGCGCGCGTGCTGGCTGACGGCTTGGTGGCAGGTGCTCGGTGTTGGGGGCGCGCCGGCGCATCCGGTGGGCCGCGCGCGTCGGCCGCTGAGGATTTGGGCTCGGGCTCAGGTTCGGGCTTCTTGGGTTGCGGCTTCGACTTCGCAGGGGTTGGTGCCGGCTTTGGCTTCGCCTGCGCTCGGATTGCTTCGGGCTCCTCTTGGGGGCTTGCGCGCGTCCGTTCTGCTTCATCGAGCGGTGTCGTGAGCGGGGCAGCGGCGTCCGAGTGTGTGGGGGTGGGCCTCGGCCGTTGCGGCGCCGCCTGCGTAATCGGCGTTTCCGCTGTCTCAGTCGCGGCCGCTGTGGTTGGCACTGGCGTGGTCGTTGCTTGCTCAGAGCCGGTGCTCGGACTCATGGCGGCCAAGGGCGAATCGGCTGCCGGCTCGACGGCAGAAAGCGCCCCCACGGGCTTGCCGTCGCCGCCAACGAGACGTCCATCGCCACCTGTGCCGATCTCGAGAAGGATGGTGCTCGGCTCAGCGGCCGGTGATGGGCGGTGGGGCACCAGCGCGAGCGCCAGCGCGGCGTGCAGCAAGACGGCGATCAGGAGCGCAATGATCCAATGACGGGGGTGCAGTTCCATGATCGATGCAATCGGTCTTGACGGACAGCAGCTTTAAGAAGCCCTGACAGAATGCTCCTTGCGGCCATCGAAATCAGGGGCCTGTACAGGCTGGATGATCATGCTGACAGGGCTTCTAAGTCGAACGGCAGGCCGGCGTGCTGTTTGCTGGCGCGCCAGTCGCATGGGCTCAGGCCCGGTTGGTCGCTGCGCGCGGTTCGCGCACGGCCGCTGGGTTCGCCGTGAGAGCCGATGGCTGTGGCCGCCCATGAGCGGAATCGCCGGCGCGGGCGGGCGCATGGAGGGGACGGGTGAAGATGCGCGTGACAGCATCCTCCATGCGATGCGCACAACGCTCGACGCGGCGCTCCAGCCAACTGTGCAGCAGCACCACCGGGATGGCGACGCTCAAGCCCGCCGCCGTTGTCAGCAGCGCCTGCCAGATCCCGCCCGACAACAGCGCCGGATCGACCTGACTGCCCGCTGCGGCGAGCTGCCGAAACGCCTCGATCATCCCGAGAACGGTCCCGAGCAATCCGAGCAAAGGGCTCAGGGTCGCGATCACCTCCAGCGCGCGCAACCAGCTACGCAGTTGCTCGAGCTGCGCGGTCGCAGAGCGGGTGAGCTCCTCGCGGAGCAGTTCGAGGCCGTCTGCGGACTGTGCCGGCGCTGCCTGGAGGCCGTTGATTGCTTGAACGACAAGGATTGCGCTGGGCTGGCGGCTATTGCCGATCGCCTGTAGGGCCGCGTCGGGATCGTCTTGATGCCAGCGCTCGAGCGCGGTCTCGACCGGCTGCCGCGCATCCACACGCAGCCGAGCGAACTGCCAGAGCTTTGCCAGCACGATGGTCAGCGCGGCGATGGACATGGCCGCCAACACCAACAGCACCGGACCTCCGTTACCAGCGAGATCGACCAGCGGGCTGAGGGTGTCTTGCAATACGGGGAGGTCAGGTGTGGCCGTGGGCGCTCCGGCATCCGACGCAGCCGTCTGGGCGCCATGCAGTCCGTCTGCTGGCTCGCTCGGCGCTGCGGCAGCATCGGTCTCGCCCGGCGGGTTCTCGTCGGCGCCGACAGCAGCCGGCTCAACCGATGTGCTGCGTGGCGCCTCGCTGATCGCGGCCCCGTCATTGGCCGTGGCCGACGCCTCATCGACGGTGGAGCGGGTTTCGTGTTGCTGATTACTCATCGTGTGCGCACAAACTGCCTCGCGTTGCGCTAGACCGGCCTGAAGGATCTGGCCTGGAGGATCTACTGACTGGATGTTGGCCGAGTCTGCGGGAAGGTGTGCCGAGGAACGGCACCACCGAGTTGTCGAGAAAGCAACGACTGTTGCTTCGGCGTCGCATGGTTGATATGTTATACCATGTTTTGATGATTCTAAACCCCGCTGCTGTTCGATGAGGTCAATCCCAATGCGAAACCTGACTCTAGACCTGCTGATCGGGTCGCTGCTTGGCGGCGTCGCCGCGCCCGTGCTCGCTCAGCCGATGAGCGATGGTCAACCCTTGTCGGTTGAACTCGACGCCATCGAGGTGACGGCCGGTGTGCCGGTGCCGGGTGACCCGATGTTGCAAGCCGCCAACGTCAATGTGCTGGCCGGCGAAGACCTCCGCCGCCGCGAGCGTTTTACCATCGGCGAGACCCTTGACGCGCTACCTGGCGTTGCTTCGATCACGGCGGGCAGCACGGTTGGCAAGCCGGTGGTGCGAGGGCTCACCGGAAACCAGATTCAAGTGTTATCGAACGGGATTGGCGTCGATTATCAGCAGTATGGCGCGCGCCATCCGCCGAATATCGACCCCTTCCTCGCCGGACGCATCGAGGTGGTGCGTGGCGCGTCCAGTCTGCTCTACGGCTCCGGCGCCTTGGGTGGGGCCATTGATGTGCAGGCGCCGGCCTTCGAGTTTACGCCGCAGGGCGAAAGCGAAGCCGTTGCCGACACGCTCTTCGCCTATCACAGCAATAACGCCCAATGGGACACCGGCGCCAAGGCGCGGGCAAGCAGCGATTGGCTGAGCGTCGATGCCGGCGTGATGCGCCGCTCTGCGGGCAATCTCAACACACCCAACGCGAAGACAGCGGCCGAGTCCGGTAATCCGAGTGACCCCAAGTTCACCGGCGAGCTGCCGTTCACCGATTTCGATCAGCTCAACGCGCAGTTCGGGGTCGGTATGCTGACCGACATCGGCGAACTCGGCCTCCGCTACAACCAGTGGAACAACGAGAACAACTTCCTGCTACCGAATGGTAAAGGGATTGGACTCTGGCTGCGCAACGATCAGCTTCAGTTCACCGGCGCCCTGCCGCTCGCCTCGGGCTGGGAGCTGAAGCCGACCCTGTCCTGGCAGCGCAACCTGCGCCGCGCCAACAGTGCCGGGACGCCGCTGAGCTCCGGCTACGATGGCACCGTTCACTTGGAGTTCGATCGCTATGTCGCGCGCTTGGAGGCGATTCACGGCGCGCTCGGGCCGTTTGACGGCGGCACCCTCGGTGTCGAGTACACGAAGAAGACCCAAGACTCGCGCGGCACCACGGTGCTGGCGCCTGGCGGCGAGGTCAGCAATCTGGCGCTGTTCGCGTTCGAGAGCAAGGACATCGGCGCCTGGACGCTGCAGGCGGGGCTGCGCCATGACTGGCACTCGGTGACCGGCGACGCCGGCCGGACCCGGGCGCCGGTCGATTTCGTCGGTCGCGATTCGCACGATTTTGCGGTCTTCACCGGCTCGCTCGGCGCCGTTTATCGGCTCACCGATCAGGTCGCTATCGCCTCGAATATCAGTCGGGGTTTCCGCGCGCCAAGCCTGTTCGAGCTCTACGCCGATGGCGTCCATGGCGGTGTCGCGGCTATCCAAGAGGGTAATCCCGACCTGGAGCCAGAGAAGTCCATCAACGTCGATCTCGGGCTGCGCTGGAACACGCCGCGGCTGCAGGGCAGCGCGACGGTCTATCGCAACGCCATCAGCGATTACATCTTCCTGCAGGATACCGGTGTGTCTCGGGACGGCTTGCCGGTCTTCGCCTATCAGCAGAACGACGCCCTGCTGACAGGCCTGGAGTTGGAAGCGCGTTGGCAGGTCACCGATCAGCTCGAGCTCGGCGGCACCTTGGATCTGGTGCGCGGCACCAATGACCTCACCGATGATGATCTTCCGTTGCTGCCCGCCGACTCCCTGCGCCTCGAGGCGACCTATCGCTTCGCCGAGCGGGGACCGATTCGCGAGCCCTATCTGACCCTTGGCATGCGTCACGCGGCAGCGAAGGACGCGGCGCCCGGCGAGCCGTTCGCACAGTTCGACCGGCTGCCGTTCGGGACCGCCTCGACCGATGCCTACACGCTCGCCGACCTGGACCTGGGCTTTGCGTTCCGCGCCTTCGGCAACCGCTTGGCCCGGGTCGATCTGGCGGTGCGCAACCTGTTCGATACCGAGTACCGAGATTTCCTCGATACCTATAAGGGCTATGCACTGAGTCCGGGGCGCGATGTCCGCATTAGCTTGAGCGTGCCTTTCGGCGGTTAGACTGCCTACGACTGAGCCGAGAACGCTGCGCAGAACCTGGATGTGAAGACCTCGCCCTGGCGGGCCACGAAAACCGCGCGGCCGGGGGCGCGGTAGCGCCGGGAACGCTGCCTCAGACCGCCCTGTGCGCGTCCCCAAGCTCGCGGCGCAGCTGCTCGGCCGCCCCCGCGACAATGCGGGTCAGCCGCCCGTCATGCTCATGCGGCGAAACGCAATGGGCGCGATGCCCGGGCCGAGGTCGCAGCCTTCCGGCTTGAGCCCCATCGCCGCGGTGATCGCATTCCGCAAACAGGTTATGTCGCCGGAGTGGGCACGCAGCAGCGCGCGCAGATCGAGCGAGTGCTCGTTGCCGAGGCAGAGCAGGAGCCGTCCCTCGGCCGTGACGCGCACGCGGTTGCAGTCGTTGCAGAAGTTGTGGCTTCGAGGGGAGATCAAGCCGAGGCGCGTCTGCGAGCCCGGGATGCGGTAGTAGCGTGCCGGGCCGCCGGTGGTTTCGGTGGTCGGGATCAGGCTCAGCTTCGCCGCGAGCTCCTCGCGAATGCGATCGGTCGGGTAGTAGGTCTCGGCTCGGTCATGCTCGCCGATCGTACCGAACGGCATCTCTTCGATGAAGCTGAGATTGATCCCCTTGGCGAGCGCGAAGCGGGCCAGATCGAGGATCTCGTCGTGGTTGCGGCCTTTGAGGATCACGGCGTTGAGCTTGATCCGCTCGAAGCCGGCAGCGATCGCGGCATCGATACCGTGCAGCACCTGCGCAAGATCGCCGGTGCGGGTCAGGGATCGGAAGCGTTCCGGGCGCAGGCTGTCGAGACTGATGTTGATGCGGCGAACGCCCGCTTCGCGCAGCGGGACCGCGAGCCGCTCGAGCTGCGCCCCGTTGGTCGTAATCACCAGCTCGCAGAGGCCGGGGAGGGACGCGATCCGACGCATCAGCTCGATGGCGCCACGTCGCATGAGAGGCTCCCCGCCCGTGAGCCGGATCTTGTGGACGCCGAGGTCCGTGAACGCCGCGGCCACAGCAGCCAACTCGTCTAGCGACAACAGCCGATCCGGGCGGGCAAAGCGCGTGTCCGACGTCATGCAGTAAATGCAGCGAAAATTGCAGCGGTCCGTCAGGGATAGGCGCAGGTACGTGATGCGTCGGCCGAACCGATCGATCAGCCCCGCCCGTGGACGGGTACCAAACCGAGGCCGTTGGGTCTGCATGTCAGGGGGCGTCATCAGGCCATGCTCCGCGTTCGATTCGCCACTCGCTGAAGAGTAGCAGAGCCGGGCGCCACGCTGACCGCCTACCCGGACCGTGCCATCCTGCTCGACTCCTGGCAGGTCGTTTGCGCTCAATGCTCGGCGACTTGGCTTGGCGGCCTGCCTATTGAATTATAAATCAAAGACTTGAGGTCTCTCTCCGCCGGCCCAGGGAACGCCCCTCGCGACGCCGCCGAGTCCCTTCCGAACGTTCGCGTTACATCGCATTCACATTTTTCTACCCGTTGTTCACAGGGCCTCGGAACCCTGTTTACGCCTCCTCGCTATAACACCTGCTAGACCGGCAAGTGACGCACCGAGAACGGGGAGGTCCCTGACGATGAAAATGCTCGACCGGCGCGAGTTCCTGCGCACGACCACGCTCTCCTGCGTCGGTGTCTTGGCGAGTGGCCAGACTTGGGCCCTGAACGCCTTGAAACCCATCGCCGATCCCCTCGGCAGCGAATACCCCTATCGCGGCTGGGAGGATCTCTACCGCAACGAATGGACCTGGGATCGCATCGGCTACGCGGCGCACTGCATCAATTGTTTAGGTAACTGTGCTTGGCAGGTGTTCGTCAAAGACGGCATCGTGCTCCGTGAGGAACAGCTCGCCGAGTATCCGCAGATCAATCCCCGCGTGCCCGATGCGGACCCACGCGGCTGCCAGAAGGGCGCGATCCATTCGGCGGCGATGTACGAGGGGGATCGCATCCACTACCCGATGAAGCGCGTCGGGGCGCGCGGCGAGGGCAAGTGGCAACGCCTGTCCTGGGACCAGGCCGCCACCGAGATCGCCGACAAGGTGCTCGACATCTTCGAGCACCACGGCCCCGGACAGCTGATGACTCACACCGGAAGCGGCAATCTGAGCCATGTGCGGCTGGCCGCGCCCTATCGACTGGCCTCGCTGCTGGGCGGCGTGCAGCTCGACATCTTCACCGATGTCGGCGACCTCAACACCGGCGCCCACCTAGCCTATGGCGATCCATTGCAGAGCTTCACGTCGGACGCCTGGTTCGACGCCGATTACATCATGCTGTCGCTGATCAATCCGAACGCGACGCGCATACCGGACGCGCATTTCATTTGGGAGGCCCGTTGGAATGGGGCCCGGGTGGTGAGCATCGCGCCAGACTACAACCCGAGCTCGGTGCACGCCGACCTCTGGATACCGATGAAGCCAGGCGCCGATCCATTCTTCAACATGTCGCTGGCACAGGTCATTCTGGAAAAAGGCCTGTACAAGGCGGACTTCATCAAGGAGCAGACCGACCTGACGTTGCTGGTGCGCGAGGACAACCACCGCCTGCTGCGGCAGAGCGACTTGGTCGCCGACGGCAAGGACGACGTCTTCTACCTCTGGGATCAGCGCTCACAGCAGGCCGTACCAGCCCCCGGCTCGATGGGTAGCGAGAAGCGCTCGATCGCGCTCGAGTGTCTGGACCCGGCGCTTGAGGGGACCTTCGAGGTCACGGGGATCGCTGTACGCCCGGCCTTTGAGCACATGCGCGCCGAGGCCATGCGGTGGACCCCGGAGGTCACCCAAGAGGTGACCGGCGTACACCCGAATATCGTCCGCCAGGAGGCCTGGCACCTGGCTACCGCGCGAAAGGCCGTGCTGCTGAACGGTTTCAATATCGGTCGCTACAGCAACGGTCTCTACACCGGCTGGGCGCAAACCCTGCTACTGGCCCTGACTGGCCACGGCGGCCCAAGCGGTGGCCTCGACACCTCGTGGATTGAATGGAGCCAGCCCAAGCTCCTGGCGCTGGCCCTGTTTGACTTCCAGAAGCTCCCGCGCCTGGAGGCGGGCGGTCTGGGCGAGTTCATGCGCGGCGAGATGTTCCGCGAGGCCAAGGAGCACTATGACCCGGTCAAGCTGAAGGACCGCGTCGGCTTCGACATCGACGAGCTGCTGGAGATGATCCAAGAGAGCATCGACGACCAGGGAATGCCCTACCACGGCAAGGTCAAAGGCATGATCTCGATAGCCGACAACAAGTTCCGACGCAACAAGGGCACCGACCGCTACCGCGAGCGCATTTTGGAGGAGGTCGAGGAGCTCTTCGTCGATGTCAATGTGCGCATGGACTCGACCGCCGAGTGGGCCGATTATGTCCTGCCGGCGGCCAGCCACTACGAGGCATGGGACTTGCGCTCGGTGGGCTTCCACCGCTTCGTCAATGTCTTCACGGCGCCGGTCGAACCGATCGGCGAGGCCAAGCCGGACTGGGACATCATGGCCTTGCTGGCACGCAAGATCCAGGATCGCGCTATTGCCCGCGGGATCGGGTCGATCCAAGACGGTGATGTCACACGCGACCTCGATCGGATTTATGACGACTTCACGATGGAGGGTTCGCTCGCGTCCCAGGAAGATGCGGTCCGTTGGCTGGTCGATAACAGCCCCGAGATCGACGGTCCCCTCGAGGAGGGCGCCAAGCGCGGCTTTTTTATCCTCAACGAGCAGGGTGGTCCCGCCCACAGTCCGCTGCATGCAGACAAGCCCGTGCATCCCTTCGAGCGCCAGGTTGTCGATAAGACCCCGTATCCGACGCTGTCCGGGCGCATCACCTTCTATTGCGACCACGACCGCTTCATTCGACTCGGCGCCCGCGTGCCGACGGCACGCCACCATGCCGGGCGCGACGCCTCCCATCACCCGCTAAGCTTCTACACGCCGCACACCCGCTGGGGCATCCACAGCAACTGGCGCTCGAACAAGTACATGATGCGCCTCCAGCGTGGCGAACCGAACCTCTATATCAGCCCGCAGCTGGCCGCGCGCAAGGGCATTGCCGACGGCTCTCGCGTGCGCGTCTTCAACGGGATCGGCGAGTTCTTCGCGCAGGCGAAGTTCTATCCGAGCCTGCCCGCCGATGCGCTGATGATGGAACACGGGTGGGAGCCACATCAGTACGAGCAGCGCAAGCCGCTCAACAACGTCACCGCCACCATCCTCCAACCGCTCGAGCTCGTCGGCAACTGGGGCCACCTGAAGTTCGCCCTGTGGAAGTGGAACGCGAACCAGCTGGCGCACGAAAGCAGCGTCGACATTGAGCGGGCCTGAGCCCCAGGAGCACCCACCGATGACCAACCAATCCAAGCGCCAGCTGCGCATGGTCATGGACCTCAACAAGTGCATCGGCTGCCACACCTGCACCTCGGCCTGCAAGCTGATGTGGACGAATCGCAACGGCCGCGATTACATGTACTGGAACAACGTAGAGACCCGCCCCGGCGCAGGCTATCCGCGCGACTTTCAGGACAAGGGCGGCGGCTTCGACGAGAACGGCCGGCTCAAGCTCGGCGAGACGCCGCCGCTCGAGGACTATGGCATCCCCTGGGAGTACAACTACGAGGGCAGCCTGATCAACGGCAGCGACCCCAGCCTGCGCCCCAACGTGAAGCCGAGTTGGGGTGCGAACTGGGATGAGGACAAGGGCGACGGGGAGTACCCGAACAGCCATTATTTCTACCTGCCAAGGCTCTGCAACCACTGCAGCAATCCGGCCTGTCTGGCGGCCTGTCCACGCCATGCGATCTATAAACGCCAGGAGGACGGCATCGTCCTGGTCGATCAGGCCCGCTGCCGCGGTTACCGCTATTGCGTCACCGCTTGTCCGTACAAGAAGGTCTACTTCAACGAGCAGATCGGCAAATCAGAGAAGTGCCTCTTTTGCTATCCGCGTGTTGAGAAGGGGCTGCCGATGGCCTGTGCCCGTCAATGCGTTGGACGCATCCGTTGGGTCGGCTACGCGGACGACACCGAGGGCGCGGTGCATCTGCTGGTGGAGAAATATCGGGTTGCCTTACCGTTGCTCGCCGATCGTGGCACCCGTCCGAACGTCTTCTATGTCCCGCCCGACTCGCCGCTGCGGATCGGGACCGACGGTGCACCGGAGGCAAAGCGGCGCATTCCGATCGAGTACTTGGAAGGACTGTTCGGACCGCGTGTCGGGGAGGTGCTCGAGACCCTGGCCGCCGAGCGCG
This sequence comes from Gammaproteobacteria bacterium, assembly GCA_009908845.1. GTDB lineage: Bacteria > Pseudomonadota > Gammaproteobacteria > Chromatiales > Chromatiaceae > Lamprobacter. Next base: position 24,806 of record JAAAOQ010000064.1, read on the forward strand.
CGCGCAGGGCGCGCGGTGAATCCTCCGAGCTGATGGATCTCCTCATCGGCTACCGCCACAAGGAATTCTTCAAATTGGGGTAATGCCATGACTGAGATCAACGCGCATTGTCGCGAGGGGGCTTGGGAGCGCTCCCGGGCCTGGCAGCTCCTCTCGATCGCCTTCGCCCACCCGGTGCCGGAGATCCACGAGCAGCTGACCGAGGGCCACTTTCAGCAGGCCTTCCAACAGACCTTGGCGACGGTACACGGGGTACGGATGGCGCTGCCTCCCCTCAGCGTCGATGGCGTCGAGTTCGAGGCCCAGTACATCACCTTGTTCGACACCGGACCGAAGGGGCGACCGCTGGTCTCACTGCGCGCGAGCGCCTACGAGACCCTGCTAGCGGGCGAGCCGGCGCCGCGACTGATGCAAAAGTACGCTCAGTTCTACCGGCACTTCGGTGTGCAAGCGAGCGCCGGTCACGGCGACGTCGCCCTGCCGGATCACCTGACCTGTCAGCTCGACTGTCTTGTTTGGCTCACCCATCTGGAGGGCCGCGCTCAGGCGTCGCGTGATGCGGCAGGGGGCTACCGGCGGGCGCAGCGAGACTTTGTCGAGCGGCTCTTGGGGCCACACTGCCGCGAGTTCGCGCCCCGGCTATCTGATGCCTGCCGTCAGCGTGGCTTTGATCCCTTCTTCGCGGCGCTTGCCGAGGCCCTCGATCAGTTGCAAGCCCTTGAGCTGAAATTCCTTCGATCCACGCTACCCGCCAGCGACCCAAGGCCGCCCGCGCCCGTGGCGGTCCGGCCGGCGCAGAACCTCTGGGGATAACCGATGTACAAATCACTGCGAAGAGTCAGTCTCGTCGCGCTGGCCGCGGCCCTGCTGCAGGTGAGTCCAATCAGTGCCAGCGCCGCCAACCCGAATGCATTGGCGGTCGAGCCGGGGGCGACCATCCCGTTAACCGTGTTTCCCAGTCAGGTCTTCCTGCGGGTAGCGAACGACCCCAGTGAGATCCTCTGGGAGCGCGTGCCCGAGTATCAGGTCGAGCTGGTCGCGGCGCCGGTCGTGCACCACTCGGTGGAGCTGCGCAAATCGAGCGCCGGGGCCCCTATGCCGCTCTACTTCAGTGTTGCGAGCGACGGCGAGCGCCTCTATGTCAAGCTGCGCTGGCGGGATGCGACGCGTGACCGCGAGACCGGAATGGACCAGACCCGCGACGGTGCCGCCGTCCAGTTCGCGATGCGCCCAGGGGAACGGACCTCGCACATGATGGGGGCCCCGAACAGGCCCGTGAACATCTGGTATTGGCGCCCCGATGGCGATCGCGCCGAGAACCTCGGTGCGGGCGGCTTTGGCTCGGCCACCACCCTACCGGACCAGCCCGTGAGCGCCCGCAGCCACTACGGGACGGCGCGCGTCGCCGATGACAATCAGTGGACGGTCGTCCTGTCGCGGCCACTCGCCGCCGGTGGGGAGTACGACGCGCGCTTCGAGCCGGGCATGGTGCACGCGATGGCCTTCGCCGTCTGGCAGGGTGACTACGACCAGCGCGATGGACTCAAGCGCACCACCCCGGGCTGGATCAACGTTGATTTCAGTCCCCTTGGGGAGGGGTAGGGCGGTGCCGGTGCCGATCGTGACACTGTCGGGGCAGATCGAAACGGACCCCTCACCCTGCGCGCGCGGTCACGCCTGCAGCTTCTGTCCAGAGGAAGACAGTTGCCAGCGCGACAAGCCGGGGCATGATCGCGATCTCGTCGCGGAGCGACTTGCGGCAATGGATCGCATCCTGCTCGTGCTCGGAAACAAGGGCGGGGTCGGCAAGAGCACGGTCGCGGCGAACCTTGCTGCCGCGCTCGCCCAGAAGGGCCATCGGGTTGGGCTGGCCGATGCCGACATCCACGGTCCAAACGCCGGGGTCTTCTTCGGCTGCCAGGGCGAGCGGGTCAGGGTTGGCAGTGGCGGCATTCGGCCCACTCGGTATCAGTCACCGGACGGGGCCACTGGGCTGGCGCTGGGCTCACTAGCCATGCTGCTGCCGGAGCTGGACTCTCCCGTCGTCTGGCGCGATGCCTACAAGTTCGAGTTCATCCACCACCTGGCCGGCTCCTTCGACTGGGGGCCGCTTGACTACTGGGTCGTGGACATGCCTCCGGGCACCGGCAATGAGCTGATCACCCTCTGCGATCTGCTGGAGGGCCGCCAGGCCGCGGCGCTCCTGGTAACGACACCACAGGCGATCGCGCTGCACGACAGTCTCAAAGCGGCGCGCTTTTGCCGCGAGCGGGGCTTGCCGATCCTAGGCTGGGTCGAGAATATGGCCGGCGTGGTCTGTCCGCACTGCGGTGGCGAGATCCAGCTCTTCCCGACATCCGAGCTCAGCGAGCGACTGACCGCTGCCGGGTTGGCGACGCTCGCGCGTCTGCCACTGTCACCGCGACTGGCATTCAGATCGGATGCAGGCGCACCCGTCGTCGTTGCGGACCCTGGCAGTCAGGAGGCCGAGAGCTTCACCGATCTCGCCTCGCGCTGCACGGACTGGCCGGCCCCCTCCTAAAGCGTGGAGGTTGAAACGCACCGGGTCGGTCGAGAACGCGGCTAGTCGCCGTGAACCTTTGCCGCAAAGAGATAGCCGACGCCCTGCATAGTGATGATCATCCGTGGCGCGCGCGGATCATCCCCGAGCTTGCGGCGCAGGCGCCCAATCAGGACATCGACGGTTCGATCGGACGGGTGCCAATCACGGTTGCTAACGTGATCGAGCAGCGCATCGCGGCTCAGGGCGCGGCCGGGTCTAGCCGTGAGAGCCTCTAAGAGATTGAATTCGCCACGGGTGAGGTTGATGCGCTGACCATCAGTGGCTAACAAGCAGCGCTGGTGGAGATCTAACGACCAATCCACGAAGTTGCGGCGGATCGGCTTTTCGTCCTTGTCAGTCTGCCCTTTGACGCGCCGCAGCAGATTGCGTGCCCGCACAAGGAGCTCGCGGGCATTGAAGGGTTTACCGATATAGTCGTCGGCGCCAAACTCCAGGCCCAAGATTCGATCCACATCCTCGGCGCGGCCACTAACGAAGATGACGGGCAGTTGCGAGTGCTGGCGAATCTCTCGCATCAGGCTGTAGCCATCCTCTCCCGGTAGGCCGACATCTAACAGAACGAGATCGACGCTCTGTCGCGCCATGGTGTCTCGTGCCTGCGCCGCATCGCCGGCCTCGGCGACCACATAGCCATCCTGCTCAAAATAACCCGCTAGCGTGGCACAGGTGACGGGATCGTCGTCGACGATCAAGACGCGGTTATTTGGCAGTTGCGGCTGTGGATCAGTATTGATCATTATGAGAAAATTATGAATTTCATATGGTTGCGGAACTGCATTTAGACTACAGCGCGATTCGCCCTACCTCAAGTCCGCGCTCGGGCCGCCATCGGTTTTCGTGGCGTTCACAATTTCCTACCCGTCGTTTACAGGTCATGCGTTTGCCGTTTACACCTATTCGGTAAAAGGGATTTGTGCGCGCCAACGGCGTCGTCAAAGCGGAGACGAAGCGATGAAAGATAAAGTGACGGAAAGCGTTCTCTTGGCAATGGTCCTAGCGACCGGCGGGACCATGCTGCCGGCAGCCGCGAGCGAGCCGAGGCAGCCGTGGGCCCCGGGCATCGAGTCGCCTGGCTATGTCTGGAACGAGCAGAAAGGCGAGAAGCTCCTAGCGCTGAAGGCAGAGGGCAATGTCATCCGCGGTGAGATCGCCTTTGAGGTGTGCCAAAATTGCCACGGCTTCGGTGCCCCGGGTGACGCTGAGGGTCGCTATCCGCGCCTGGCCGGACAGCACGCGTCAGTGTTGATCAAGCAGATGACCGATGTGCGCGCCGGCCGCCGCGACTATCCGAGCGAGTATCCCTTCTTGACAGAGCATATCGTCAACGTCCAGGAGATCGCCGACGTTGCCGCCTACCTCGAGAGTCTGCCCGTGACATCTGATAACGGCAAGGGTCGTGGCGATGACCTCGAGCGCGGTCAGGCGCTCTTCGTCGAGGACTGCGAGACCTGCCACGGCGTCTACGGCGAAGGTGATGCTGAGGGGTTCTTTCCGCGCGTCTCGGGCCAGCACTACGGGTATTTGGTCCGCGAGTCACGTGACATCCGCGACGGGCGCCGGCGCAACGCGAACCCGGAGATGGTCGATGCGATCGACGACTACACGGACGAGGAAATCGAGGCCGTCGCGGATTTCATGTCCCGTCTGCCCATCGATGTTCCGCAGGAGGGCAGTGCGGAAGGGAGCTAGGCGTGAGGCTGGGGGCTAGGGGTCTAGGGTGACAAAGGTCGCGGCCGGACCCATGGATTGGCCTTCATGGCCTGGTGCAGAGGCGCCGGTCGTGACACTGTCCTGGCTGCCCAAAGCGGCTCGACCTTAAGCGCGGAAATCGCGTCGTACCTGGAGCCCCGTCACCTTGCAGCGAGTTGTGAACCCGCCTAGGCTCCCGAGCCATGATCCCCGATCACCTGAGGCGCCTCGATGACGCATCCCCTTCAGCAGCGGCTCTGCGAATGCGTCCGCCGGCATGAAGACCGGCTCGTCGAGCAGGTGATCGACGCCGCCAGAAGGACCGGCTATTTCCAATACACACCGGCGCTGACCCGCGCCTGGCGTGAATCGGTCGTCGGCCTCAGTGCCGATTTGACCGCTGCACTTTCGGCGCAGGACGATCCGCAACCGATCGTCGCCGACGTCGACTACGTCGATGATCCGCATTGCCGATTCGCGCTGGAGACTGGCCGTCGACATCGCGCGCGGGGCGTCACGCTGAGCCTCTTCCTCGGACTGATGAAGCACTTTCGGGGGTGCTATCTAGAACTGGTCAGGGAGTGCGATCTGCCGCCGGGCGACAGTGAGCTAGGCCGGAGCTTCGTGGAGGGCTTCTTCGACCGCGTTGAGGTCGCCCTGTGCACCGACTGGTCACGTCCGGACAAGGACGCGGCGATTGCCGAGCTGACCGCGAAGAACCGGCTCCTGACCAACGAGAAGGACAAGTACCTGACGCTCTTCGAGAGCATCCAGGATCCCGTCTTCGTGCTCGATCCGACCGGTCGGGTCGAGAATCTGAATGCCGCAGCCTGGCGCCTGATCGGGATCGAGACCGACTCGGGTGAGGCCTATTACGGCCACAATCGCCAACTCGCCTCACAGCATCGGATCGCAGCGCTGCTCGATACCGAGCCCCTCGAGGATGGGGCCACCATCAGGATGGAGACACCGCAGGGACGGCGCAGCTTCGATGTGCACCGACGGGTCATCCTCGACACCGGTGACAAGTACTCGGGCTCGGTGTTGGTCCTTAGCGATGTCACGGCGCACCTGCGGGCGCTCGCCGAGACCGAGCAAGCCAATCGGGTCAAATCGGCCTTCCTTGCGACCATCAGCCACGAGATCCGCACGCCACTCAACGGCATCCTCGGTGCGGTCAGGCTGCTCGGCCGTGATCCACTGACACGCGAGCAGCAGTCTTATGCAAAGGCCATCGCCCGTTCGGGAGAGCGGCTGCAGACCCTGATCGACAACGTGCTCGACTACTCGCGTATCGAGGCCGGGAAGCTCGCGCTCGATCTGGGTCCCTTCAGCCTGCGCGAGATCCTCGACAACGTCATCGCGATCATGTCACCGCGTGCCGAAGAGCTGGGCCTGGCGCTCGTCCTCGACGCCCCCGACCTGCCGAGCACGGCCGTGCGCGGCGATGCCTGCAAGCTCCAGCAGGTGCTGCTGAATCTGGTCGGCAATGCGCTCAAGTTTAGCGAGCGCGGCGAAGTGACCTTGCGGGTGCGTCGCGTGGCGGTCGATCAGACGCGCTTCGAGGTCGAAGACCGCGGCCCTGGAATCGGCGCCACGGAGCGCGAACGGCTGTTTCAGCCATTCACACAGCTTCAGCGAGCGGCATCGGAGCGCGACCGGGGTAGCGGGCTCGGCCTTGCGATCTGCCGGCATCTGACCGAGATCATGGGCGGGCGCATCGGCGTCGAGCCCGCGCAGCCTCGCGGGAGCCTGTTTTGGCTCGAGATCTCGCTGCCGCCGGTCAGCGAGGCCGCGGCACCGGCCTGTCCGGCTGTCCAAGCGCCTCAGCCCTGCCGGCCGCTGTCGATCCTGCTCGTCGAGGACGAGGAGGTGAATCAGCTCGTGGCGCGGGGCCTACTCGAGTGTGCCGGGCACCGGGTCAGCGTTGCGGCCAGCGGGGCCGCGGCCCTTAACGCACTGCGCCGAGGTCGAAAGCCGGCCTTCGATCTGGTCATGCTCGATATCCGTCTGCCAGACATGGACGGCTTCGAGGTCGCCGAGCAGATCCGCGAGCTCACCGAGTGGCGCTTGCCGGTCGTCGCCGTCACCGCCCACGTCGCCCGCCAGGAACTCAAGCGTCGCGATACGCTCGACGCCCTGATTCTCAAGCCCTTCGATCCGGACGAGCTGCAGCGGACGCTAGCGCGTCTCACTGGCGACGGCGCGCGCGTGCCCTTTCTCGATCGGGCCCTGCTTTGCGAGCGTCTGGAGCAGCTCGGCCCGGCACGGACTGCCAAGATCGTCGCCGCCTTCGAACGGGTCTGTTCGGCCACCTTGACCGAATTCTACGATGGGCCCCGTCCAGCACCGGCGACGATCACGGCGGCAGCCCACCGCCTGCGCGGGGCCGCCAACGGGCTCGGGCTGCGCCAACTGGCGCGGCAGGCGGCCAAGGTCGAAGCGGCTCAGCCGGACCAAGCCGGTCTGGATGCGCTACTGGAAGACCTCCGGACGAGCATCATGCGCTCGCGCCGGGTACTCGCCGCCTTCTGGGGGGCAATGGACCCATTGAAGCAGGCCCCGGTCAGCGACTCCGGATCGTCGCCCCGAACTGATAGCCGACGCCATGTAGCGTGACGATCAGTCGCGGCGCTCGGGGATCATCGCCCACCTTTTGGCGCAGCCGGCCGGACATCGACCGCATTGAAGGGATTCACAACAAGGTCGTCAGCACCCCGCTCGAGCCCGAGGATGCGCTCGACATCCGAGTCCCAGCCTCTGACGAAGATCACCGGCAGCAGCGAGTGCTGGCGGATCTCCCGCATCAGGCTGAAGCCGTCATCGCCCGGCAGGCGGTCGTCTAGCAAGACGAGATCGATCTCTCCGCAGCCCCTGGGATAGCGCGTCTGCAGGGCATCGGCCACTTCGGCGACCGCGTAGCCGCACGTGCTCGAAATGGCACGCGAGGGTTGCATAAGCGACCGGGTCGTCGTCGACATCGAGCGCCACACGCAGCCTCTCGCCCGGTCTCGCTGTCGCGTTTTCAATCCGTTGACAAGGTTCTACGCGTCGTTAACCCGAATCGGAATGCCCGTTTACCCCCATTCGATATAAAGGATCTTGAGGCGCCCGTTGCCGGCCGCACCCGGCCGATGCGCGTCTGCGCCTTTGTCGACCTGTTTGCAACGGGTCATACCGTGCCGCCTTCAAGGCGTGCCAGTCGGGCAGATCCATCGACCGGAAGAGAGAACGATAATGATGCCAACACTCTTGTGGCAGCGCTCCATCGGCATCCTGCCGGTGGCCCTGCTCTGCGCGCAGCTGACCTACGCC
>JAAAOQ010000012.1 GCA_009908845.1 Gammaproteobacteria bacterium
CACTGCCGGGCGCGTTCGCTTCGTGCCCACCGTCAGCGCCACTGCCGTCCTGTGTTTCGTGCTCGTGCTCGCCGTCGTTCGTCATGGTCCCATGCCGGGCCGGCTCGTCGAGGGCAGGAGACGCCGGCACCATATTGCGCCGCCAGGGCGGGAAGCGATGGTTGTAGCATAGTCTCCATCTCGACCTCAGGCATCCGCGCGCTGTCTAATGCGCGAGCCGCGGCCAGCCGAGCTCGACCCGATTCAATCGAGCACAGAAGTCAGCGCGATCGCCATGCCTGATCGGCCCTCTACACCACCTGAGCGCGCTGCATCGCCGGCAACCGCCGAGCGCCTCAGCGGTGCGGTCGAGCGCGTGACCTTCCACAGCCCTGAGTCCGGCTTCTGCGTGCTGCGCATCAAGGCGCGCGGGCAGCGGGAGCTGGTCACCGTCGTCGGCCAGGCCGCGAGCGTGACCGCCGGCGAGTACATCGAGGCCAGTGGCGCCTGGGTCACCGATCGCAAGCACGGCCTGCAGTTCAAGGCCCAGCTCCTGCGCGTGATCCCGCCGAGCACGCGCGACGGCATCGAGCGCTACCTCGGCTCCGGGATGGTCAAGGGCATCGGGCCGCATTTCGCGCGCACCCTAGTGCAGGCGTTCGGCGATGCGGTCTTTGACGTCATCGAGGACAGCCCGGAGCGCCTGCTCGAACTGCCCGGCATCGGCAAGAAGCGCCAGCAGCGGGTCACCGCGGCCTGGGCCGAGCAGAAGGTGATCCGATCGATCATGGTGTTCCTGCAATCGCACGGGGTCGGCACCGCGCGCGCGGTGCGCATCTACAAGACCTATGGCGACGCGGCGCTCGAGCGGGTGCGCGAGAACCCCTACCGGCTCGCGCTGGATATCCACGGCATCGGTTTCAAGACCGCTGACGCGCTCGCGCAGCGCCTCGGCATCCCGCCCGATTCACTGCTGCGCGCCCAGGCCGGCGTGCGCCATGTGCTGCAGGAGCTCGCCGGTCAAGGCCATTGCGCCGCCTGGAGGGAGGTGTTGATCGAGCAGGGCGCGGCCTTGCTCGCGATCCCGCCGGCCCTGGTCGAGCAGGCCATCGACGCCGAGCTCGCCGACGAGCGCTTGGTCGCCGAGACCCTCGATGCCCAGCCGGTCCTCGCATTGACACCACTGCAGCGCGCCGAGCAGGGCATCGCACTCAGCGTGCAGCGACTGCTGGCCGGCGCGCCGCCCTGGGGGCCGATCGACCCGGAGCGCGCCCTGCCCTGGGTCGAGCGGCAGACCGGGCTGACCCTGGCCGCATCGCAGCGCGCCGGCATCGCGCAGGCGGTCAACGGCAAGCTCGGCATCGTCACCGGCGGCCCCGGGGTCGGCAAGACCACGGTGGTCAACGCCATCCTGCGCATCGTGCTCGCGAAGGGCGCGCGCGTGCTGCTCTGCGCGCCGACCGGTCGCGCCGCCAAGCGCCTGAGCGAGACCACCGGCCGCGAGGCCAAGACCATCCACCGGCTGCTCGAATTCGATCCGCAGTCGATGGCCTTCAAGCGTGACCCGTACCGCCCGCTCGAGACCGATCTGCTGGTCTGCGACGAGGTCTCGATGGTCGACACGGTGCTGATGAACCAGCTCCTACGCGCGGTGCCAACCAACGCGGCCGTGCTCCTGGTCGGCGACGTCGATCAATTGCCCTCGGTCGGCCCGGGTGCGGTGCTCGCGGACCTGATCGCCTGCGAGCAGGTGCCCACCGTGCGTCTGACCGAGGTCTTCCGCCAGGCCGCGGCCTCGCGCATCGTCGTCAACGCGCACCGGATCAACGCCGGACAGTTGCCGCAGGCGCCGCGCGACGAGCAGCCGGACAGCGATTTCTACCTGATCCGCTGCGAGACGCCCGAGCAGATCCAGGAGCGGCTGATCAAGGTCGTCAGCGAGCGCATCCCGCAGCGCTTCGGGCTCGACCCGGTGCGCGAGGTCCAGGTGCTGACGCCGATGAACCGGGGCGGCCTCGGCGCCCGCGCCCTGAACAGCGCGCTGCAGCAATGCCTGAACCCGAGCGCGCAGCCGCGCATCGAGCGCTTCGGCTGGACCTATGCACCCGGCGACAAGGTGATCCAGCTCGTCAACGATTACGACAAGGAGGTCTTCAACGGCGACATCGGCCGCGTCGAGACCATCGAGGTCGACGAGGGCCTGATCGGCACCGACTTCGATGGCCGCCGCATCACCTACGAGACCGGCGAGCTCGATCAGCTTGCGCTCGCCTACGCCACCAGCGTGCACAAGGCGCAGGGCTCAGAATACCCGGCGGTCGTGATCCCGCTCGCGACCCAGCACTACACCCTGCTGCAACGCAACCTGCTCTATACCGCGGTCACCCGCGGCAAGGCGCTGGTCGTGCTCATCGCCCAGCCCAAGGCGCTCGCGATTGCGGTGCGCCAGGTCGGCGGCACGCGGCTGACCAGACTGCGCGAACGGCTCGAGGAGGCAGGCGATGCCGAGCCCGTTCCTTCGCGGCACTAAGCCGCCCGACCGGTTTTCGTGGCACGGTTCTCGTTTTATCGGCAAGATCTCGACGGCAGAGGACCAGTCAAAGGAGACAACTCGCTTTAGACTATGGGTAATTTGCGGCACTCGGACACCAGCGACGCCTGCGGTGCCGTTTTCTAGAGAGCACGATGGCCGCGCTGAAGACGCTGCAGCTCGGCAATCGTGCTATCCAGCCACGGAAAATCAACGACAAAGGACCAAGATCAACCCATGCGGCGCGCCGCAATCCGAGACTCATCTTGAGTACCCCGAGAATCCTCCTCGACAATGCCGCCGACAAGCTCCCGAGCCCCGATGGCATCGCGCTCGCGATCATGGAGCTCTGGCAGGACGAGAATACGACCGTCGACCAGCTCACCCAGCTTGTCCAAGCGGACCCTGCGCTCTCCGGCCGCCTGCTGAAACTGGCCAACTCGGCAAGCCTGGGCTCGCGCCCCGTGAGCTCGATCAACGGCGCCATCGTCAAGGTCGGCATGAAGACCGTGGGCCAACTGGCGGTCGCGTTCTCGCTGATCGACAAAGAGGTCGACGGCCAATGCGAGGCGTTCGACTATCAGCAGTTCTGGTCCCAGTCGCTCTGCATGGCATTGGTCTGTCGCGGCCTCGGACGGCTCTGCAATCTCGCACCACCCGATGAGCTGTTCTCCTGTGCGCTGATGTCCCGGATCGGACTGCTGGCGCTTGCGACCATCTATCCGCACGAGCTCTCCGAGCTGATCGAGAGCACCCCGCGTGATCTCGCCGGCGCCGAGCGGGGAAGGTTCGGATTCGATCACAACGAGGTCTCAGCGGAGATGCTCGCAGACTTTGGGGTCCCGCCGGTGTTGGCAGAGCCCGCCCGCTTCCATGAGCGACCCGAACAGTCCGGCTACGCCCCGAGATCGCGACCGGCTCAGCTCACGCACCTGTTCGGCTTGGCATTCCGGTTGTCCGATTCGATGGTCCGCGCCGGGCTCGAGCAGACCGAGAAATCGATCGAGACGCTGCCGGGGCCACGACGGCTCGGGCTCTCGACCGAGCAGGTCTCCGAGGTCTTGCAACAGAGCATCTCCGAGTGGCAGGAGTGGTCGCATCTACTGGACCTCCCCAGCCCGTCGTTGCAGCCGGGCGCCGAGACCGAGGCCGACACGGCCGCGACCACGGCAGGACCAGACGCCGACGACGAGGATGCGCATCTCCGCGTGCTATTGATCGGCCAATGGGGCCGAGAGCACCGCTTGAAGGCCCTGCTCGAAGAGGCTAGGGGCGTGGCCGCCCAGTGCTACAGCGACCAGAAGGAGATGCTGCGGGCGGCACTGTTGATGAGACCCCAACTGATCATCCTTGCGGAGCATGAAGACAGGGAAACAGGCAACAAACTATGCAGACTGATCCGCTCGACCGAGTGGGGCCGATTGGTCTACATCATGGCGATCGTCGACAAGTCCGATTGCGACCAGATGGCCCAGGTCTTTCGCGCCGGCGTCGATGCCTGCATCCAGAGTCAGATCGGGCTGCCGGAGCTCGATGCACGGATGGTCGCGGTACGCCGGATGATCGCACTCCAGAACACCTGGCAGAAGGATCGCGCCGAGCTACGCCAGATCGCGAACGAGCTCGCCCTCAGCCAGCGGCGTATGGAGGTCTTGTCGCTCACCGACCAGCTCACCGGGCTTCCGAATCGGCGCGCCGCACTTGCCGCAATGAAGCAGGCCTGGAGCATGAGCTGCCGGTCGGAGCTACCGATGTCGGTCATCATGATCGATATCGATCACTTCAAGCGGGTCAACGATACCTTTGGGCACCCGGTCGGCGATCGCGTGCTGATGGAGGTCGCCAAAGCACTCAGGGCAGAGGTGCGCGAAAGCGAAGGGATCTACCGGATGGGGGGCGAGGAGTTTCTCTTGCTCAGCTCGACCGGGGGGATCAAGCAGCTCGTCATCGCCGCGGAGCGGCTGCGACGGCGCATCGCGGCGCTGCGTATCGAGGTCGAACAGGACCTCCTCCAGGTCACCATCAGCCTCGGGCTTGCCGAGCGGGAACCGGAGCATGAGCGTTTCGATGCGATGCTCGTCGCGGCCGACAAAGCCCTCTACGCTGCGAAGGCATATGGCCGTAATTGCATCTTCTACCACCGCAGGCAACAGGTGCACCATCTCAAAGTGCCTCGGCAACCATAGCTCGCTACCAGGCACCATGTTGCGATAGGCCCATCGATCTCCTGACCCGCACCGGTTTCTGCAGATCACGCACTGGGTGTCTGCCGCGAGGTTCCCGCCGCTGGTGAAGCAGCTGCGTCCAAGCGCCTTAGGATCGCCCGCAGCCGCCGCTGATCGGCGACGACCTGCTCGGCGTACTGGGCGCAGGCAGTGACCAGCGCTTTCGAGGTATCTGGAAGCTGTTTGGCCATCGAGGCTTCGAACCGGGTCGAGCGGCGGTCGCCGCGCGCGTGGGCCAGCGCGAGCGCCTGACCGCAGGCTTGGGCATAGGCCTTGAGCTGCTTGCCCGGCTTCTTCGGCGCCAGCGCGATCTCTTCCGGATCGATGCCGACCCGGGCGTGATGACGCGAGCGCACGAGCCAGGGCGTATCCTCCCAGATGGCCTCGTCGAGCACCAGATCGGGGGCCCGCTGCATCAGGCGCTGACAGTCGATTGTCAGATGCGCCGACTGTAGCCGGTTCACCGGACTGATGTCCGGGAACCAGTAAAGGGGCGAGGCCGGACGCTGCTGTTTGACCTCGACGACATGGCAGAGCGCGAGGTCTTTGCCGCCGGCGAACTCCTCGGGACCGACCAGTAGGTAGAAGCGCTCGAGGTCGACCGAGCCGGTGCCGGCACCGAGACGGCGCACCAGGTCCAGGATCGCGTCATCGACATAGGGGCGGAAGGCCTCGCGCACGGCCTCGGCGCGCTCGGTGTCGAGTCGGGCGAAGCGGCCAGGGCGGTCACGAAAGACCAGGCGCCCGGCATCGATACGGACCTCTTTGGCGAGCGTGCTCTTGGTCTCGAAGTCCTTGCCGCCGGCCGCCCGCCGGCATGCCTTGCGGAACGCCTTGCCGAGCACGTGCTTCTTGGGAAAGGCGTCGAGCGCTTCGAACCGAAGCCCCGGATCGCGCACGCAGTGCCGGCAGGTGCGGCGATAGGCGTCCAGAAAGGCATGGCCAGCCTCCTCGGCGTCGCTGGCGCTCGGCGCCTCGAGCTCGGCTGGATCATCGACCTCATCGGACTGGTAGCGCCCATCGACAAGGCCGCGGCAATACTCGGCCGTCAGCGCCAGACTCACCAGATAGCGGGCGATGTCCCAGACCGCTGGGCCGACGCAGGCGTCATCGTAGTCGTTCGGGCAGAACACGACCTGGTCGCCATGCGAGCCCTGCTCGGTGAGGAATCCGAAATTGGCGACGTGGCAATCGCCCATCACCGTCGTCAGCGGTGGGCTCTCGCTCAATGCGGCCGGCAGCTCGAGCTGTCCCTGCTGGATGTCCGCATAGAAGAGCTGTGCCGAGCCGCGCAGGAAGCGAAATGGGTTCTCGGTCATCTTGCTGTGCTTCTTGCTCGGCGCCTCGGCCGCACCGGGATCGGAGCCGTCCACCCGTAACAGCTCGGAGCGGATCAGATGCTGGCGGGCGTCGTCGGATTGCGTCATGGTCTGAGCTCTAGACAGGTTGCAAGCGGTGGAATCGACGTCATCAGATGATGCGGGCGCCAGTATGAACGAGCCCGGCGCCTCCAGATAAGGGGGTGCAGCCTGAGCGCGATGTTCCGCGCGCCGGGTTGATGCCCGCGAACCCCCCTGCACCGCCACCGCGGCGACGAGGTGAGGCTGACCCTGTGCGCCACGCCCTCGACACGAATCGGAGCCAAGCCATGACCAAGCCGAGCGAGCTGCTCTTCGTCTACAACGCCGATGGTGGTCTCTTCGACCAATTGACCGATGCCGCCCACAAGGCGTTCTCGCCCTCGAGCTACCAATGCAATCTCTGCAAGATCACCTATGGCCTGCTGACCGAGAAGCGTGCCTGGCGCCGGTTCATCGAGGGCCTGCCGATCCCCTGTCGCTTTCTACACCGGGACGCGCTGCAGCGGCGCTTTCCGGCACTGGAGATTCCGCTGCCTGCGGTGCTGCGGGTCGAGGGCGGCGACGCGCCCGAGGTCTGCATCGACGCCGACAGCCTAAACCGCTGCGACGACCTCGATGCCTTGATGCATCTGGTACGCTCGGCCTGCGTCGAGCTCAAGGAGCCGGGCGGGGACGAGCTGGCCTGAGACGAGCCGGCCTGAGACGAAGAGGCTCGCTGAACCGACAGGGAGCGACGCGAAGCGCTAAGATCGCGCCAACCGCTGTCGAACCCCTTTCTGATCTCGAAACCAGGATGACCCCGACCAGCCGTCTGCGCGCGCTGCTCGCCCAGGACCAGCTGATCCCGATGCCCTGCTGTGGCGACGCGCTCGGTGCCTTGCTGATCGAGCAGGCCGGCTTTCCGCTCGGCTTCATGTCCGGCTTTGCGGCCGCCGCGCATCGTCTCGGCGGCCCGGACACCGGGCTGATGTCCTATGCCGAGGTGCTCGATCAGGGCCGCAACATCACCGACGCGGTCGCGATCCCGGTCATCGGCGACGGCGACACCGGTTATGGCAACCCGCTCAATGTGCAACGCACGCTGCGCGGCTTCGCCAAGGCCGGTTTCGCCGGGATCATGCTCGAGGATCAGGTCGCCCCGAAGCGCTGCGGCCATACCCGCGGCAAGGCCGTAGTCGAGCGCGAGGAGGCCTACGACCGCATCCGCGCCGCGGTCGAGGCGCGCGACGCCGGCGCCGATCTCCTGATCCTCGCGCGCACCGATGCGCTGGCGCTGATCGGACTCGACGAGGCGATCGAGCGCGCCAACCACTTCCGCGCGCTCGGCGCCGACATCCTGTTCATCGAAGCGCCGACGACGACCGACCAGATGGCCCGCATCTGCCGCGACGCACCCGGCGTCCATCTCGCGAACATGCTCGAGGGCGGCGCCACACCGATCCTACCGCCAGCCGAGCTCGCGGCGCTCGGCTACCGCATCGCCGCCTACCCATTGACGCTGCTCTCGGCAGCGATGCAGGCGATGGTCGACGCACTCGCCGCGTTCCGGGCCGGACAGCATCCGCAGCGGCTGATGGAGTTCGCCGAGGTGCGCCGCCGCTTGGGCTTCGAGGCCTATGATGCCGCCGCGCGTCGGTTCGGACCCGGCGGCGAAGCGCGCGGCGAGCGGTCTGACGACGAGCCGAGCTGAACAGCACCCCCACCGCGTGGGACGCTTCGCCAATGCCAACCGACCCCGACAACCCCGCACCCACCGGCTCGCTGCGCGAGCTGCTGGCGGCCTGCGACTTCGAGCAGGGGCCGGCACTCGAGGCCAGCCTCACGGCCGCCTGGTCCGACATCCAATGGCGTGCCGACCGCTGCACGCCGAGCTCGATCCTGTGCTTCCAGCGCTTCGATGACGGCAGGCCCGACGCCGAGCTCATCGAACGCTATCTGCTGAACAGCGCTTTCGGCGCCCTGGTCGTCAACCGCCCGCTCCAAGGGCTTGAGCGCCTCGGGGAGCGCCCGGTCTTCGTGACCGCGCCGGGGTCATGGCACCAGACCCTGAAG
>JAAAOQ010000110.1 GCA_009908845.1 Gammaproteobacteria bacterium
GAGTCCAAGCCAGACCCCGAACGGCGGTGCGGTGCGGTGGCGGCGCAGCTTGTACAGCCGCGTCAGGCAGAGCGCCAGCGCCAACAACGGTAGCGCCGCATACTGGGCGGCGGTCTCCGGCCGGCTGTTCAGCACGGTCGCGAGTGACTGCGCCTCCGAGATGCGCGCGACCATCTGCTCCACCATCGACGAGAGGCCGGCGTAGGGACCGCCCGCGCAGTGCGGAAACAAAGCATAGAGCAGCCCGAGCAGGGGGAGGGTGATGAAGATGGCCGCGACGAGGCGCTTGGGCGGGCCCGCGTCCACCAGCCGCCGCTCGGCGACGACGGCCCCGAGCCCGAACAGGGCCACTGCCGCCGCCAGTCCGACGCTGACCCAGGAGAAGGCATCGCAGAAGACGGCGGTGCGCTCGCCGGGGCCGAGCGCGACCAGCAGGATGATCAGGCTGGCGAGCAGCAGCGCGAGGCCGAACAGCGCGAGCGCCAGCGCTCCAGTGCGGCCGTGCAGGAGCCAGCCGATGGCGAGCGCGGCCGTGGCAAAGGCGACAGCGGGAATGGCCTCGGCACCGACCCAGAGGCCGAGGGCGCTCGCCGGCCCCGCCACCGCTGCCAACATTGCCAGCCTCGCCGCCTCCGGCCGGCTCGATCGCTTGGGCAGGCCGAACAGCCCGGGCGTGGCCGAGGTCGGCCCGGACCCGGCTGTGGCAGCCGTGACCGCAAGCATCCGCAGTACCGCTCCAGCGCCGACCGTAGCCAGCAGTAACTGCCAGCCATGATGATCGATGCGCCCGGCGGCGAAGGCCGCCTGCGGGACGCTCAATACCAGGCCGATCAGCCCGGCGTAGACTTGCCCTTTGCGCCCGGTCACCGGCCGCGCGGCCCAGACGAAGGCCGCAAAGAAGGCCACCCCGAGCAGCGCCGGCACCAGCAGGGCCGCGAGTAGGGCCGCGCGCTCGGCGCCGAGCAGCGGCTCGCTCAGCGCGATCACCGCCGCCAACGGCAGATCCGGCAGCCGCGACCAGTGCATCGCCACGCCGTCCGGCGGATTCAGCCGCGGCTGCGTCAGGTCGTACCAAGCACCGGCGTCCAGCCACTGCTGCACCTGCAGCAGGCGCATGATGTCGTCGGAATCCTTGAACGGCAGGCCGTCGATGATCGGCGATGCGCCGGCGCGCCACAGGCAGAGGGCGAAGAAGAGGCCCGCAAGGACGAGCAGGATCAGCTGGTGGAGGCGATTGGCGGGGGCGGTTCGGACGGCGTGCTGCATCCTGCGTGGGTTGGCTGCGGACGGTAGCGGGATTCTAAGCGGTTCGGTATCTTGATTCACTGGCGGCTGCGGCCCAGGGGTGGACCGTACAGGAATGATACGAACTGACAGGTAGGGCGTCAGCGCAACAAGCTGCTTTGGACCAATCTGTGATTGAGACTAGTGCGGCTCTTAGCTTGCGTCGTCATTCGATGTCCTATTCCCTCTACCCACAATGCGAAGTATTAAGGCTGCGTTTTGCTCTGGGCTCCTGATAGTGACGCTGCTTTTTCTCCTATGCGGCTCCTTCTCGTAATATTTACACCATTGAAATGGTTTATCGTCTTCTTAATCGAGAATGGCGCACAATATTTCTATTGATAAGTATTGTGCTACCGTTCAGTACATTCGTTTTTATTTATAGCGGATCGCTTGATATATCGCCGATTGATATATGGCTTAGTTATGGTCGTGTCGCGCTCATTTCTTGGGTGCTCGCTCTGCCTTTCATCTTTTTGATTTCGGTATATAGGATAGCGCGCCACGATAAGCCAGCCCATCCAGTCATGGCTGTTTATAAGATCGTGGTCGCTCAGATTAATATACGTTCATTTGCATGGCGTCTGGCGATCGTGGCAATCGTGGCTTTGCTTCTGGGCTCGTTTACGGTATTTAAGAGCTTAATTCCGCACATAAAGCCGTTTGCTCATGATGAATTTCTAATGGTGCTGGATTATTTGCTTTTTTTTGGTCAGCACCCTTGGCGTATAACCCATGCTGCCTTTGGTGATCCCACCTCAACGTGGGTATTGCAGCAATTCTATATCTATTGGTTTGCAATAATGTGGGTAAGCTTGGGATATGTTACGCTACGCTCCGATCTCCAACGCCTCCGAGCAAAATATTTACTTTCATTCTCTATGAGCTTTATATTGATAGG
Source organism: Gammaproteobacteria bacterium (assembly GCA_009908845.1). GTDB lineage: Bacteria > Pseudomonadota > Gammaproteobacteria > Chromatiales > Chromatiaceae > Lamprobacter. The sequence continues at coordinate 2,186 of JAAAOQ010000110.1, forward strand.
ATCCCTCGGTGCTTTAATTTTTTCTTCCGCTGGTCCCTGCTATTATGATTGGGCGGTTTCTGGTCCTGATGTTTACGGTCCATTGATGTCACGACTTCAAGATTTAGATGCTGAATTGAGAGCGTTGCCTACCGAGAAGTCGCTTAACGGTCTTGTTCTTCAGGAATACTTGGAGAGTGCTTATAATAATGGCGAGATTGTTTTTGGGGGTGGTGTTTCGGCTATGCCTTCAATGCATGTGGCAGTTACTACACTTGTTACACTCGCGGCCTGGGAATATCAACGCTGGCTTGGCGTTCTCTTTTCCCCAGTCATAATTATTATATGGATCGGCTCGGTTCATCTGGGTTGGCATTATGCTGCTGATGGGCTCGTGGCGTTTGTGTTTACGGTCATTATTTGGCGCCTTTCTGGAAAAGTTGTGGACTTGCTGCATTCTAATAATTAAGCTTGTGGTCTTTGATTTATCCCTTCAGATGGGAGCGGTCAAGACCGGCTTTTTAATGAAGACTATCCTTTTAGATGCTAGTAGAGTCGTCTATCGATTATTTGAGAACCACATCATTGATTCGCGAAAGCGGTTCTTTTTGTCCATTTTTGTGCCGCTATCGTTTCTCTATGCCTTTACCGCCAGCTGGGACTTGCCTTACGACCCCGATGCGATAACCAATGCAGTCTCAGCCTGGCACTTGGGGCAACATTTATCGCCCTTCTTGCCAGGTTATGAAAGGTTTACGGAGGGTCCGCAGGCGTTACTTTTCTTTCACTTCGTGATGACCGACAAAGGAGCGGTCTCTAAGTATCCGCCAGGGGCAGCGTTCTTGGCGGCGCCGATTTATGCAGTCACGCCAAATCCAAGGCGGACAGTGTTTCTCGCGCGACCTTCTCATCCGGAAGTGGATCGTGTCGAGATCTTGCTTCCAACGTTCTGGCAAGCCACGATCGTATCAGTATTGACTACGGCCGCGGCAATCTCGTTTCTCGGTTTGGTCTTTCTGACCCAAGGCTCGCCCCAAGAGGCATGGGTGGCATCTTGGGTAGCGGGGCTGGGAACGTCTGCTTGGTCTATTGCATCGGATATGTTGTGGCAGCATGGACCGGCGATGCTTTGGCTTGCATTTGGCCTCTTTTTGTCCGTTAACCAACGTTTTTGGTCATCTGGTTTGGCATTTGCTGGGGCTGTTTTGACACGCCCTCATACAGCAGTGATTCCCGCTTGCGTCGGATTTGCTTCTGCGTTACGAGATCGTTCTTCGGTCCCGATTTGGAAGCTAGGTTTGGCGTCTTTGCTAGGCGTCCTCGCTTTGGTTTTGTATAATTACTTCGTTTTTGGTTCATTCTCGACGTCCGGTGGATATGGCGGCGCTTTCACGGAAAATCTTGTTGAGCCTAATCTAACAGGATTTTTTGGGAACTTACTTGGCGGTTTGTTCGATCCAGCTGTCGGCGTATTCGTTTGGAGCCCTTTTTTGCTGCTTCTGCTTCCGGGTATTCTAAAAGCTTGGCGTAAAACGGACTTGTTGCTTTGCGGTGCAGCGATTGGTGGTCTGTTATATCTCTTGCTTCAGTTCAAGATGAATCGCTACAAGCCAGGCTTGAAAATCCCATATCGATATCCGCTGGAAGCGCTTTTTGCTACGGCGCCTTTGCTTTTCGCATCTTACCTGCATTGGCTAAAACGCAGCAGGCGATTGCGCTCTCTTCTGACCAAGGCTGTCGTGTTGGCGATCGGCTTACAGCTGATCGCTGTTTTGTTCCTCTAAAGCGTTTTTATCGAAAACTGTTGTCTTTGTTTTGTTGCCGGGAAATGCCTGTGCTTCAAACGGACTGGATTGGCATATGGGTATCTTTAGCAAGGCGCGTTCTAACAAGTCTACGGTGGCAATTCGCTACACAGCCTGGCCACAACCTCTTGCGCGTTCGGTGTTGCTCGCAGTGATATTGGCAATTGGATATGGCCTGATGCTCCAGGTGCCGCCAGTGAGTGAAAGCGAGAAGCCCGATGCAATGCTTGAAGCCGAGCGTGGCGATGTCGCACTCTATCGCGCGATCGTGGAACGGATGCAAGCCGGGCAGGGTTACTATGCGGCAGTTGCGGTTGAGCAGCCGGCACGCAATTATCCGACGACGCCGTTTGTAACCTGGCGCCTGCCGACAATGGCGATGGTACTGGACATGTTGGGCGAGGCCGATGCTGCGCGTTTGCTGCAAGTGCTAGCGGTTATCACTGTGCTGCTTTGGCTTTGGGTCCTGATTCGCGCCGGCGTCCGGCGTTGGATGGTGCTTTGGGCTGGCTTGTTGCTCGCAACCGGAGTGGTTATGGCCTTTCCGGTGCCGGCGCCCTCACTCTATCTGCACGAGACCTGGGCCGGGGTGTTGATCGCCTTGTCGCTGGGGTTGCGCCAGTCGGCCCGGCCGTTGGCGGTCTTGGCCGGATTTGCTGCAATGGCCTGTCGCGAGCATGCTGTGCTATTCGTTGCGGTCATGGGGTTTTGTGCATTGCTGGAGGGTCAGCGCCGGGAGGCGCTCGGCTGGGTGGCAGCGATGCTGGCGTTTGCACTTTATCTCGCGGCCCACGCCTGGCAGGTTGCTGAGCACGTTGGGACGGATGCCCTCGAGAGCAGCGGTTGGCTGGTGCTGGGCGGATGGGAATTCGTGTTACAAACGGCCCAATGGAACGTGGTCGTGCTGATGGCCGGGCCTTGGCTAGCGGCGGTTGCCATGCCGCTGGTATTGCTGGGGTCGGGCGCTTGGGTCGATCCTCTCGGGCATCGTCTCGGCTTGACGGTCGTGGGCTATACGCTGGCCTTCATGATCATCGGACGTCCCGATAACGACTATTGGGGTATCCTCTGCGCGCCCTTGATCGCGCTCAGCCTGGCGTTCGCGCCCGCTGGCTTGCGCGGGCTCTGGCAGGCTGCGCAAGCCAGCGGGCGCGGTTGATCGCTGATGCTTTCGATTCGCTCGAGTCGCGTTTGCCGCACGACAGCGACCTGGCCACGCAGAACCATGTGCGCGAGAGCGAGCTGCGTCTGCAGAAGTAGCTCAAGCAGGTCGCGGTCAACCTACACAAGGCGATGGCGGCGCAGACGCGCTGACACTGCTCGGTGGACTAGCGGTGCTCAGCGCAGTGTTCAAGCTCGCTGATCTGATGATCGGCGCCTGAGGGCACATTGCTATACCCGAGTCGCAGTTCTCGATAAGCTAGCCGATCAGCCCACTCCGCAGTCTAGCTCGGCCAATGCCTCTGACGTCCTCCGTCATTTTTGAGCGTTATATTGCACGCTCTAGGTTCCGATTCTTCCTCTCCGTTTTCGTGCCGCTGACACTGCTCTACGCAGCGACCGCGAGCTGGCATCTGGGTGACTTCGATGTGCTCACGAACGCGGTGAGCGCTTGGCATCTGGGCAATACCGGCTCGCCGCTGCTGCCCGGTTACGAGCATCTAGCTCAAGCGCCCTATGAGGGATTTATGGGCTCATTCATGGGGGCACCGGGCGGCACCGTCTCGAAATATCCGCCCGGTGCGGCCATGCTGGCGGCGCCCCTCTATGCGCTCACGCCAGGTGAGCTCGTTTTGGCCGACATCTCCAATGCAGCACGACCGGAGATCAGGACAGCGATCCCGTTGCCGCCGGCATGGCCATCGACACTGGTTGCCGTGCTGACCACGGCCGCGGCGATGGGCATTCTGGGGCTGACCTTTCTGATGCAAGGCAGCGCCCATCAGGCGTGGTTCGCGGCATGGATTGCGGCGCTCGGCACCTCGGCCTGGTCGGTTGCCTCGGATGCGCTGCTCATGCATGGTCCGGCGATGCTCTGGATTGCGCTCGGCGTTTACCTAAGCAGTCGGCAGAGCTATCGGGGAGCAGGACTGGCCTTTGGGGCCGCGGTGCTGACGCGGCCGCATACGGCGGTGATCCCGGCGGCGCTTGGGCTTGGTATGGGAGCGTCTCAGCGTAGCCTGCACCCCGTGCTGCGCATCGGTCTCGCGTCGTCACTGGGCGTGCTAATCCTTGTGCTCTACAACGGGTTGACCTTCGGCCAGTGGTCTATCCTGGGTGGCTACGGTCGGGTTTTCGCCAATAAACTCGTTGCACCCGAAGCCCTCGGTTTCCTGAGAAATCTCTTTGGGGGGCTATTCGACCCAGCTCAGGGCTTTTTAGTGCAGTCACCGTTCTTATTGCTGCTCGTGCCAGGGCTATTGCCGGCCTGGCGGAAGACTGACCCTTGGGTGCGCGGTGCCGCGATTGGCGGGCTGGTTTATTTGTTGCTGCAGTTCAAGATGAACCGGTACAATCCAGCGAATGCGACGCTCTACCGTTATCCGCTTGAGGCACTAATCGCCTCGGCACCGCTCTGGTTCGCTGCTTATCTCTACTGGCTCAGAGGATTGTGGGGGCGGCCTCACTGGCGGCTTATGTTCAAGCTGACTGTCTTGATGGCGGTTGGACTACAAGGCATAGCGATTTGGCTACTCTGAGCTCCGGGTAGTGTCGGCTCAGCCAACCACTGCGTAGTCGATCGGGTCATAGACTTCAGCCAGCGCCAACTCACAGCCATCGCCATCAGGTAATCTCCGCTTGTCGTTTGCTGTGCATGGTTGTCTGGTTGAGACTGCGCTCATCGGCCCTCTCAACTTCGATGGCATCGTAGCGTGAGGAGGGCGCGAAGAAGGCCGTGAGCGGCGCGCGGTATTGGCGTTCGGGTGATGGCCTGAATCTTAGTATCACCGAAGCGTACCGGCCCGACAGGCACCCGCCGGTGCTACCCTAAGGCCATTGTCTGATTCTGGATCAACCTGGAGTAGCCGATGACGACGCTCGAATCACTCAAGGAAACCGTCAAGCGCGAGTTGCCCGGATGGCTCGAATCCGATCCTGCATTTCGCGAAGCCATCCTCAGTCTGACCGCCAACCTCTACAGCCGCCGCGACGAGACCAACGATTGGTTCCAACAAACGCTGGAGGAGATGCGCCGAGAGCGTGAACGCCAAGACGCACTCTGGCGAAAGAACGACGAACGCCTCGAGCGCGAGCGCCAAGAAGCCGAGCGCAAGTGGGAAGCCAACCAGGCTGAGCTGCAAGCGTTGCGTGAGGAGCAGAACCGTAAGTGGGAAGCCAACCAGGCTGAGCTGCAAGCGTTGCGTGAGGAGCAGAACCGTAAGTGGGAAGAGCAGAACCGCAAGTGGGAAGCCAACCAGGCAGAGCTGCGAGCGTTGCGCGAGGAACAGAACCGTAAGTGGGAAGAGCAGAACCGCAGATGGGAAGAGCAGAACCGTAAGTGGGAAGTCAATCAGGCTGAGCTCAAAGGTCTCCATGAGGAAAGCCTTGCGCTGGGTAAGCGCATCGACCGCGGCATCGGTGCTCTAGGCGCGCGTTGGGGATTGCGCTCGGAGAAGGCCTTTCGCGACGCACTGGCCGGCATCTTGGAAAAGACCTTTGGTGTCGAGGTGCTCAATGTGAGCGAATACGATGACAACGGCGAGGTTTTCGGCCGTCCGGACCAAGTTGAGATCGATGTCCTCATCAAAAACGGTCTGCTTATCCTCTGCGAGCTGAAATCTTCGATCGACAAGGCCGGCATGTATATCTTCGAGCGCAAGGCCCGGTTCTACGAGCGGCGGCACGAGCGTCAGGCCAACCCATGCCATTACCCATAAGTCGCCCCCACGCTGCGCTGAGCCTCCAACGCGAGCACAAAATCCGGAACTCGCTGTAGTCCGATCCAGAGTGTTTTTG
>JAAAOQ010000003.1 GCA_009908845.1 Gammaproteobacteria bacterium
GACCTGCCCCCCTCAATGTGGCTCTGTGTCGATGGATGTGTCCGTCCTCAACATAACCCACGGACGTTGAGGACGGGCAGGTCAAAACATCATGTCTAATGCGCAGCCACGGCGAGCTGCAGCAGGCCCTGATGCGTTTTGCTGCACTCTTCCAGGGCCTGCCCGTCGCCGCGCTCGTCATCGACCGCCAAGGTCTGGTCAAGGAGAGCAACAGCCTGGCTCAGGCACTCTTCAAACTCGAGGCCTCCCATCTGCGCCAGCATTTCTTCTCACGCATGATCGGAGTCACCGACCGCGGCCGCGTCGTCAAAGCCTGGTCGAGCCTGACTGAGGGCCAAGGCGTAGCGCTCGAGGAGATCCAGTTCAACAACGGCACTGAGGCGGGCTTCCGGGGAGAGCTGCACATCGCACCCTTGCCGAGCGCGAGCAACGGCCTACCCCAATTCGTTTGCGCCGTGATCGACCGCACCGAGTCGATCCGCCAGCGCAGGGAGCTGATCGAAACCAGCGCACGCCTGAGGCGCAGCGAAGCGAGCCTTCAGGAACGGCTCAAAGAGCTCTCAGCACTGAACGACGTCTTGGTCGAAACGAGCCGGGACGATCAGCCGACCGATGAGGTACTGCAGCGTATCGTCAACCGGCTGCCACAGGCCTGGCAGTTTCCGGAGCTCGCGGAGGCGGCCATTGCGCTACCGGACGCGCGCTTTCAGACATCGGACTTCGCGCCAACGGTCTGGTCGCAGAGCACCCGCTTCCCTCTGGATGTTGGCCGAGAGGGCGAGATCACCATCGTCTACCGCAGTCCGCCGCTCGACCCCGAGACCCCGCCGTTTCAGGATGAAGAACAGACACTGCTTGACGCGGTTGGGCGTCATGTCTCCATCTTCCTCGCGCGCCATCGCAACGAAGCCAGCCTGCGCGAGAGCACCGAGAGCTACCGGGTGCTCGCGGAGCATAACCCCGAGTGGGAATACTGGCTCGGGCCAGAGGGACATTATCGCTATGTTTCGCCGGCCTGCCGCGACGTCACCGGATATGGCCCCGAGGCTTTCCTCGCCGACCCCGGCCTGTTCCGGAGGCTCCTCCATCCGGATGACCTGGATGCCTGGAACCAGCACGCCGCGGAATCGGAAGCACCGAAGCCGCCCTCAACCGAGGCAAAGACCTTGCAGCTCCGCATCCGGGCCAGCAACGGAGAGACCCGCTGGATCGAGCATGTTTGCAAGCCCGTGACCGGAGACGACGGGCGCGACCTCGGAGAACGTGGCGTTAATCGTGATGTCACCGAGCGCAAGCGGTTCCAGGACGCCTTGGCGCGTAGCGAGGCACTGCTCAATGCAACGGGCCGGCTCGCCAAGGTTGGCGGCTGGGAGTTCTACCCCATCAGCCAGCGTTTTAACCTCACTGCCGTGGCGCGCGAGATCCTTGGGATCGAGCCAGTGCAATCCGAACCGCTGAGGGATCTGGTTCCGCTTCTGGACACGAGGGATCGGCCGAAGTTACGAGCTGCCGCTCGGCACGCCCTCAGCCAGGGCCGACCCTACGACCTTCGGGTGCGCCTGGCGAAAGGCGATAACCGCCCGACCTGGCTTCAACTGACCTGTCAGCCGATCGTGAGCGGCGGCCGTGTCGGCAGCCTGATTGGGGCGGTGCAGGACATCACGACTCGCGTCGAGGCCGAGAAATCATTACGTCAGGCCGCCCGCGTCTTAGAGAGCACCGCAGAAGGCGTCGTGATTACCGACCCAGAAGAACGCATCCTTGCCGTCAACAATGCCTTCACGGAGATCACCGGCTACAGCGGGGATGAGGTCCTCGGCAAGACGCCCCGTATCCTCAAGTCGGATCGCCACCCACCGACCTTCTACGAGGCCATGTGGAAAGCGCTCAAAGAGACCGGCTCCTGGCGCGGCGAGATCTGGAACGTCCACAAGAATGGCGAGGTCTGCCCCGAGCTGATGACCATCAGCACGGTGTGGGACGATAACCAGGAGGTCACCGAGTATGTCGGCGTCTTTCGCGATATCACCCATATCAAGCGCTCGGAAGAGCAGCTCGCCTACCTCGCGCATCATGATGCACTCACCGGCCTGCCCAATCGGAGCCTCTTTCAGCTGCGGCTGGAGCATTGCATCCAACGCGCCCGCCGCTCCCAGCACAAGGCGGCTCTGCTGTTCATTGATCTCGACCGCTTCAAGGTCATCAACGACACCCTGGGCCATCTGTTTGGCGATATGCTGCTGAAGCGCACCGCCGAATCGCTCGCGACGGAGGTCCGCGCCGAGGACACCATTGCGCGCCTCGGCGGCGACGAGTTCGTGATCCTACTGGAGCAGATCGGAAGCGCGCACGAGGCCGTCCTGTTCGCCGACCGCGTCCAACATCTCTTCACCCAGCCTTTCCGGATACAAGGCCGCGAGCTCTTCGTCACCGCAAGCGTCGGCGTCAGCATCTACCCGGACGATGGGGCGGACCAGGACAGCCTGCTGCGCCGTGCCGATATCGCCATGTATCGCGCGAAGGAGCTTGGCCGTAACGGCGTTGCCCTATTCGAATCCAGCATGGACGACGGGGCCGAGGTCCGTTTCCAACTGGAGACCGACCTGCGCCGGGTGATCGAGCGCAACGAGCTCGCGTTGCACTATCAGCCACAGATCGGGCTCGCAGATGGCCGCTTGACCGGCGTCGAGGCCTTGTGCCGATGGCTACACCCGGAGTTGGGACCCATCCCGCCGTCGCGCTTCATCCCCCTTGCCGAAGACATCGGCATGATCGGTCAGCTCGGCGCTTGGGTGCTGGAGGAAGGCTGCCGGCAACTGGCCGCCTGGGATCGAGAAGGCTTCAGGGTACCTCGGCTCGCGGTCAACCTCTCCGTCCATCAGCTCGAGGGTCGACGGCTGGTCGATCGCATGTCCGACGTGCTGGCCGAGACGGAGATTGGAACCGGACGTCTGGAGCTGGAGATCACCGAATCGGCGATCATGCGCCATCCGGAGCACGCGGTGAGCACATTGCAAGAGCTTAGAGCCCTGGGCATACCTCTGGCGGTCGACGATTTCGGCACAGGCTACTCGTCATTGGCCTACCTCAAACGGCTGCCGCTGAATCGGCTCAAGATCAACGCGTCGTTCGTCGAAAACCTCACCCATGACGGTGATGACGACGCCATCGTGCGTGCCATCATCGCACTGGGCGACCGTCTCGGGCTGAAGACGTTGGCCGAAGGTGTCGAGACCCAGGAGCAAGCCGATTTCCTGCGGGAGGCAGGCTGCTTAGAGGTGCAAGGCTTTCTGTTCGGCAGGCCCTTGCCGTCCGAGTCGCTCGCGACTGCCTGGGCATGAATACCCCGAGCTTTCATCGTAGGTCCTCGCCGTCTGCGGCTAAGCCTCCCGAGTCTCAACAGCGCACGCGTGCGCGCCTATCGCGCCTTCAGCTCAAGATCTGGCTCACGACCGGAGCGGCAGTGCTGGCGGGTTTCCTGGCCGTGCAGCTGGATCATTACCGTTCGTCGCAACAAGATACCGCCGAGGCCGTCCAGCTCGAGGAGCAGGCAGACGCTGGCTTTCCCAACGGGCTGCGCGATCACGCCCTGATCTTCTTCATCCTCTTCATCGCCGGCGGCGCCCTGCTGCAGTACCTCGTCATCGGCAGGGTTCGGCGAATCCAGACGGGTATTGCAGCGCTCGAACGCGGTGACTACGCAGTGCGTCTGCCAGCCACCGGACGGGACGAGCTGGCGGAACTGGCCCAATCGTTCAACCGCATGGCGAGCGCGATCGCAGTCCGCGACCAGCAATTTCGGGTCGCGCTCGACAGTATCCGTGACGCCTTTGTCGTCACCGACGCCGCAACCGACGAGATCCGGATCTGGAACCCCGCTGCCGAGCAGCTCTTCGGCTACAGCGCCGCCGAGGCACTCGGACAGCAGCTCCATGCCCTCCTAGCGCCCGAGCATCACGAAAGAGCTGCACGCCACAGTCTCGCAGAGTTCGCGCAGACCGGCGAGGGATCAGCCATCGGCAAGACCTTGGAGGTGGAGGCCAGACACAAGGACGGAACGCTGCTACCGATCGAGCTGTCGCTGTCGGCGATGCGCCAAGGCGAGCGCTGGATGGGGCTCGGTGTCGCGCGCGACATCAGCGAGCGAAAGCGTGCCCGGCAGGCATTGGAGGCCGAGCGGGCGTTTCTGCAGAACGTCATGGATGGCATCGATGACCCGATTCTGGTCATCGCGAGAGACTACACGGTCTTACGGATGAATCGCATCGCGCGCCAAGCCAGCGCCGTCGTTCAGCTCGATACCAGTTGCCTCAAGTGCTACCAGGTTTCGCACCAGAGCGAGCAGCCCTGCTCGGGCACGGAGCACCCCTGTCCGCTGCAGGAAGTCCTGAGCACGGGCCGCACCTGCCGGGTCATCCATACCCACAACGGCCGCAATGGTGAGCAAAGGACGCTCGAGATGGTTGCGACCCCACTGCGCGACGAGCGGCGTGCGCTCATTGGAATCATCGAGTCCTCGCGTGACATCACCGAGCAGCTCGCACTCGTGGAGCAGCTACGGGAGAAGGATCTCAGTTATGCGCACTTGGTCCAGCACGACACCCTGACCGGGCTGCCAAATCGGCTTCTGTTCGCGGACCGTCTCAGCCAGGGGATTCGTCGCGCGCACAGACGTGGCACCAAGCTGGCCGTGCTATTCGTCGACCTGGATCGCTTCAAGCACATCAACGACAGCTTCGATCACAACTACGGCGACGAGGTCCTGCGCTCGGTTGCCAAGCGACTTCGAACGATCTTCCGTGAGGACGACACCCTAGCGCGGATGGGCAGCGACGAGTTCGCGATCATCCTCACCGAGCTGAAGCAGGATTCCGATGCCGCGCTGGTCGCGCGCAAGATCCTCGGCCTGTTCGCGGAATCGTTCAAGGTGCAGGGCCATAGACTCTTCCTCGGTGCCTGCATCGGTCTGAGCCTCTATCCAGAGCACGGCGACAGCGTGGACGAGCTCGTCCGCAATGCCGACGCTGCCCTACACCGCGCCAAGGAGGAAGGCCGGAATACCTATCAATACTATTCTCAGGATCTCACGGCCAAGGCCTTCGAGCGAATCCTGCTCGAGGCAAGCCTGCATCAGGCCGTCGTCCACGGCGAGCTGATCCTGCACTATCAGCCGCAGCTCGACCTTGCGAGCGGTGAGGTTTGCGGAGTCGAGGCGCTCGTGCGCTGGCAGCACCCCGAAATGGGCCTGGTTTCGCCCGCCCGTTTCATCCCGCTCGCCGAGGAATCCGGGAGCATCCTCGGGATCGGGGAGTGGGTGCTATATGAGGCAACCCGCCAGATGCAACGATGGCAGACCGCCGGTCTGATGGCCGAGAGCGCGATTGTCAGCGTCAACCTCTCGGTCAAGCAGTTCGATCAAGACGACATGATCGAGATGGTGCATGCCGCGCTGGAAGACAGCAGCTTGAGCCCTGGATCGCTCGAGCTTGAGATCACCGAGTCCATCATGTTGCAGGCGCCCGAGCTGGCCGCCCGGCGCTTGGCGCGACTGCGCAAGCTCGGGGCCAGGATCGCCGTCGACGACTTCGGGACCGGCTATTCATCGCTGAGCTATCTGCGCTCGCTGCCGCTGACCAAGCTCAAGGTCGACCAATCATTCGTATCGGACCTCCCCCATGACCCCAACGATGTCGCCATCGCCAAGGCCGTTATCGGACTCGCGCGCAGCCTCTCGCTCGAGGTGCTCGCGGAAGGCATCGAAACCGACGAGCAGCTCAATTTCCTGATCCGCGAAGGCTGCCATACCGGCCAGGGCTACCTCTTTTCAAGGCCGCTGGACGCCAATGCACTCGAGCAGTATCTGCGGCAACGCAAAGGAACCGCGGGATGGGCCGACTGATTGCACAAGAACAGTTGAGGGGGCGCGCCAAACGGCCGTTTTGATAGAGCCGTTTCGCTCAGCAGCACTGGTCTCAGCCGTCAGCTAGCCGGTCGCGCAGGGGCCATGACAGGCCCTACTCGACCGTGACCGATTTCGCCAGATTGCGCGGCTGATCGACGTCGGTGCCCTTGAGCACGGCGACATGATAGGCCAGTAGCTGCAATGGAATCGTGAACACCAGCGGATCGATCAGGTCGTCGGTCTCGGGGACGCGGATGATGGTGACGTCCGGGTCCTCCTGGAACGGGACCTGATCATCGGCGAAGACGTAGAGCTCACCGCCGCGGGCGCGCACCTCCTCGAGGTTGGACTTGAGCTTCTCGAGCAGCGCGTTGTTGGGCGCGACCACGACGACCGGCATATCCTCGTCGATCAACGCCAGTGGGCCATGCTTGAGCTCACCAGCTGGGTAAGCCTCGGCGTGGATGTAGGAGATCTCCTTGAGCTTGAGCGCCCCCTCCATTGCGATCGGATAGGCCTCGCCGCGGCCGAGGAACAGGCAATGGTGTTTCTCGACGAAGCGCTCAGCCAGCACAGCGACGGTCTCATCGAGCGCGAGCACGCGCTCGAGCTGCGCAGGCAACGAGCGCAGCAATGCGACGCTCGCACTGTCGTCGCCCGGCGCCGTCCGATGCAGGCGGGCGAGCGTCAGCGTCAGCAGTAGGAGCGCGACGAGCTGGGTCGTGAAGGCCTTGGTCGAGGCGACGCCGATCTCCGGACCGGCGCGGGTCAGGAGCACTAGGTCGGATTCCCGCACCAAGCTGCTCTCGGGGACGTTGCAAATCGCCAGTGTCGTCGCATAGCCGCTTTCCTTGGCGATGCGCAATGCGGCCAAGGTATCGGCCGTCTCGCCGGACTGGGAGATGGTGACGAACAGCGAGCTCGATGGCACCACCTGCTTACGGTAGCGGTACTCGCTTGCGACCTCGACATTACACGGGATGCCCACGAGTGCCTCGATCCAGTAGCGGGCGACCAAGCCGGCGTGGAAGCTCGTGCCGCAGGCGACGATGGTGACCGCCCGAGTCTCGGCAAAGACCGCCTCGGCATCGACGCCGAATGCCTCGGGCATCACCCCGTCGGCGCTGAGGCGGCCCTCGAGGGTGTCGGTGATCGCGCGCGGCTGCTCGAAGATCTCCTTCTGCATGAAATGCCGGAACCGGCCGCGCTCGGTCGAGTCGGCCGCGACCGTCGAGGTCCGCACCGGCCGCTCGACGATCTCGCCTTGGGCGTCCCAGATCGTCAGCTGTTCGCGCCCCAGCTCGGCGATGTCGCCTTCCTCGAGGAAGATGAAGCGATTGGTGACCGGAAGTAGGGCGAAGACGTCGGAGGCGATGAAGTGCTCTTGGAAGCCAACGCCGATCACCAGCGGGCTCCCTTGGCGTGCCGCGAGCAGACGGTCCGGGGCCTGGCGGTCGATCACGCCGAGCGCATAGGCGCCCTCGAGCCGACCGATGGTGCGCCTTACCGCCTCCGTCAGGTCGTGGCCCGCATCGAGCTCGTCGTAGATCGCATGGACGATGACCTCGGTGTCGGTCTGCGAGGTGAAGCGATGCCCCTTGTCGAGCTGCTCGTGCCGCAGAGCCTCGTGATTCTCGATGATCCCGTTGTGGACGATGGCGCAGCGCTCACGGGCCATGTGCGGGTGCGCGTTGGCGGTCGACGGCTCGCCGTGGGTCGCCCAGCGCGTATGGGCGACCCCGAGCGTGCCGGGAAGCGGGTGACTGTCTACTGCGTCGCTAAGCTTCGAGACCTTGCCGAGCGTACGCAGACGGCCGATCGGCCCCTCCGGCCCGATGACCGCAAGTCCGGCCGAATCATAGCCGCGGTACTCGAGGCGCTTGAGCCCCTCGAGCAGGATCGGCGCAACCGGCCGATGGGCAATAGCACCAACGATGCCGCACATCTCGTGACCCCCTTGCGTCTAATCTTGAGATCCGCACGTCCGCCGGGGACGTGCAGTCAGGCCCGCCGGCGCCGCCGCCGGGCGCGCCCATCATCGTTTCTTCGGCCGCTGCCAATGGTCGATCGTCATCTGCCGCGCGCGCGTCAGTGTCAGGCGCTCGGCCGGCGCATCACGATTGATGACCGAACCGGCACCGATGGTCGCGCCCGCCCCAACCTCGACCGGGGCCACCAAGGCGGTGTTCGAGCCGATGAAGGCGCCGTCGCCGATCACCGTTCGGTGCTTGTTGGCGCCATCATAGTTGCAGGTGATGGTGCCGGCGCCGACGTTGACGCCAGCCCCAATCTCGGCATCGCCGACATAGCTCAGGTGATTGACCTTGCTACCGGCCGCGATACGGGCCTTCTTGACCTCGACGAAGTTGCCGATATGGCACTCCTCGGCGATCTCCGCCTCCGGCCGCAGCCGTGCGAAGGGGCCGATCCGGGCGCCGGGTCCGACCGACGCACCTTCAATGACCGAATTCGCCAGCACCTCGACGCCGGCGCCGAGCGTGCAGTCCTTGAGGATGCAGTTCGGTCCGATCCGGCAGTTGGCCCCGATGCGCACCCGCCCTTCGCAGACGAGGTTGACGTCGAGGAAGACATCCTGGTCGCAGCTCAGGGAACCGCGCACATCGAGCCGGCCGGGGTCGGCCAGGGTGGTGCCGCCATGCATCAGCTTCGTCGCGAGGCCGTGTTGATAGTGGCGTTCGAGCGCGGCGAGCTGGGCGCGATCGTTGACGCCGGCAACCTCTTCGAGGGTCTCCGGCGCCGTGGTCGCGACCTCGACGCCCTCGGCCACTGCAAGGCCGATCACATCGGTAAGGTAATACTCGCGTTGCACGTTATTGTTATCAATCCGGCCAAGCCAGGTGTCCAGACTCGAGCGATCAGCAACGATGATCCCAGTATTGACCTCGGTGATCGCCCGTTCGGCCGTGCTCGCATCCTTCTGCTCGACGATGCGGAGCACCCGTCCGCTCTTGTCGCGGACGATGCGGCCATAGCCCGCCGGATCATTCAGCTCCATGGTCAACAGACCGAGTCGGGTGTCCGCCGTGTCATCGACGAGCCGGTTGAGCGTCTCAGGCTCGATCAGCGGCACATCACCGTAGAGCACGAGCACTCGGTCCATCTCGGACAGCACCGGCATCGCCTGCATCACCGCATGCCCCGTGCCGAGCCGCTCGGCCTGCTCGATCCAGTGCGCCTTGGTCTGGGGAAAGGCCTCGGGGACCTGAGCACCGCCGTGCCCATAGACGACACAGACACGTGCCGCCCCCAAGGCGGCCGCCGCATCCAGCACATGCCCCAACAGTGGCCTCCCCGCCAGCGGATGGAGAACCTTCGGCAACGCCGACCGCATGCGTGTCCCTTTACCGGCAGCGAGAATGACGACACCCAGCTTCATCGATGCGTCCTCGTCAGTCAGAGAAAAGCCAACTACCATCCATCCAAGCCGGACCTGCAAGGCGTTCACGGCAATACCCTAGCCAGGCTGACGTCTGCTGATCAGTCCCGCTAGGCGCAGCGGCGCCGGTCCGACCAAACCACCATGAACACTGATGATACCCCAGCCAAGCCGGGCTGGACTTGGGTGTGGAACAAGCCAGAAAACGCCCAGGCCAAAACGCGACACCCCCGCACTGAGGCGGGGGTGTCGCGGTCTGATCCGAATGGTCTTGTAGGCGATCAGGATGAGCGCATCTTGCGCAACCGCTCGATCGCCCGGAGCTGGGCGATCGCTTCGGCGAGCTCCGACTGGGCCTTCGCATACTCGAACTCGGCGGTCTGGCCCGCGAGCGCGTCCTCGGCTCGGCGCTTGGCCTCCAGCGCCTTGGCCTCGTCGATGTTCTCGGCGCGGATCGCGGTGTCGGCCAGCACGGTGATGATATCGGGCTGCACCTCAAGCATGCCGCCGGAGACAAAGAAATGCTCCTGCTTGCCGTGCTCGTCCTCGACCCGGACATCCCCGGGCTTGAGCCGCGTGATCAGCGGGGCGTGGCGGGCGGCGATGCCGAGCTCGCCCATCTCCCCCGGAGCGTAGAGCATCGACGCTAGCCCGGAGTGGATTGCCCCCTCGGCGCTGACGATGTCGACATGAACGGTCATTGGCATGATTTAGGCCCTCCGCAACCGCTCTGCGGTCACATGCTCTCCGCTTTGGCGACGGCCTCATCGATGGAGCCGACCATGTAGAACGCCTGCTCGGGCAGGCCGTCGTACTCGCCGTTGACGATCGCCTTGAAGCCGGCGATGGTGTCCTTGAGACTGACGTACTTGCCGGGTGAGCCGGTGAAGACCTCGGCGACGAAGAACGGCTGCGACAGGAAGCGCTGGATCTTGCGCGCACGGGCAACGATCAGCTTGTCGTCCTCGGAGAGCTCGTCCATGCCGAGGATGGCAATGATGTCCTTGAGCTCCTTGTAGCGTTGCAATGTACCCTGAACCGCGCGGGCGGTGTCATAGTGATCCTGGCCGACGATGTTCGGGTCGAGGATACGGCTGGTCGAGTCCAGCGGGTCCACGGCCGGGTAGATGCCGAGCTCGGCGATCTGCCGCGAGAGCACCAGAGTCGCGTCCAAGTGCGCGAAGGTGGTCGCCGGCGACGGGTCGGTGAGGTCGTCCGCGGGCACGTAGACGGCCTGGAACGAGGTGATCGAGCCGGTGTGGGTCGAGGTGATGCGCTCCTGCAGGGCGCCCATCTCCGAGGCCAGGGTCGGCTGGTAGCCCACCGCCGACGGCATACGCCCGAGCAGCGCCGAGACCTCGGTGCCGGCGAGGGTATAACGGTAGATGTTGTCGATGAACATCAGCACGTCCCGGCCTTCTTCGCGGAAGAACTCGGCCATGGTCAGGCCGGTGAGCGCGACGCGCAGCCGGTTGCCGGGCGGCTCGTTCATCTGGCCGTAGACCAGGGCGACCTTGTCCAGGACGTTGGACTCGGTCATCTCGTGGTAGAAGTCGTTGCCCTCGCGGGTGCGCTCGCCGACGCCGGCGAACACCGAATAGCCGGCATGCTCGGTACCGATGTTGCGGATCAGCTCCATCAGCGTCACGGTCTTGCCGACGCCGGCACCGCCGAACAGCCCGACCTTGCCGCCCTTGGCGATCGGCATGATCAGGTCGATGACCTTGATGCCGGTCTCGAGGATCTCGGTCGCCCCGGCCTGCTCCTCAAACGTGGGCGCCTCGCGATGGATCGGCCAGCGCTCGTCAGCACCGACATCGCCCTTTTCGTCGATCGGGTTGCCGAGCACGTCCATGATGCGGCCGAGGGTCTTGGTACCAACCGGCACCGAGATCGGTGCACCGGTGTTGCTCGCGTCGACCCCACGCTTGAGGCCGTCGGTCGAGCCCATCGCGATCGTGCGCACGATGCCGTCGCCGAGCTGCTGTTGCACCTCGAGGGTGAGTCCGTTCGTGTCGATCTGCAGCGCGTCGTAAACCTTGGGCATCGCGTCGCGCGGGAATTGGACGTCGACAACGGCGCCGATGATTTCCACCACCTTACCGGAGCTCATAGCGGATTCCTCTATTCTGTCTTGCGGTTGTTCGCAAGGACGTGTTTAACCTGAATTCGGTTGCCGTTCGGACCCGGCGCGCGGCCTAGCCGACGGCGGCGGCCCCGGCGACGATCTCGGATAGCTCTTGGGTGATCGCGGCCTGGCGCGCCTTGTTGTAGACCAGCTGCAATTCATCGATCAGCTCGCCCGCGTTGTCGGATGCGGCCTTCATCGCGACCCGACGGGCAGCTTGCTCGCAGGCGCCATTTTCGACCACCGCCTGGTAGACCAGTGACTCGATGTAGCGGGTGAGGAGGTTGTCGAGCACGACGCGGGCATCGGGCTCGTAGATGTAGTCCCAGATCGGACCGGTCGGCCGGTCTTCGTCATCGGTGGCCTGCAACGGGACCAGCTGCCGAATCTTGGGCTGCTGGGTCATCGTGTTGACGAACTCGTTATAGGCGATATAGATCGCATCGACCTCGCCGTTCTCGAACAGGTTCAGCATCACCTTGACGGTGCCGATCAGGTCCTCGATGTGCGGTTTGTCGCCGAGATTGGTGACCTGCGCTTCGACCTGGCCACCGAAGCGGCGGAAGAAACCGAGCGCCTTAGAGCCGATGGTGCAGAAGACCGGCTCGATGCCCTCGGCCTGCTGCTCCTTCATGGTCGCGATCAAACGCCGGAACAGGTTGCTGTTCAGGCCGCCGCACAGGCCGCGGTCGGACGAGACGATGATGTAGCCGACGCGCTTGAGCTCGCGCTGCTCGGCCATGTAGCTGTGCCGGTATTCAGGAGATGCCTTGGCCAGGTGGCGGATGACCTGGAGCATCTTCTCGGCGTAGGGACGCGAGGCCTGCATACGCTCCTGCGCCTTACGCATCTTTGAGGTCGCGACCATCTCCATCGCACCCGTGATCTTCTGGGTGCTCTTGATGCTCGAAATCTTGGTGCGGATCTCTTTGGCGCCTGCCATTGGGTGCTCCGTATGTGAGCCTCTATATTCGGTTGAGCCGAACGACCGGGCGAGTATGCCCGGGCCGTCATGCCCGGGCTATGCTCACCAGCTGTGGCTTACCAAGTATGGTTGGCCTTGAAGTCCTTAAGCGCTTCGTGGAACGCCTTCTGGACGGCATCGTCGTACTTGCCCGACGCATTGACCTCGTCGAGCAGGCCCTTATGGCTGCTGGCCATGTAGCTCTGCAGCGCGCGCTCGAAGTCGACCACCTTCTTGACCTCGACATCGTCGAGATAGCCTTCATTGGCCGCGAACAGCGACACCGCCATCTCGGCCACGCTCATCGGATGGTACTGCAGCTGCTTCATCAGCTCAGTAACCCGCTCACCGCGCTCGAGCTGCTTGCGGGTGGCCTCGTCGAGATCGGAGGCGAACTGCGAGAATGCGGCCAGCTCACGGAACTGGGCCAGGGCCAGGCGGATACCGCCGCCGAGCTTCTTAATGATCTTGGTCTGCGCCGAGCCGCCGACACGCGAGACCGAGAGACCGGCATTGATCGCGGGGCGGATGCCGGCGTTGAACAGGTCGCTCTCGAGGAAGATCTGACCATCGGTGATCGAGATCACGTTGGTCGGCACGAAGGCCGAGACGTCGCCGGCCTGGGTCTCGATGATCGGCAGCGCGGTCAGCGAGCCGGTCTTTCCCTTGACCTCGCCGTTGGTCAGCTTCTCGACCTCATCGGCGTTGATGCGCGCCGCGCGCTCGAGCAGCCGCGAGTGCAGGTAGAAGACATCGCCAGGATAGGCCTCACGGCCCGGCGGGCGGCGGAGCAGCAGCGAGACCTGACGGTAGGCCCAGGCCTGCTTGGTGAGGTCGTCATAGACGATCAGCGCGTCCTCGCCCTTGTCGCGGAAGTACTCGCCCATGGCGCAGCCAGCATAGGGCGCGATGAACTGCAACGCAGCCGAATCGGACGCGCCGGCGTGGACGATGATCGTGTGCTCCATTGCGCCAAACTCTTCGAGCTTGCGCTGGACCGCGGCGACCGACGAGTTCTTCTGGCCGACAGCGACGTAGATGCACTTAACGCCGGTGCCCTTCTGGCTGATGATCGCATCGATCGCAACAGCGGTCTTGCCGGTCTGGCGATCGCCGATGATCAACTCGCGCTGACCACGACCGACTGGCACCATCGCATCGATCGCCTTCAGACCGGTCTGCATCGGCTGATCGACCGATTGCCGGGCGATGACGCCGGGAGCGATCTTCTCGATCGATGAGGTCGCCGCCGCCTCGACCGGCCCCTTGCCATCGAGGGCGTTGCCGAGCGGGTCGATGACGCGGCCGAGCAATCCTTCGCCAACCGGCACCTCGAGCACGCGGCCAGTGCATCGCGCCCAATCGCCCTCGGAGAGGTGCGTGTAGTCGCCCAGGATCACCGCGCCAACCGAATCGCGCTCCAGGTTCAGCGCCAACCCGAAGGTGTTGTTCGGGAACTCCAGCATCTCGTAGTACTGGGCATCGGAGAGCCCGTAGATGCGCACGATGCCGTCGGTCAGGCTGACGATCGTTCCCTCGGCGCGGGCCTCGGTCTTGATGTCGAACTGCTCGATCTTCTGTTTGATGAGATCACTGATCTCGGAGGGATTGAGTTGCATGGCGGTGTCCAGTTCAGAATTGCAATTCGTTAGCCAGCTGCTGCAGCCTGCCGCGCACCGAGCCGTCGATGACGACGTCGTCGGCGCGGACTTCGAGACCGCCGAT
Organism: Gammaproteobacteria bacterium; assembly: GCA_009908845.1. Lineage (GTDB taxonomy): Bacteria > Pseudomonadota > Gammaproteobacteria > Chromatiales > Chromatiaceae > Lamprobacter. The sequence goes on from JAAAOQ010000003.1 coordinate 14,117, forward strand.
CAACGAGGGGTCCTGCTCCACCGTCAGCTCCACATCGGCGCCGAAATGCCCCTTCAGCGTGCCTTTCAGGCTGTCCTGCTCGGCATCCGAGAGCGCGTAGGCGCTGCGAATCTGAATGTGTCGAACCCCCTGGGCCGCGGTCTTGCGCGCATCGAACAGACGCGCGAGATCAGGCAGCACGGCGAGACGCTCGTTCTCGGCGAGCAGCCGCACCAGGTTTTGGACCTCAGCACTCAACCCCTCGCCCGCAACCCCGAAGATCAGGTCGAGCAAGGCCTTGTCGCTGAGATTTGGATTACCGATCTGCGACGCGACCTGTGGATCGGCGACGATCGCTGCGAGCCTGTTCAGTGCATCGGACCAAGTATCCAGAGCACTGCTGGCGCGGGCCACCTCGAAGGCGGCCTCGGCGTAGGGGCGCGCGATGGTTGTGCTGTCTCCGGCCATCAGCGTGTCCTAAAGCTGCTTCGCGAACGAGTCGAGCAGGGCCTTATGGGCACTGGCGTCGACCTCTTTTTCAAGGACCTTCTCGGCGGCGGCCACCGCGAGCGTCGCCATGCGCTCGCGCAACTCCTCGCGCGCCCGATTGGTCTCCTGCTCGATCTCGGCATGGGCCGCGTTGCGGATGCGATCGGCCTCACCTTGTGCATCACGCTTGGCCTCATCCATGACCTCGTTGTAGCGCTTCTGCGCCTGCGCAACGATCTCGGCGGCCTTCTCTTTTGCCGCCTTCATCTCTTCGAGCGCCTTTTGACGGCCGATCTCTTGCTCCTGCTGCCCGCGCTCGGCGGCAGCCAGACCTTCGGCGATCTTGGTCGCCCGCTCGTCCAGCGCCTTCATGATCGGCGGCCAGACGTACTTCATACAGAAGGCCACGAAGACCGCGAATGCGATCATCTGGCTAATCAGTGTCAGATTGATGTTCATCCTATTGCCTCGTTGGGGGACGCGCGGTGAGCGGTGCTGTCCGTCCGGGACGAGACGAGATCAGAGGGCGAACATCGCATACAAGCCCATCGCGATGGCGATAACCGGCAGCGCGTCGGTCAGGCCCATGACGATGAAGAACTGGGTGCGCAGCATCGGGATCAGCTCGGGCTGACGGGCGGCACCTTCGAGGAAGCGGCCACCGAGGACACCGATACCGACACCGGCGCCGATAGCACCGAGACCGAGCATCAGGCCGGCTGCGACATAAACGAGAGCTTGTGCGATTTCCATTGTTTTCCCCTCAGGAGAGCGTTGAGTGAAGCGAAGGTTTAGTGATCGGTCTGATGCGCCATATCGAGATAGACGATGGTCAGCACCATGAAGATGAATGCCTGCAGCGTGATGATCAGGATATGGAAGATCGCCCAGGCCAGCTGCAATACACCGCCGCCAAGGCTGAGCACGATGTTATGGCCGTACATCAGCGCGATCAGGATGAAGATCATCTCGCCCGCATACATGTTGCCGAACAGTCGCAGCGAGAGCGAAAGCGGCTTGGATAGCAGACTGATTCCCTCGAGGATCAGGTTGGCCGGCAGGCCGAACTTTCCGAACGGGTGCAGCGTCAGCTCACCGACGAAGCCCCCCACGCCCTTGATCTTGACGCTGTAGTAGAGCACCAGGAAAAAGACCGCGATCGCCATCCCGAAGGTGATATTCGGATCGGTGGTCGGCACGACACGCATGAAGACGTGATGCGGATCAGCACCGAACAGCCCCATGAACTGGCCGAAGGCCCAAGGGATCAAGTCCACCGGCACCAGGTCCATCAGGTTCATCAGGAAGACCCAGGCAAAGATGGTCAGCGCGAGCGGCGCGACCATATCGTTCTTGGCGCTGAAGGAGCCACGAACGTTCTCGTTGACGAAATCGATGATCCACTCGATGAAGTTCTGCGCCTGCCCGGGCACGCCTGACGTGACGCTATCGGCAACCTTGCGAAAACCGATCAGGAACAGGACACCAAGACCGATCGACCAGAGCAGACTGTCGACATGGAGCGCCCAGAAGCCCATCGCCGCAGCCTCTTCGGCATTATGGGCGAAGACCAGACCCTTGTCCGGGAGCCAACCCAATGTCAGGTTGGTGAGATGGTGCTGGATGTAGTCGCTGGCGGTAAGCTCTGCAGTGGCCATCGATGAGGTCTCTTCTTAGCTATTCGAGCGTGCATCCGGACGTTGCGCAAATAGTGCCGGGACGATCTGAACCGCGAGATAGGCACCAAACAGCGCCAAGGGGTTCAGTTCGTCCAGCGTGGCGAACGCCAGGCCGAAAACAGCAAGGGCAATGACAATCTTGACGAGCTCGGCGCCATAGATGCGCGCGAGCAGCCTCCCTGGCTCCTGCGCTTCGTAGCGCTGGAACACACGAAATGCGAAGTACCAATTCGCGAGGAGGCAGCCGCCAGCGCCAATCGCCGCGGCGAGCAACGCGTCCATACCAAAAGGAACTGCAGCTGCACTGACCATGACTGCCACGGCAGCCTGCCAGATCAGCAACCGCTTCAGCTGCACACGATCCGGCGGGGTCAAGCTGTCCAATCGGAATGAAATGAGCCGCCCTCCTAAAGCTGACGAAGTATAAGTTCCGTTGAATATACCGGTCAACGCCGATAGACCGATTCAGGTGCACCGAAACACGGAATGCCTGCGCCAGCATCACCCTTTCCGTGCCCGCGCACCCAAGCAAGTCATTGAAACTTAAACTAGTTCTGGGTTCATTGGCTGCAGCAGAGCCGATACCGATGCAGGCTATCGATACTGATCATCGAGATTGCCTATGTGACTGGCCGAGGCCCTGATCCCACGCTCAGATCACGGCACCAACCGGCCGGAGCGGCTATGAGCACGGGCGCATCGACCCGAGTCCATCAGCCCGGCAGCGGCCTGCCGCTACTGGATATGGGCGAGGATGCCATCGAGCTCGTCGAGACTGTTGTAGTTGATCACGAGGCGCCCCGTACCCTTGGCGCCGTGCTGAATCGCCACCCGCGCCCCGAGGCGCTCGGCCAGATCATCCTGAAGACGACGGATGTTCGGGTCCGGCGCGGGCTTCGGTTTGACCCCTTCCGACCCTTCCTCCTCGGCCTGGAAGCGTCGGATCAGACGTTCGGTCTCGCGTACCGAGAGGCCCTGCCGCACGACCTCATTCGCAGCGTTGACCTGATCCTGACCGCGCAGGCCGAGCAGCGCCCGCGCATGGCCCATCTCGAGGCGGTTATCCTCGAGCAGCCCTTTGACCGGCCCCTCGAGCTCGAGCAGGCGCAGCAGGTTGGTCACCGAGCTGCGGGACTTGCCCACTGCCTCGGCGACCTGCATGTGGCTGAGACCGAACTCGTCGAGCAGCCGCTGCAAGGCCCCGGCCTCCTCCAGCGGGTTGAGATCATCACGCTGGATATTCTCGATCAGCGCAATCGCGAGCGCTGCCCGCTCATCGACCTCGCGCACGACGACCGGGATTTGCTCGAGGCCAGCGAGCTGACTCGCTCGCCAACGCCGCTCGCCAGCGAGCAGCTCATACATCGCCCCGGCCACCGGACGCACGACGACAGGCTGTATCACGCCTTGGGCGGCAATCGAGTCCGCGAGCTCACGCAAGCGGTCCTCATCGAAGCCACGCCGAGGCTGGTAGCGCCCCCGCTGGATCTGCTCGACCGGCAGCTCGCGAACCGCCTCGCCCTGCCCCGGCCGCGTCACCGCACCGGCACCGGATGCGGCGGCGGCATCGCCGGCCTCGCTACCGTCCTGCTCACCGAGCTCGCGAGCCCCACCCAGCAAGGCATCGAGCCCACGGCCGAGCCCCTTCTTCTTTGACGTGGTCATCGCCGCCAAGACTCCAGGCTAGGGCTGAGCTCAGGCGGCACTCGGTCGCGACTCAGGCTGACGCGCGCGACGCCGCAAGACCTCGCTCGCCAGTGCCTGATAGGCGATCGAGCCACGCGACCCTCGGTCATAGAGTAATGCTGGCAGGCCGTGGCTGGGGGCCTCGGCCAGGCGCACATTACGCGGGATGATCGTTCGATAGACCTCATTGGTGAAATGGGTCACGAGCTGCGTCGATACCTGATTCGCCAGGTTGTTGCGCGGATCATGCATCGTGCGCAGGATGCCCTCGATGCGCAATGCCGCATTGCGGCTGCCACGAATCTGCTCAATGGTCTCGAGCAAGGCGGACAGCCCCTCGAGGGCGTAGTACTCGCACTGGATCGGGATCAACACCCCGTCCGCGGCCACGAGCGCGTTGACAGTCAGCATGTTCAGCGACGGCGGACAGTCGACGATGACGATCTCGTAGGCATCGGAGACGCCAGCGAGGGCCTTGGACAAGGCCCGCTCGCGCTGCGACGACTGCATCAGCCCGACCTCGGCTGCGGTCATGTCGCCGTTGGATGGAAGCAGGTCCAGACCTTGCGCCGGGGCCTCCAGGTGCACGACGCAGTCGGCGAACGCGGCATTGCCCATCAGGAGATCGCCACCGGTGACCTCGAGCGCGTTCTTGTCGACGCCCATCCCCATGGTCGCATTACCCTGCGGGTCCATATCGACGAGCAGCACCCGCCGCCCCGCCGCTGCCAGCGAGGCTGCCAGATTGATCGCGGTCGTGGTCTTGCCCACGCCGCCCTTTTGATTGGCGATCGCAATGGTTTTGATGCTAGCCATGGGTACTGCTACCGAAGGGAACCTCGATCAGGGTCCGTTCGCCGTCGATTCCAGGAACGGTGAGGGAATGGCACAAAGGGAGATCGGCGCGCTGCTCGCTGCCGAAGCCGGCTGCTGATCTCTGGGGCGCAGCATGGTCGTTGCATCCGTTCAACACCGCGAGCTCATCCTCGCTCAGACGGCCCTTCAGGGCCAACAGACGACCATCACTGGCGGCATGAGACTGCGCGCCGGCGATGAGCTGTGGCAGAGACGCCAGCGCACGCGCGACAATAGTAGCGAATTTGCGCGCCGGACGGTATGTCTCCAGCCGCTCCTGCACCACCTCAACATTCGTCAACCCCAGCTCAAGCACTGCCTGCTGCACGAAACGCGTCTTCTTACCGTTGCTGTCCAACAGGGTGAAGGCGAGCCCGGGCCGCGCGATCGCGAGGGGCACTCCGGGCAGCCCGGCCCCGGTGCCGAGGTCCAGCACCGGCCCTCGTGCCACCCACGGTAGCACCGCAAGACTGTCGAGCAGATGGCGCGGGACCATCGCGCCCGGATCACGCACCGCAGTCAGATTGAACGCGCGGTTCCAATGCGCCAGCAGCCCCACATAGTCCACCAGCTTCGCCCGGGCCGCATCATCCAGCCCCGCGCCCTCGCCCCCCATCGCCGCCAGCCCCGCATCCAGCTGCGCCCGCAACGCCGCCGGCTCGATCACCCCGTTTTCATCTCGTCTCGGCAACGCAAATCCTCTCAAGATTGGACCAGACACCGCGCCAATACCAACTCACGCACTCAACCGCTTCAAATGGATCAACAACAGCGAGACCGCCGCCGGCGTCACCCCAGGGATGCGGGCCGCCTGACCGACCGTTGCCGGCCGCACCCGGCGCAGCTTCTCGGTCACCTCGGCCGAGAGCCCGCGCACCGTCTCGTAGTCGAAATCGACCGGCAGCACGCGCGCCTCCTGACCACGCTGACGCTCGATCTCGCTCAGCTGCCGAGCCAGATAGCCACCATAGGTCGCCTGGATCTGGACCTGCTCCGCAATCGCGAGCGCATCCGAATGGACCGACTCAGCACCTCGCACGGCGCTTGCGCGGGCGCCACTCGAGACACCCGCTTGAACGTCCTCGCTCGAGGCCACGCCCGCGCCTCGCAGCAGAGGGTCGACCGCATCGGCTTGCGGTGCCGGCGACGCACCCCCTTCTGCGGCCGTCTGGCTGGCAGCGACCCCGAGCGGATCACCGATCGCCTCGCAGGCGACCAGGTCCTGATAGTCAACGGCCGGCCGCGCGAGCAGCTCCAGGGCCCGCACTTCGCGTTTGATCTGCTCACCGGTGCGGCGTCCGACCTCGGCGGCAAGCTCGGTTCCAGGCCGGACCCAGCAGCCGCGTAACCGCTGCTGCTCGCGCTCGATCGCCTCGCGCTTGGCCTCGAACCGCTGCCAGCGCGCATCATCGACCAGCCCGAGCCGGCGGCCGGTCTCGGTCAGCCGCAGATCGGCATTGTCCTCGCGCAGCATCAGCCGATACTCAGCACGGCTGGTGAACATCCGGTACGGCTCGTTGGTGCCGCGCGTGATCAGATCGTCGACCAGCACCCCGAGGTAGGCCTCGTCGCGCCGCGGGGACCAGGGCTCTAGCCCCTTGACCTGCCGCGCCGCATTGACCCCGGCCAGCAACCCCTGGGCCGCGGCCTCCTCGTAGCCGGTGGTGCCGTTGATCTGGCCGGCAAAGAAAAGCCCCGCGACATAGCGGGTCTCGAGCGAGGGCGCCAGATCGCGCGGATCGAAGAAGTCGTACTCGATCGCATAGCCGGGCCGGGTCAGATGGGCCTGCTCGAAGCCCGGGATCGAACGCACCAACGCGTGCTGGATGTCGTAGGGCAGACTGGTCGAGATCCCGTTCGGGTAGACCTCACCGCTGGTCAGCCCCTCGGGCTCGACGAAGATCTGATGCGAGGCCTTGTCGGCGAAGCGCACGATCTTGTCCTCGATCGACGGGCAATAGCGCGGCCCGATGCTCTCGATCACGCCCGAGTACATCGGCGAGCGCGCCAGCCCGCCGCGAATGATCTCGTGGGTGCGTTCCGTGGTCCGGGCGATATGGCAGCTGATCTGCCGCGGATGCTGATCGGCGCTGCCGAGATAGGAGAACACCGGCACCGGCGTATCCCCCGGCTGCTCGTCCAAACGGCTGTAGTCGATGCTCCGCGCGGCGATCCGCGGCGGCGTGCCGGTCTTTAGCCGCTCGACCCGAAACGGCATCGCGCGCAGACGCTCAGCCAGCGCATTAGCCGGCGGATCACCGGCGCGCCCACCCTGATAATGACTGAGCCCGATATGGATGCGGCCGCCGAGGAAGGTGCCGACCGTCAGTACCACCGCCCGCGCCCGGAACTCAAGCCCCATCTGCGTGCGCACGCCGATGACGCGCTCGCCCTGCCCGGTCGACTCGAGCAGCAGGTCGTCAACCGCCTGCTGGAACAAGTCGAGATTCGGCGCCGTCTCTACCGCCGCGCGCACCGCAGCGCGATAGAGCATCCGATCGGCCTGGGCGCGGGTCGCTCTCACCGCCGGGCCCTTGCGCCGGTTCAGCACCCGGAACTGGATGCCGGCGCGGTCGGTCACATGGGCCATCAGCCCGCCGAGGGCATCGATCTCGCGCACCAGGTGACCCTTGCCGATCCCGCCGACGGCCGGATTACAGCTCATCTGTCCGATCGTCTCGATGTTATGGGTCAGCAGCAGGGTTTGGGCGCCCGCGCGCGCCGCGGCCAGCGCGGCCTCGGTGCCCGCATGCCCACCGCCGACAACGATGACCTCGTAGTGCTGTTCTGCCAACATGATCCGGATTCCTCTTGGCATCGACCCCTATCATTTGCGGAACGGCCCAAGATTCGAGCCACCCCTGACGGCCTGAGCGCTCACCCATCGCTATGCTCAAACCTGTCGGCGCTTCGCCAGCGCTCAACCCCTTTACTCCGCTCGTCGAGACCGCCAGCTCGGTCATCCTCGGCAAGACGCGCCAGCTCAAACTGGCCTTCGTCTGCCTGCTCGCCGGCGGCCATCTGCTGATCGAAGATCTGCCCGGCGTCGGCAAGACCACGCTCGCCCATCTGCTGGCCCGGCTGCTCGGGCTCCGGTATTCGCGCATCCAGTTCACCAGCGATATGTTGCCAGCAGATGTGCTTGGCGTTTCCATCTACGACCGCTCCGCCGAGCAGTTTCGCTTCCACCCTGGCCCTATCTTCGCCCAAGTGGTACTGGCCGACGAGATCAATCGCGCGACCCCGAAGGCGCAGAGCGCGCTGCTCGAGGCAATGGAAGAGCGCCAGGTCACAGCGGAGGGCGAGACCCGAAGTCTCCCGCAACCGTTCTTCGTGATCGCGACGCAAAATCCAGCGCATCAGGTGGGCACCTTTCCGCTACCGGAATCGCAGCTCGATCGCTTCCTGATCCGGATCGCGCTCGGCTATCCAAGCCAGGACCAAGAGCGGATGCTGCTCGCCGGAGAAGATCGACGCGCGATGGTCGCCGGCATGGAACCGCTCATGGATGCCGAGACGCTCGTTCAGTCCCAGGCAAGGCTCGAGGGGGTTCATGCCGCACCGCCGATCATCGATTACTGCCTGGGAATCCTCGATTATACGCGTGCGAGCAGTCGTTTCCGCCATGGACTCTCGCCGCGCGCTGGCATTGGCCTGCTAAGGGCCGCAAAGGCCTGCGCGCTCATCGATGGGCGCGATTTCGTCGTCCCCGATGACATCCAGGAGGTGTTGCCGGCCGTGGTCGCACACCGCCTCACACAAGGTGAAGAGGGCGATCCCTATACCGATCCGAGTGCCGCAGCTCAAATTCTGGATGCCGTCTCGATCCCTTAACCGCTTACCCCGAGGCGCTTGAAGAAGATGTCGAAGACTTTGCGGGTGATCCGCTTTGAGCCGCGCCCTGACTCGACTGCGGACAAGCGACGCCTGCCGCAAACCTTCGAGCAGAACGTCCCCTGCGGCTGGCGAAATCGAGAGGCTGCGCGAGTCGAGCGGCCGTTTTGATCGTGGCGCTCAGGATCGCCTAGCACCCTTGGCCAGCAAGCGACGAGAGGTCTGGTTCGACGGTCTCATGCGTCGCTGCCCTCATGATGACGACGGCGTCGCCACGATCGACCCGCGTCGGATCTATATCCTGCCGACCGCGACCGGTTTCGCGTTCGGCGCGATGCTGTTCGCGACACTGCTCGGCTCACTGAACTACCAGAACAACCTCAGCCTGTTCCTGACCTTCCTGATGGCCGGCATCGCGCTGGCGAGCTTGCACCACTGCTGGTACAACCTGCTCGGGCTATCGGTGCGCTGCGCCGACGCCGAGCCGGTCTTCTGCGGCCAGCAAGCTCGCTTCCGAGTCGAGCTCTGGGATCAGCGCGGCCGCTACCATGGGGAGGTCTGCCTGCGCGGCGGCGGCTGCGGTCCGATCCCCGCCAGCGCTCACGCCGAGATCGACGTCAGCGTTGCGACGTTCCATCGCGGACCGGTACAGATCGACGAGCTCCTGATCGAGACCCGACACCCGCTCGGTCTGTTCCGTGCCTGGGCCTGGACCCGGACCCCGGCGCAGGTCTTGGTCTATCCTGCACCGGCGCCAAGAGCGCCTCCGCCCGGGCTCGGCACCACAGCGGATCATCGCATCGAAGCCAAGGCCGAGGCCTCGCGAGACAGCGGCGCTGAGGACTTTATCGGCTCACGCGGCTACCGCCCCGGCGACTCGCCGCGGCAGATCGATTGGAAGGTCCTAGCCCGCGAGCGCGGATTGGTCACCAAAGAGTTCGCCGGCGACCAGGCGGCCGAGGTGCAGCTCGAACTGCATCAGCATCGCGGCAACCTCGAGCAGCGGCTCTCTGTGCTGACCAGGCAGATACTGGATGCGGAGGCCCGACCGTTACGGTACGGGCTGCGACTCGGCACCGAGGTCATCCCTGCTGGCCGCGGCGAGCATCACAAGCGTCGGTGCCTTGAGGCCCTGGCCCGTTATCCGGCTGAATTCGAGTCAGCGGCGAGCACGCCTCGCGCAGCAGCCTGAGCTGGCTCGAGATGGCTGCACGAAACCGGATCAGCCAGCGCCGAGATCGGCCGCAGGGACGCTCGTATCGGCTTTGGCCACGCTCCCACGGGGCCCCCCAGCAGAACCGGGCGGATCGAGTCGCCGAACCACCGAATACCGGCGGCGACCGCTACCGCAGTCATCGCCCGGATGCCTGGCAGCTCAGCGCCGCGACGGCACTGCTCGGGCTCGGCGCCTTACCACTGTTGCTCGCGCTGCGCCTGCAGATCGGGCTGTTCGTGCTCGCGTTGCTCGGAATCAGCGCCGCGATAGTCCGTTGGCCGCGTCTGCAGCCGAACCGGTGGCTACTGCTCGCCCTGACCCTGCTCGGCGGACTGCTCGTGCTGGGCGCCTACCACTCGCTCGTCGGCCAGAATGCCGGCAGCGCGCTGCTGCTGTCGATGATCGCATTGAAACGCCTCGAGAGCCGCACAGTCCGTGATCTGCGGGTACTGATGGTCACGTTCGGATTCCTGCTCGTGATCCAATTCCTTTTCGGCGAATCCCCTTGGCTTGCGGCCTGGATGATGCTGATGCTGATCGGCGCGGTCGCATTGCTGGCCGACCTCAGCGTTTCGGTGCACCCGGAACACCGGCTCGCCGATTGGCGCGCCGCGGGTCGTCTGGCACTTGTCTTGACTGCTCAGGCCGTGCCCCTCGCTCTGGTGCTGTTCGTGTTCTTTCCGCGGCTCGACGCACCGCTGTGGGACCTTGAGCTCGGCGACGAGCGCGGCGTGACCGGGCTCACGGATTCGCTCGAGCCGGGCTCCATCAGTGAGCTAATCGTCTCGGGCGAGGACGCCTTCCGGGTGCGCTTCGACTCACCGCCGAGCCTGCCCACCGACGCGATGTACTGGCGCGGGCCGGTCCTCTGGCGCACGAACGGCCAGCGCTGGCTGCCACGTCCCGAGCAGCAAACGGACGCCGGATCGGCGACCGACCGGATACCGACCCGAACGCTCATCAGTGAGCCGATCCGCTATAGCGTGCTGTTGGAGCCAACCGATCAGCACTGGCTGTTCGCCCTCGAGCTGCCGACCCAGCTGCCGGATGGCGCCCGGCTCACCGAGGACTTCCAGCTCCTCGCTGCAAGGCCGGTGAGCGATCTGCGGCTGTACCGCGCAAGCTCGGTCGTCGACTATCGGATGACCGGGCTCTCCGCACTGGACGAGCGGGCCGCCCTGCAGCTGCCGCCCAATGTCACCGAGCGCATGCGCGCGCTGGTCGACGGCTGGCGGAAGCAGTCCGCCTCACCGGCCGAGGTCGTCGAACAGGCGCTGGACTTCTTCAATCGGGCGCCGTTCCGCTACACGCTGCTGCCGCCAACGCTCGGCGACAACCCGGCCGATCAGTTCCTGTTCGAGACCCGTGCCGGATTCTGCGAGCACTACGCCTCGAGCTTCACGCTGCTGATGCGGCTGGCCGGGATCCCCGCGCGGATCGTGCTCGGTTATCTCGGTGCCGAATACAACCCGCTGAGCGGCGACTACCTGGTCCGGCAATCCGACGCCCATGCCTGGGCCGAGGTCTGGCTCGAGGGCCAAGGCTGGGTGCGGGTGGACCCGACCGCGGCCATCGCCGCCGACCGTATCGAGCGCGAGCTGCGGTTCGACACCCTGGGACGCACCGCACCGGCGCGCTTCCGCATCGAGGAGACGAGCGCACTAGGCCGGTTGATCCGCGGCGCCCGCTTCCTGGCCGACGCGTTCGATTCCGGCTGGAAGAACTGGGTAATCGGGTTCTCGAGCCGCAATCAACTGCAGCTGTTGGATCGGCTCGGGCTCGGGGCGCTGCGCGAGTACGGCCTGGCGGTCCTGATGATGGTTGGCGGATCGGCCGTGATGCTGGCCTGGGTCCTCACACTGGCGCGCCAGCCCCGACCCCGCGACCCGGTCCAGCGCTGCTGGCAGCAATTCGGCCGCCGACTCGCCCGCGTCGGGCTCCCGCCGGAGCGCAACGAGGGCCCGCTCCATTACCTCGAGCGGATACAGCAGGCGCGGCCCGATCTGCAGCAATCGGCCGCGGCCATCGTCGAGCAGTACCTCCGACTGCGCTATCGGCCAACAACCAAAACGGCGACTCACCGCGACCTCTGTCGCCAGGTGCGCCGATTCAGGCCCGGGTCAGGCCCAGCTCAGAACGAGCAAGCGCCTTAGATGCCTTCTCGAAACCGCCCGCGTGACTCACGCAACGTCATGATTGATAAAGCTTTAAGACCCGTTCTGCTGGGCAGCTTAGGTCATCCGCGACAAGCTCGTGCCCGACCCGCGCGCCGGTCAGCCGCCGGTTCAAGCGTCAGTTCAAGCATCGCCCGCTCCGTCAACCGCTCACGCGAAGCCTCTGACCGACCCGAATCGTATTCTCGTTCGGCCCCAGCCGATTGAGCTGCCGAAGCTTCTCGACCGAGATGCCGTTGCTGACCGCGACCCGATAAAGGGTCTCGTCGGGTTTCACGACGTGGTACTTGGGCGCCGGTTTCGCCGCAGGCTCGGCGACCGTGGGGCTTGCGGCGCTCGCCACAGGCGAACCGCTCGCCTGGCGGCGCTCGGCGGAGGCCTTGCCAGGATTGGAGCCAGAGCTTGTGCTAAGCGTCGCTGCTGTCGACGCGACACGGATACGCTCGTCGTAGGCCGGAGGCAGACTGGCGACCCGCGTCAGGCTGCCTGCCGGCAGCCAGACCGTGGTGCCACCCGGCAACCGGGAGCGACCATTCAGCGCCGGCTCGCGCCAGTGCAGATTGAGCCTGCCGAGACGGGCCGTCGGGATGCCGTAATGTTGCGCCACATGCTCGGCCGGCATCGCGCTGCGCAACACGATACGCTCGTTCGACCAGGGCTCCTCGTAGCGAATCCCCTCGGGGAAATAGCGCTTCGGATGCTCGGCGACCTCCCGGGCGGCAACGAACGAGGCATAGAAATTCCGAGACGCGAACCCGAACGCCCGGCCCTTGTAGCGCTTCACGATCTTGCCGATGTCGCTGCCGTGCTGGGCCTTGGCGTTGGCCATCCCACCCTTGCCGTGATTGTAAGAGGTGATCGCCAGCGGCCAACTGCCGAGCAGGCGATGGGCTGCCGACAGATAACGGGCTGCTCCGTCGGCGCAGGTGATCGGGTCGAGCCGCTCATCGATCACGCGATCGACACGCATCCCATAGTCGCGCCCAGTCGCCGGCATGAATTGCCAGATGCCCGCGGCGCCGACGCTCGAGCGCGCATGGGTCTGGAACGAGGATTCCACATGCGGTAGATAGGCGAGGTCCTCGGGCACGCCCCGAGCGCGCATCGTCTTACGAAAATGCTCGTCATACCGGCCGCTGATCTCGAGGCCGCGCCGAAATCGCTCGCGCACGCCGCGTTGACTGCGGACCCGGTCGGCGGCGCCATAGACCGCATCACGGCCGGCGCCGCGCTCGAGCTTGGCGAGCAGCGCCTTGTCGCTGCTGCTCAGACGCGCGCCACGCCGAACCTTCGACTCGAGCGCGCGCAGCTGATCTCGGTACATGGCCTTGCGCGCCCTCACCCAATTCCGCTGCTCGTTGGTATAGCCTTCACGCGTCGCGCCGGGCAGCTCAGCAACCTCATAGACGACACCCAAGTGCTCGTCATCATGGAAGGCCACCTCAGAGCGGCTCCAAACGCCATAGACCTTGCGCCAGAAGTCGACATTGGGCTGAATCGCATCCGGCACTGGGAAGGTGTCGGAGGCGCTGTAGTCCATCGCCTTGAGGCCGTCACCGCGCAACCCTCCACCGCCGGCACAACCGGTGAGCACGGTCGCAATGAGCAGCACGAGGACGAGAAGGAAATGCGAAGACAACGGGCTACGCGCGTACCGCAGACGGTGGGCGGAGCCGGGGCAGGGTGTCGGCAGCCTAGTCATGATCCCGCAATGCAGCCTCCAGCGATTGTCATGTAAAACAAGGACAATCCTCGCTTACTTGACAAGGTTTCACAAGTCTTGATTTCTAGCCCTTCGAAAAATAGCACCCTGGCTTGGACTTGATCTGAGATGCGTATCCAAATCCTGAGCGTTGGACGGCGGATGCCGACCTGGGTCGACGCCGGGTTCAGTGATTATGCCAAGCGGCTGCCGCCGAGCTGCGCCCTGACGCTGGTCGAGATCGAGCCCGCCGTTCGCGGCAAGCGCGGACAGGGTGGACAGCCCTCCAAGGCGCAGCGCGAGCGGATCTTGGAGATCGAGGGCCAACGACTGTTGAAGACGACCCCGGCGACTGACCTGACCATCGCCCTCGATGTCCGCGGCCGCAGTTGGTCCACCGAGGCACTCGCATCCGAGCTCGAGGATTGGTTGGCCAGCGGCCGGGACGTCAGCCTGCTGGTCGGCGGTGCCGAGGGCCTCGACGAGCGCTGCCTCGCGCGCGCCGAGCGGCGCTGGTCGCTCTCTGAACTGACATTCCCTCACGGACTCGTTCGCGTGGTCCTCGCCGAGCAGCTCTATCGTGCCTGGACGATCCTCCAGGGCCACCCCTACCATCGAGGAGCGCAATGAGCTCAAATCGATCCTCTTCATCAGACGGCAAGGACCCAGCGCAGGACAGGGCTTCAATGCAGGCCGCTGCAATGGAGCCCAGCCCCTTGCAATCGTCCCCATTGCAATCGTCCCCATTGCAATCGTCCCCGTTGCAATCGTCCCCTCCGCAGTCGCCCCAGCCGCGGCCAAACCCGCTGCAGCTCTATCTCGCATCGCAATCACCGCGGCGATTGGGGCTGCTCGAGCAGCTCGGCCTCAGCCCCGTTGTGATCGTTGCCGAAATCGATGAGACGCCCCGCCCGGATGAAGCACCGGATGCCTATGTGACCCGAATTGCCGCAGCCAAGGCCCAGGCAGGCTGGGCCAGGTTGCCCGAGACTCCGACCGGGCCACTGCTGGCCGCCGACACCGCGGTCGTCATCGACGGCCGCCCCCTCGGTAAACCGGCCGATGCCGAAGCGGCACTGTCGATGCTAGCCTTGTTATCCGAGCGCACGCATGAGGTACTGACCGCAGTAACCGTCCTTGCCGTCGGCCCCGAGGGCGCCAGAGCGCCGTCTCAACGCCAGAGCCTCAGCCGAACCGAGGTGCGGATGCGTAAGATCGAACCCAGTGAGGCGTTGTCGTACTGGGAAAGCGGCGAACCGCGCGACAAGGCCGGCGCCTACGCGATACAGGGGCTCGGTGCCATGTTCGTTGAGTCCCTGCATGGCAGTTACAGCAATGTGGTCGGGCTGCCGCTGTACGAAACCGCCGGCCTATTGCGCGAGCAGGGGATCGAGGTGCTTTGACCCTAGGCGATTGTTCGGAAAAGCTCGCACCGAATTGCATAGGATTCGGACGGGCCGGCCTTCGGTTCCGTCGACCAATGACACCGATGGCCACCGCCAGAGCCCGGCTACCCCGCTGCGACCGAACGCAGCATCCGCCATTCAGCCAACCAGGATCGCGAGTCACGAGGTCGATATCGATGAACTGGACGACCGCGCCCACTGCGCCCACCCCATGAGCGAAGAGATCCTGATCAACGTCACCCCGCCCGAGACGCGAGTGGCGGTGATCGAGAACGGTGTCGTTCAGGAGATCATCATCGAGCGGGCCGAGCGCTGCGGTCTAGTCGGCAACATCTATCGCGGCCGCATCTGCCGCGTGCTGCCCGGCATGCAGGCGGCCTTTGTCGAGATCGGCTTGGACCGCGCAGCCTTCTTGCACGCCTCCGACATCATCACCGCCGACGGTGAGGCCCGAAGCGAGCAGATCACCAATCTGGTCAAGGAGGGCGACCCGATCCTGGTGCAGGTGGTCAAGGACCCGCTCGGCACCAAGGGCGCGCGGCTGACGACCAATATCTCGATCGCCTCGCGCTACCTGGTCTTCATGCCGCGCCTCGGCAATACCGGGGTCTCGCAGAAGATCGAGGACGACGACGAGCGCAAGCGGCTGCGCGAGATCCTGCAGGCCTATGTCGACGAGCACGCAGGGGTCGGCGGCTACATCGCCCGCACCGCGGCCGAGACCGTCGAGGACGAGGACCTGTGCCGCGACATGGCGTTCCTGGCCAAGCTCTGGCGCGGGATCAAGGAGCGCTGCGACAACAGCAGCGAGATCGGCTTGATCCACGACGATCTGCCGCTCGCGCTGCGCGCGCTGCGCGACCTGGTCACCCCGGAGGTCGAGCGCATCCGGATCGACTCACGCGCGACCGTCGACAAGGGCAGGCCGTTCGCGGTCAAGTACATCCCCGAGATCGTCGACCGCATCGAGTATTACGGCGGCGAGCGGCCGCTGTTCGACCTCTATGGCGTCGAAGACGAGATCCAGAAGGCCCTGCAGCGCAAGGTCCAGCTCAAGTCCGGCGGTCACCTGGTCATCGACCAGACCGAGGCGATGACGACGATCGACGTCAACACCGGCGCCTTCGTCGGTCACCGCAACCTCGAGGAGACGATCTTCAAGACCAACCTGGAAGCGGCGCAGGCGATCTGCCGCCAACTGCGGCTGCGCAACCTCGGCGGCATCATCATCATCGACTTCATCGATATGACCGACGAGGAGCACAAGCGGCAGGTGCTGCGGGCGCTCGAGAAGTGCCTCGCGCGCGATCACGCCAAGACCCACATCACCGAGGTCTCGGCGCTCGGCCTGGTCGAGATGACCCGCAAGCGCACCCACGAGTCGCTCGAGCACATCCTGTGCGAGCCCTGCCCCTGCTGCGGCGGTCGCGGCTCGCTCAAGACCGCCGAGACTACCTGCTACGAGATCTTTCGCGAAATCCTGCGCGAGGCCCGCCAGTTCGAGGTCGAGCAACTGCTGGTGCTCGCATCACAGGAGGTCATCGATCGTCTCCTCGACGAAGAATCCGGTCATCTCGCCGAGCTCGAAGAGTTCATCGGCAAGCCGATCAAGCTGCAGGCCGAATCGCTCTACACTCAAGAGCATTACGACGTCGTCCTGATCTAGGCCGGAGGCGATGCATCGACTGACCCGATGACGCGTGCGCTCCATAGGCTTGCAAGCGCCCTTGTAACGGTCGCAGCCGGCGCACTGATCCTGTTCGCGATCTTATCGCTCGCGACACGGCTTCTGCTGCCGCACGCAGAAGGGCTGCGTGAGGCGGTGATCTCACGCCTCGCTGCGACCCTCGGCGTTGAGGTCGAGGTCGGCTCCTTGGCGCTGCGCTTGCGCGGTCTTTCCCCTGAGCTCGCCTTCAGCGATGCGCAGCTGCTCGCGCCGGCCTCTGACGGTCAGTCCAACCCTCAGGCCCTACTTAGGACGCGCGCATTGCGCGTCGAGATCGATCCGTTCGCATCGCTGGCGGCGCAGCGCCCTCGGATTGAATCCATTACCCTGGTCGGCGCCGAGATCCAGGTGGCTCGAGGCCGCGATGGCCAGGTGCGCGTGCTCGGCCTGGACAAGATGCGAGGCGACGATATCGCCGCGCTGGACTTCTTTCTGAAGCAAGGTCGCTTCCGCTTGCTCGATAGCCGCTTGGTCTGGCGAGACCAGCACGACAGCAGGCCGGCAGCAGGCACAGCAGGCACAGCAGGCACAGCAGGCACAGCAGGCACAGCAGGCACAGCAGGCACAGCAGGCACAGCAGGCACAGCAGGCACGATTGAGCCTGGCTCGGCATCGAGGTTCTCGCAAACCTTTTTGATCGAGGT
>JAAAOQ010000262.1 GCA_009908845.1 Gammaproteobacteria bacterium
CCCGCATCTATCCGTTGAAGCCGCTCGAGGCCGCGGATTTGGAGCGTCTTGCGGATCGCGCCCTCGCCGATGCCGAGCGCGGCCTTGCGGGCGCGGACCGCGAGCCGCTCGCCATCGATCCCGAGGCCCGCGCGCTGCTGGCCCGGGCGGCCGATGGCGATGCGCGGCGCCTGCTGAACCTGCTCGAGCTCGCCGCCGACCTCGCCACCGATGTCGCAGATAACCCAGCCGGCGCGCCGGTCACAACCGGCGCCGAACCTGAGGCGGGTTCCGACGCCGCGCCCGGTCCTGACCCCACGTTTGCGGCTAGACAAGCCGAGCCCGGGCGCATCTGCGTGGAGATTGCTCGGCAAGTCGTCGAGGGTGGGGTGCGTCGCTTCGACAAGGGCGGTGACGCGTTCTACGACCAGACCTCGGCGTTGCACAAGTCGGTGCGCGGATCGGCGCCTGACGCCGCGCTCTACTGGCTCGCGCGCATGATCGACGGCGGCTGCGATCCGCTCTACATCGCGCGGCGATTGGTGCGAATGGCAAGCGAGGACATCGGCAACGCCGATCCGCGCGCGCTCGATCTGGCGCTGAATGCCTGGGAGGCTCAGCGCCGGCTCGGCAGCCCCGAGGGCGAGCTGGCGCTGGCGCAGGCCACGGTCTACCTGGCCGCCGCGGCCAAGAGCAACGCGGTCTACAACGCCTGGAATCAAGCCCTGAAGGATGCCCGCCAGCACGGCTCGCTGGAGGTGCCGGTGCATCTGCGCAACGCGCCGACGCGGCTGATGAAGGAGCTCGGCTACGGCCACGCCTACCGCTACGCCCATGATGAGCCGGACGCCTATGCGGCCGGCGAGCGCTACCTCCCGGACGGCATGACTCAGCGCCGTTACTACCAGCCGGTCGAGCGCGGCCTCGAGGTCCGGATCAAGGAGAAGCTCGCGCGCCTCGCTGAGCTGGACGAGGCGGCCGCCAAGGACCGGCCGCCTCGCCGATAACCTGGCTAGATCGTTTGCCGTCGCCGGACAGTTGTGCGCTCGAAAGAGACCCTCTAGCATCCAGACGACAGGTCGTACCGCCGCTCCGTTCGAGCCGGGAGCACGCCCGATGGAAACTCAGCGATCCTTGAGCCCGTGGCTTCGCACTGCGTTGACCCTGCTGCTTGCGGTAGTGGCTTTAGTCGCGACGGTTGGCGCGAACGGCGAGCCGGCTGCGATCCCTGCTCCCTTGGAGCCCTGGGTCGACTGGGTGCTAGAGGATGATGACGAGCGGGCCTGCTCGCTCGATGGCGCGGGCGCTGGCGAGCGGGTCTGTGCCTGGCCGGGACTTCTGCGTCTCGATCTCGACACTGACGGTGGACAGTTCGAACAAACCTGGACAATGCAAGCCGAGCACTGGGTCCCGCTCCCCGGCGGTACCGGTCAGTGGCCGCAACAGGTCAGCATCGACGGCGGGCCGGCGGCCGTCGTCGAGCGTGACGGCCGACCGTCGGTTCGCGTCGAGTCCGGCGAGAGCCGGATCAGGGGACGCTTCGCCTGGCCGCGTCCGCCGGACGTGCTGAAGCTGCCGCCCGAGATCGCGTTGATCTCGTTGCGGTTCGACGGCGAGCCGGTGGCCCCGCTGCGGTTCGACCAGCGCCGTGGGGACCAGGGCCGCGGGGAACATCGCGGCGGGCTTTGGCTCGGCGGTCAGCCGCCGCGGCCGCAGACCGGAGAGGCGGAGCGTCTGAGCCTCGAGGTTGCCCGGCGGATCGAGGACGGGGTGCCGCTGCGGGTGCAGACGCGCCTGATGCTCGACGTTGCCGGCCCGCCGCGTGAGGTTCTGTTGGGGCCGGTGCTGCTGCCCGGCGGCATCCCGCTGCAGCTCGAGAGCCCGCTGCCGGCCCGCCTGGTCCGGCCCGAGGATCGCGCTCGCGGGCGCCCCCGAGCTGGCGCCGACGGTGAAGCGTCAACGCGCCCGGGAACCGGTGCTCCAGCCGGCGCTGCGACGATTCCGGAGACGGCCTCTGAGCCCGCGCCAGACCCCGCCGCGGCGCCTGATCGCGTGGCGCGCGGCGACGAGCCCGCCGCGCAGCGGGAGCCCGACGCAGACGAGCCGGCCTTCCTGCAGGTCCAGGTGCGGCCCGGCCGCTGGCTCCTGGGCATCGAGACCCATCATCCGGGTTCGGTCGACGCGCTGCGGTTGCCCGAGCGCCGGCTCGAGCCCGAGCCCGAGCCGGCGCCGCGCGCCGAGTGGCCGGAGCAGGAGGTCTGGGTATTCGCGGCAAGGCCGGACCTGCGCCAGGTTGCCCTTCACGGCGGTCAGCCGATCGACCCGCGCCAGGCGCGCATCCCCGACGACTGGCGGCAGCTGCCGACCCTGCTGATGCGGTCTGGCGAGACCCTGCGGCTCGAGCAACAGCGGCGAGGGGCGGCGGGCACCGACCGGGTGCGTTTGCACCGAACCTTGCGGTTGGACTTCGACGGCTCCGGGTTCAGCATCCGGGATCGGTTGTCGGGCCGACTCGAGGTCCGGAGCCGTCTGGAAGCTGAGCCGTCGATGGCGCTCGGTCAGGTGCGCGTCGACGACGAGCCGCGCCTGATCACCCGTTTGCCGGAGCCCGGCGCGCCGGAAGGGGTGGAGGTGCGTCCTGGGCCGCTCGCGATGACCGCCGACGCCCGGCTCGAGACCGGCCCGATCGCGATCCCGCAGACGTTGCCGGCGTCCGGCTGGGCGCTGCCGCTGACCGAGGCCAGTGCCGAGCTGGTGCTTCCACCGGGCTGGGACCTGCTCGCCGTGAGCGGGGTCGATAATCTGCCGGATAGCTGGCTCGGCTGCTGGACCTTGCTCGATATCTTCTTGGTGTTGGTCGCGGCATTGGCGGTGGCACGGATCTGGGGCGCTGGCTGGGGATTGCTGGCGCTCGCGACCCTGGTGCTGACCTGGCAGGAGCCGGGCGCGCCACGCTGGGCCTGGCTGCACCTGATCCTGGCCGCGGCGTTGTTGCGGGCATTGCGCGCGCAACGCAGCGCGAAGACCGATGACGCCCCGAGGCTTCGCGGCCCAGGCTGGCTCCTGAGCCTGGTGCAGGTCTATTTCGGGGCGGCGGTACTGGGCCTGGCGGTGATCGCCGTGCCGTTCCTGGTGACCGAAATGCGCGACGGGCTGTTTCCGCAGTTGGACCGACAGGGTGCCGGCCTGGTCGGGCTCGTGATGCCGCGGGACGGGACGATGGCGCAGGGTACCGGCCGGACATCCGGCGCCGTGCGAGCAGACCGCTCCGAGCTCGAGCTGCAAGCAGACGCGGCGCAGCCGCAGGTCTCCGCCCTCGGCGGCGCAGGGCCGTCGAGCTTGCCGGCGCCGGCCAGCCCGCTACCCAAACGCCTGCCGGCGCTCGACCCGAATGCCCAGCTGCAGACCGGCCCGGGTGTGCCCGATTGGAGCTGGCGCCAATATCAGCTCGGCTGGAGCGGTCCACTGGCCGCCGGTCAGCAGGTCGATCTCTGGCTGCTGCCACCCGCCGGCTCGCTCGTGCTGGCGCTGCTCGCACTGCTGCTGGTCCCGCTGCTGGCGCTGCGCTTGACGGACCACTTGCCGCGCCGCTTGGGCGACGCCGCCCGGCCGATGCTGGGTGTCGCGGTCCTGACCTGCGGTGCTTGGCTGACCATGCAACCCGGTGCAAGCCATGCCGCTGCAGCCGCTGAGACCGAGGCCGCCCCACACGCAGGCTTTCCGCCGCCGGCGTTGCTGGAGGCGCTCGAGCAGCGGCTGTTGGAGCCCGCCGACTGCGTGCCGCGCTGCGCCGAGATTGCGCGCATGCAGCTGATGGTCGCTGGGGAGCAGCTTCAGCTCGTGCTCGCCGTGGATGCCGCGGCTCCGGTCGCATTGCCCGTCCCGGGCGGGCGAGAAGGCTGGATGCCGGCCCTGATCCGACTCAACGGCGAGCCCTGGCAGCGGCTGCGGCGGTCGGGAGATGCGTTGTGGTTGCCGCTTCCGGCGGGCCGGCATCTGCTGCAGCTCAGCGGGCCGCTGCCGGCGTCGGATGCCGTCGTGCTGCCGCTGCCGCTGCGCCCGCGGCTGGTCGATGCCCGGCTCACGAAACCATGGCAGTTGAACGGGTTGAAGGCGAACGGGGTGCCGGATGATCAACTGGAGCTCAGCCGCGCCCCGACGGCGCAAGATGTCGATCCGGCGGATGCGGCGTCTGGGGCTAGGTCCGCTCCGGAGAGCGATCGCTTTCCGCCGCTGCTGCGCATCACGCGGACCCTGAGGTTCGGGCTGGACTGGCAGATCGAGACCCGGGTCGAGCGTCTCTCGCCGGCGGATGGGCCGGTCAGCCTCAGGCTCGCATTGATCGAGGGTGAGTCGGTCACGACCGACGCCGTGCGCGTCAATGCCGAGGGGGCGTTGATCGCGTTGGGTTCGAGGCAAGGGGCGATGCAATGGAGCTCGACCCTAGAGGCCGTCGACCGGCTGACCTTGTCGGCGAGCGAGGACTCGCGCCTCAGCGAGGAGTGGCGTCTTGCAGTGAGCCCGCTCTGGCATCTGGAGGCCGATGGCTTACCGCCCGTTCAGGCCACGCAAGCCGAGACGGAGCGCTTGCGGGTCTACCGTCCCTGGCCCGGCGAACAGCTCACCTTGCGACTCTGGCGGCCCGTTGGCGTGCCAGGGCCGCAACTGACGCTGGACCGAAGCCTCTATCGCGTCACGCCGGGGCGCCGATGGACCGAGGCCCAGCTCGAGCTCGTCGTTCGCAGCACCCGCGGCGGTCGTCACCCGCTCAGGCTTCCGGACGGCGCCGAACTGACGCTGTTCAAGGTCGACGGGCGCTCGAGACCGCTGTCGCTTCAGGCGCCGGTGCTCGAGCTGCCGCTCGTACCCGGGGTTCAGCGGATCGAGATCGGCTGGCGGACACCTGACGGCCTCGCCTGGC
The DNA here is from genome assembly GCA_009908845.1 of Gammaproteobacteria bacterium. Lineage (GTDB taxonomy): Bacteria > Pseudomonadota > Gammaproteobacteria > Chromatiales > Chromatiaceae > Lamprobacter. Next base: position 4,901 of record JAAAOQ010000262.1, read on the forward strand.
GTTATCGACCCGCCGGGCTTGACCTCGGCATCGCCGGGGTGAACGCCGAGACGCAGGTCCGTCTGCCGAACGATCGCTGGGTCCTGTGGACGAGCGGAGCCGGGATCGGACCCGCGGTCCAGTTCTGGGCACTGCTCATTGCGCTGGCCGTGCTGGCCTGGCTGCTCGCGCGATCCCGTCAGACCCCGCTCGGTTTCGTCGATTGGCTGTTACTCGCTGTCGGCCTGAGTCAGGTGCCGGCCTGGATGGGCGCCCTGGTGGTGCTCTGGCTGTTCGCGCTCGGCTGGCGGCAGCGGCTCGGCGAGGATGTGCAGCCGTGGCGTTTCAACCTGGCCCAGATCGGGCTGGTGCTGCTCAGCATCGCCGCGCTGATCGCCTTGCTGGCGGCGCTGGAGCAGGGCCTGCTGGGTGCGCCGGCGATGCAGATCGCCGGCAATGGCTCCACCGCGAGCCAGCTGCAGTGGTACCTCGATCGTCAACCGGGCGAGACGACCGCCGTGACCGTGATCTCGGCACCGATCTGGGCCTATCGTCTGCTGATGCTGGCGTGGGCGCTCTGGCTCGCGTGGCGCCTGATCGGGTGGCTGCGATGGGGCTGGACGAACCTGATGAGCCCGCTGCCTTGGCGCCCGACGCGGCGCCAGCAGCTCAAGCGGCAGGTCGCGAACGAGAACCTGAGTGTCGATCTGTGACCGCCTTTTCGGCAGCGGCAGCGGCAGCGGCAGCGGCAGCGGCAGCGGCAGCGGCAGCGGCAGCGGCAGCGGCAGCGGCAGCGGCAGCAGGGCAAGGATTCGGGCCAAGGCCTGGACTAAGAGGCCCTATCAGAACAGCCGCCTGACTCGAGCAAGCCCCTGAGCCATTTCGCCGCAGAGCCCATTTTGTTAGGCCTTCAAGGCCAGGAAAGGACCACCGAGGCGGCGGGAGGCCGCCGCAAAAGCTCACAAGCCGGCCGGAAGCGTGAATGGTTTCGCGACGATGTAGGGCAGCTCTTGATCGAAGGTCCTGGATTGCTCCTGCGCTTCTTTGATCTGCTTGGGAGAGAGCAGGCTGCCGATCTGATCGCGGTCGATCGCGGCCTCCCGATGGCCTCGCGCTGCAGCGATGTTGCACCAGGCATAGGCCTCGACGAGGTCTTTGTCGGCGCCGACACCTCGTCTCAACATCGATCCCACCCGATGCATCGCAACCGTCTCGCCTTGCATGGCTGCAACGCGATACCACTCGAGCGCTTGCTCATAATCCTGGATCACACCGCTTCCGTCCTCATGCAGCACGCCAAGCATGAGCTGAGCTCGGCCGTGGCCTTCCTCGGCCGCTCGGCGCAGCCATTCCGCTGCGCTGGGCAAGGCGGAACGGGCACCCCGCTGCGCGGAGCGACGAAGCAGATCCAGGCCCTTGCGATAATGGCGTTCAGCTGGGTCGAGCGCCTGCTCGGTGTCGGCGGCTTCAGCGGCCTCTGGACCCTGAGCGACGTCGGCGATTTCAGGCTCGGCCGTAGCCGGTTGGTAGCGAACCGCCCAAGTGAGGACGCCGACCGTCAAGATCAGGGCGAGAACGCCGCCCCCCACGGCCAATATCAGGAAGCGATCATGAGCGGGGAATCGTGAACGACAGTCCCGGCAGCGGTAAAATCGGCTGAATAGCGGGAGGCTCTGGCGCTTCGGGTCTGAGGCCTTCCAGCGGGAAGGGCGGACGTTGGTGCTTCCGCATCGGGGGCACTTCTCAGAGAGCATGGACGGTTGAATCGAAGACAATGGACTTCGGAGCCACAGCTCCCGATAGCGGAGAGGCTTCTAAAGACGGAACCAGCAGCTGAGAGTAGCGATAGCGAACGGGGTGGTCAACGAAAAGCTCAGGCTGATCTTGGACGCTGTCGTGGACAGGTTCCATCAGCGCGAGCCAACAAAGTAAGGAGTCGAGACAGATATTGAGCAATCATCATTGTTATACCCATCGCAAACCGATTTTCGGTTTTCCTCGACCGCTCCGGGTCGTGTCACAGCGCTGGGGGCAGTTATGGGGGGATGCCGTGAATCCATCCCTGGAGGCTTGACGACGGCATCCATGCCGTCGACACCCCCGCTCGCCGTCACCCGACCCTCCGCTCTGCCGTGCCGAGCATTGACGTGCTTTGGGTCTATTTCGGCAGGAGGCTGGTCGGCGTCTCGAGCTCGGTTAAGATCCGATCAATCGTTGGGCAGACAGAGCGGAGCGGGGATGTTGCAGATCCTGGCAATCGCCGGGGGTGGTGCGCTTGGCGCGGTTGCGCGATTCGGGCTATCAAACGGCGTCTATCGCTGGCTCGGGCGCGATTTTCCTTGGGGCACCTTGACCGTGAATGCGCTGGGCTCTTTTATGATGGGCCTGCTGTTCGTGCTACTGCTCGAACGGGGGCCCTTGGCGCCAGAGCTGCGTGCAGCGGTGATCGTCGGTTTTCTCGGCGCGTTCACGACCTTTTCGACCTTTTCGCTCGAGACCCTGGTCCTGGTCGAGCAAGGCGAGCCCCTTCGAGCGTTGCTAAACATCCTTGCAAGCGTTCTGATCTGCCTGCTGGCCTGTTGGGGCGGTATCGTCATAGCGAGGCTGTTATGAGTGATCTTGAGGCGGAGGCCGCGGCACCGACCGATCCCGAAAAGGGTAGCGAGAGCAGGCTTGTTTGGGCGACGATGGTAAGGGTGTATCTCACCGAGTCGGACCGCGGCCTGAAGTCACTGCTGAAATGCCTGCATGATGAGCTTGGCGTGCTGGGGGCAACAGTGACACGCGGCGTCGCGGGCTTTGGCGCGTCGGGGGTGGTCCACAGCGCCGGATTGATGGACCTTGCCACCGACCTTCCGCTCGTGCTCGAGTTCTTCGACCGCCCGGATCGAGCCCGGATCGCGATCGATCGGATCAAGGCGTTCGTCGAGCCCAGCCACATCGTCTCCTGGAGCGTGAGCGTTGAATGCGATGATCCCGCCTGGGATGCGCGCTGATCAGGATCAGGATCAGGGGCGGGGGTGTGGGCGTCGAGTGCGATATCGCCACGGCCGCCGATGATGAGCGGCACGCGCCGACCTCGTACAGCGCTGGGCAGCGCAGGTTGCGAGGTTGTCGGCGAATCGCGCCCCGTAAACCGATGATTTGAAAACGACATCATGCTTGATCCGAAACTGCTCCGCGGTGATCTCGACCATGTAACCAAGCAGCTCGCGCGCCGCGGGGTGACCCTCGAGCGCGCGCGCATCGAGGCGCTGGAGTCCCGCCGCAAGGCGCTGCAGGGCGAGGTCCAGGAGCTGCAGAACCAGCGCAACGTCAAGTCCAAGGCGATCGGCAAGGCCAAGGCCGCCGGCGAGGACATCGAGTCGATCAAGGCCGAGGTCGCGGCCTTCGCCGACCGGCTGAAGGCGATGGACAACGAGCTCGATCAGATCCAGCAGGAGCTGCGCGCGATCGCGCTCGGCATCCCAAATCTGCCCGATGCGAGCGTCCCGGACGGCGCCGACGAGCGCGCGAACCGGATCGAGCGGCGCTGGGGCGAGCCACCGGCGTTCACGTTCGCGCCCAAGGATCACGTCGACCTCGGCGTGCCGGCGGGCTGGATCGACTTCGACGCGGCGGCGAAGCTGACCGCGGCGCGCTTCGCGGTGCTGAGCGGACCGATGGCGCGGCTGCACCGGGCGCTGATCCAGTTCATGCTCGATCTGCATACGCAAGAGCACGGCTACACCGAGACCTACGTGCCCTATCTGGTCAATGCCGACAGCCTGCAAGGGACCGGGCAGCTGCCGAAGTTCGAAGAAGACCTGTTCCGAGTGCCGGGGCCGGACCGGGATTTCTATCTGATCCCGACCGCCGAGGTACCGGTGACCAACCTGGTGCGGGATCAGATCTGCGACGCCGCGAGCCTGCCGCGCAAATGGGTCGCGCACACGCCCTGCTTCCGCAGCGAGGCCGGCTCCTACGGCAAGGATACCCGCGGCATGATCCGCCAGCACCAGTTCGAGAAGGTCGAGCTGGTGCAAGCGGTGCGCCCGCAAGACTCGTTCGCCGCGCTGGAGCAGCTCACCGGCCATGCCGAGACGGTCCTGCAGAGGCTCGGACTGCCCTATCAGGTGGTCACGCTCTGCACCGGAGATCTCGGCTTCTCGGCGGTCAAGACCTATGACCTCGAGGTCTGGCTGCCGGGCCAGCAGCGCTATCGCGAGATCTCGTCCTGCTCCTGCTTCGGCGATTTTCAGGCACGGCGGATGCGAGCGCGCTGGCGCAATCCCGAGACCAACAAGCCAGAGTTGTTGCACACGCTGAACGGTTCGGGGCTCGCGGTCGGTCGGACCCTGGTCGCGGTGCTCGAGAACTATCAGCAGGCCGATGGCAGTATCGCGGTGCCGGAAGCACTGCAGCGCTACATGGGCGGGACGAGCCGCTTGATTGCAGGGGCTTGACGACGGGCCGCGGCGCACGACGAATGGCGTCCAGCTATGCCGAGCCCCATGCCGAACCGGGCCGCAGCTTGCGACCGAGTGCGGAATCGGCAATGGTCGCCGCCTCAGCTAAGGCAAGGGGTAAGCCGCCGTGCAAACGGCTTGCGCAGCACCGCCAATCGTTCCTATCGAAGCAGGAGTCAACCAGCCGATGAATCAGCTTGATCCCAACGCCTCGTTGGTGTCCAACGCCAAGGTCGTCTACATCCTCTATCTGGTCAGCATCGTGGTTGGTGTGACGAGTCTGATCGGCGTGATCATGGCCTACGTCTACCAGCCGAATAGCCCCGACTGGCTGCGCAGCCATTATCGTTTTCAGATCCGGACCTTCTGGATCGGGCTGCTCTATGTGCTCGTTGGCATGCTGCTGAGCACGGTCTTCATCGGCTTTCTGATTCTGCTGTTCTGGGTGGTCTGGCTCATCGTCCGCTGCGTCAAGGGCCTGCAGCAACTCGAGCGCAGCGCGCCAGTCAGCGATGTCGAGACCTGGCTCTGGCCTAAGTAGCCGGGGTTGGTCTTCCCGGCGGGCAGCTCGCAGGTTTTTGCGTCTGCTGTGCGTATTGGTTACGTGGTGACACACTGATGGCAACGCCTTTGGCCCAAAGGATGGCGGTGATCCAGCCCTTCCATGTGATGGAGGTGCTGGCCAAGGCCAAGGCGCTGGAGCAGGCCGGGCACGACATCATCCATCTGGAGATCGGTGAGCCGGATTTCCCGACGCCCGAGCTGATCGTCGCGCGCGCCCAGGCAGCGCTCGCCGCCGGCGAGACCCGCTATACCCCGGCGCAGGGCCTACCTGAGCTGCGCGCGCTGATCGCCGAGCAGTATCCGGTCGCAGCGCGCCCTGCGCCGGCGCGGGTGGCGGTGGTGCCGGGCTCGTCGGCGGCCTTGCTGGTCGCGTTCGCGGTCCTGCTCGACCCGGGCGACGAAGTGCTGCTCGCCGATCCCGGCTACCCCTGCAACGCCAATTTCATCCATCTGCTTGGCGGCGTTCCGGTCGGCCTGCCGTGCGGGCCTGAGACCGGGTATCAGCCGACGCCGGAGATGATCCGGCAGCGCTGGGGAGAGCGCACCCGCGCGCTGCTACTCGGCTCGCCGGCCAATCCGTCCGGCAGCGTCATCGCGCCGGAGACGATGACGGCCATCGCCGCCGAGGTCCGGGCGCTCGGTGGGACCCTGGTGGTCGACGAGATCTACCACGGGCTGGTCTACGAGGCGCCGGTGCGCACGGCACTGCATGACGGCGACGATGTCTTCATCGTCAACAGCTTCTCGAAGTACTACGGCATGACGGGCTGGCGTCTCGGCTGGCTGGTGGCGCCGCCGGCCTATGAAGACGCCGTCGCCCGGCTGTGCCAGAACCTGTTCATCTCGGCGCCGACTGTCGCCCAGCATGCGGCCTTGGCCGCGTTCGAGCCCGCGACCCGGGCCGAGCTTCAGCGGCGCCGCGATGCCTTCCGCGAGCGCCGTGACTTCCTAGTGCCGGCGCTGCGTCAGTTAGGGTTTGATATCCCGATTCCGCCGGGCGGTGCCTTTTACCTCTATACCGATGTGAGCCGTCTCACCGACGACAGCCAACGCCTCGCCGCGGAGCTGCTCGCCGAGACCGGCGTGGCGCTAACCCCAGGGCGCGATTTCGGCGCCTATCGCCAGCGGGAGCATCTGCGCTTCTCATACGCGGCGCCTGTCGAGCGGCTGGAGGAGGCCGTTGATCGGTTGCGCCGCTGGCTGGAGCGCCGCGGTTGATGGCGCGCTCCGGTGAGCTGCGCATATGTCTCCGGATCGCTGATTCGCGTATGTTCAACATGATGTGGCATTGTGGCGCCTGGATCGCACGAGCAAGGCTGGGATCAACCCCCGCTCCGAGGCGAGGTTATCGTCATCCGCTCTGACTTCCTCATAGGACGAGCCCGTCGGCGCTGACTGTCCCTCGCCTTCCGTCCTGCGATCAGGGGCAATGGCTCCATCGCCCGTGAGTCGTCCGTCTCCGGTATTGGAGGATTCCGGCGTGCGCGCATGCAGCGCCTGCGGAGCGCTGCGCGAATCGCGGCGCAAAGGCTAGACTTGGGTCAGCTGCAATCCACCGAATCATCGGATCATGCCCCGTAAGCGCCTGCCGATCGGTATCCAGACCTTCCGCGAGATCCGCGAAGACGGCTACTACTATGTCGACAAGACCGGCTTCGCGCTGCGGCTGATCGACGAGGGCAAGTACTACTTCCTGTCGCGCCCGCGCCGCTTCGGCAAGAGCCTGTTCCTGGATACCCTCGCCGAGCTGTTTAGCTGCAGCCGGGACCTGTTCGCAGGGTTGGAGGCCGAGCAGCGCTGGGATTGGTCACGCCGCTATCCGTTGATCCGCCTGAGCTTCGCCGAAGGCGTGCTGCAGACCCGTGTCCAGCTCGACGAGCGGATCAACGAACTCCTGCACGAACAGGAAATGCGACTGCATGTCGAAACCACCGCCAACAGCATCGCTGGGCGCTTTGGCGAGCTGATCCGAAGCCTGCATAGCAAGGCCGGCGAGCGCGTGGTGGTGCTCATCGACGAGTACGACAAGCCGATCCTCGATAACCTGCGCGAGCCTGAGATCGCACGCGGGATGCGCGATGGACTCCGCAACCTCTACTCGGTGATCAAGGGCGCTGATGCCCACATCCGTTTTGCCTTCCTCACCGGGGTGTCGAAGTTCAGCAAGGTCAGTCTGTTCTCGGGGCTGAACAATCTGAGCGACATCACTGTCGATGCCGATTATTCGGCGCTGTGCGGCTATACCGAGGCCGACCTCGACCGCGTGTTCGGGGCCGAGCTCGACGGGTTGGATCGCGACAAGATCCGCGCCTGGTACAACGGCTACAACTGGACTGGCGAGGCGGTCTACAATCCGTTTGACGTACTGCTCTTGTTCGATCGACGCCAGTTCCGCTCCTGGTGGTTCGAGACTGGCTCGCCGAGCTTCCTGATCGATTGCCTCACCGAGCGCCAGAGCTGGCTGCCTCAGCTCGGCCAGCTGCAGGCCGATACCGAATTGCTGTCGGCCTTCGATGTCGAGCACATTAGTACCGAGGCGCTGTTGTGGCAGACAGGTTATCTGACCATTGCCCGTGAAGAGCAGTTCTTCGGCGAGTACCGTTACCGGCTGCGCTATCCAAATCTTGAGGTCTACCAAAGCCTGAACAATAGCCTGCTGCGGCGCTGGACCCCGGATGGCCAGCAGACCCTGGCCAACAAGACGCAGCTTGGCGAGTGCCTGCTGGCGAACGACTTCGCTGGTCTCGAGCAGTTGTTCACTGCCTTCTTCGCGAGCATCCCGCACGACTGGCATCGCAACAACCCGATTGCGCAGTACGAGGGCTATTACGCCAGCGTCTTCTATGCCTACTTCGCCAGCCTGGGGCTGGATCTGACGCCGGAGGAGGCGAGCAACGCCGGGCGGCTCGACTTGGCCTTGCGCTTCAACGGACAGGTCTACCTGTTCGAGTTCAAGGTGGTCGAGCTGGCGCCGGAGGGCCGCGCGCTCGAGCAGCTCCAGGCGCGCGGCTATGCCGACAAGTACCGCGCCGGCGGTCAGCCGGTCCACCTGATCGGCGTCGAGTTCAGCCGCGAGCAGCGCCTCGTGGTGGGCTTCGAGGTCGAGACGCTGGGTGGTTGACCAACCGTGCTCCGGTACTGCGCTCAGAGCCGGCCCCGGTCAACGCAGCAATGTCGGGCGTCTCTGGTGTCGGGAACCGCCCGGCCTGGGTCAACAACGCGATCCGCTCCGACGGATCGATCTGTGACCAATCCAGCCGCTCCAACTCCTGGAGCGAGAGGCCGCTGCAGTTGGGGCTAAGGTCTTGCTGCTGGTGCCGCTATACTCATCATCTTGGCACCAGGTAGCCACTTCACAGCCTCTGCTGGAGCTGTACGCGATGCAATGGTCTGATGTCCTCAATGATCCAAGCCTGCACGACCTTCCTTACAAGATCGAGCTCGACGCGCTGGGAAGGATCGTGATGAGTCCTGCTTCAAACCGTCACGGCATCCAACAGGCGAAGCTCGTTCAACTGCTTTCGCGGACGTTCGCCGAGGGCGAGATTGCCACCGAATGCTCGATTGGCACCCACGCCGGGGTCAAAGTCGCGGATGTCGTTTGGATGTCCCCGGAATTCTCGCGGCAGCACGGTGATACCACGCCCTATCCCCAGGCCCCCGAGCTCTGCATCGAGATCTTGTCACCATCGAATTCGCCGACTGAGATCCAAGACAAGATCCGCATTTACCTAGGCTATGGTGCCCAAGAGGTTTGGACTCTGGCTGAGGATGGCCAAATCAACCTGTTTGGTCCCGAAGGGCAACGCCGAGTCTCTATCTTCCCGGGCGTGACGGGGGACTTGCGCATCTAGCCAACCGGCCATCCCCTCGTCCACGCCTTCCCTCCGCCTGATCCGTCAGGGTCGCTCGCATCTGCGCAGTCCACAGGAGGCATGCGTCCTGACCTGCGGACAGGACGCGCCCCTCGGCACTGATCCTTTCGGTGTGTTGTGCCTGGCGCTCAGGCGGAATGGCCGAAGACAGCAGCGAGCTTTCGGGCCAATTCGATCAACGTCAGCGGCGCCGAGCCCTCGGCCTTGTTGTTGGCGATGACGAACACCGGACGTTGCTCGCCGAGCGCGGCGGCGACCGCGACAGCAAGGTCTTGCCGCGTGGTGGGATCGGGCTCGTCCAGACGGTCGAACGGGGCATAGCGCTCGCGCGCCTCGTCGTAGCGGCGATTGCGGCGCAGCAGCCAGCGCACCACGAGCGGACCGTCTGCGCGATTGGCGTCGAACAGGCTCAGCTGTTCCAGCAGTGGCGGTAGCCTTGGATGCAGCGCGAGGCTCGGCACCGCGCCGCCGTGGTGGAGGGCGGCCGCGAGGTCCGGCGTGAGCAGCGGGCGATCGCGCAGCTCGACCGCATAGACCGGCCCCTTCGGCAGCCGTTGCAGGAAGCGATAGAGCGACTCGGCGAAGCGTCGCGGCTGCGCGCAGCCGTCGCGGCCGACCGGTGGGAACTGCAACAGCAGCACGCCGGCCTTGTCGCCGAGCCCCTCCAGATGTGGACCAACGGCGATGTCGAGCGCGCGCTCGGCATCAAGGAAGCTCGGGTTGGGCCCGGCCGGCCGACCGCGCTCGGCGCGCCGGAAACGGTCCGTGATCAGCGCCGGTGCCTTGACCAGAAAGCGGAATCCGGCTGGAACCTGCGCCGCCCAGCGCGCGAGGCGTGCGCTGTCCAGCGGCGCATAGAAGCCGCTATCGACACCGACGCTGCGCAGCAGCGGATGTTGCGCATAGGCGGTTAGGCCGTGCCGCGAGAGGTTGGTCTTGGCGGTTGGCTGCCCGTAGATGAGCCCCGACCAGCCCGGGAACGACCAGGACGAGGTGCCGAGGTAGAGCCCGTTCTCCAAGGCGTGGGCTAGCGACTGCGCAATTGAAAGGAGGTCGGGGCTCGGCGTCGCACCGAAGTCCGTCCCATTGAGCAGGGTCTCCCGGCCCGAGGGACGCACAATGGCCTGCGGGTCGGAGGGGTCCCCTTCGGCATTGGCGGTGACGCGGGATTGCGGATAGCCGCCATCCGTCACGATCCTGAGCTGCGAAGGGCTATCGGCTTCGGATAATCCCGGCGGCGAGCACAGGTCTGGCCGCTCACCCGGGGTAGGCCGCCCGTGCTCGCGCCGGGTGCTGTCGAGCTGCGGGTCCTGTGGCTCGTCGCTAACCTCGAACAGGCTCAGCTGGCGCATTGGTGATCGCTGATCGCAGCATTGGGTTCATCACTGGTCGCAACCTCTGGACTGGTTGCACCCTCTGGGCGCATCAATGGACGCCTCAGCGCCTTGCCAGCAACAGGAGCTGGCCATCACGAAAAACCTGGGCGCTGTAGAGACCGCCGGCACTGCGTAGCGCCTTCTCGAGATCGTCGAGCCGGGCGACGGCCTCGCGGTTGGCCTGCAGGATCAGGTCGCCCTCGCGCAAACCGTTCTGCCAGGCCGGGCTGCCGGGGCGCAATGGGCCGACGATCACCACCCGGGTTCGGGTGCGGTGCGAGCGCCGCACGCCCTCGCCGATCAGCGCACCCTCGAGCGCCGGGCTCAGCGTCTCACCATGCACGAAGTCGGCATAGGGGTCCTCGATCACCGCCTGTAGGCGGCGCTCCTTGCCGTTGCGGATGATGTCGAGCCTGATCCGGGTGCCTGGCTGCAGCAGCCCGATGCGCGAGCGCAGATCGCCGGCACTGGCGATGGCACGGCCGTCGACTGCGGTGACGATATCGCCCGGCTTCAGGCCAGCTTCGGCGGCGGCCGAGTCCGGCTGGACGTCGGAGACCACCGCGCCGCGAAAGATCTCGACGTCGAGCGCGCCGGCCAGCTCCGGTGTCATGTCCTGGGCGCTGGCGCCGAAGCGCCCGCGACGCACGGTGCCGTGCTCGAGGATCTGCTCGGCGACGATCCTGACCATGTTGGTCGGGATCGCGAAGCCGATGCCGACATTGCCACCGCCAGGGGCGAGGATCGCGGTGTTCAGCCCGACCAACTCGCCACGCAGGTTGACCAAGGGGCCGCCGGAGTTGCCCGGGTTGATCGACGCGTCGGTCTGGATGAAGCTCTCGTAGCCCTCGATGCCGAGCCCGGTGCGGCCGAGGGCGCTGACGATGCCCGAGGTGACGGTGTGCGCCAGCCCGAACGGACTGCCGATCGCGACGACGAAATCGCCGACCTGCAGCGCATCGGAATCGGCGAGCGGGATCTCGGTCAGCGGCGCGCTCGGGTCGACGCGCAGCACCGCGATGTCGGTCTCGGGATCGGAGCCGACCAGTTCGGCGTCGAGGCGGCGGCCGTCGTCGAAGGTGACGCGGATCTGATCGGCCGCGCGCACCACATGGTGGTTCGTCAGGATCAGACCGCGCGCGGCATCGATGACGACCCCTGAGCCCAGGCTCTGGCTCTCGCGGCTGCGCTGGCGGCCGGGGATATCGAAGAAGCGGCGGAAGAACGGATCGCGCAGCAGCGGATGATCGTCGACCGCGACCTCGCTCACGGTCGAGACATTGACCACGCCGGGCACCGTCTGCTCAAGCATCGGAGCGAGTGACGGCAGCGGCTTGCCGTCGACTGCGGCCGGGAGGGCTGCGAGGCCATGGGCCGGTGCGAGCGCAACCAGGGCCGCAAAGGCGGCGACAAGCAGTTGCTGCATCCCGAGCTGCCTGAAGGGGTTCATGGGGTCGATAAGGGAGTCGATAAGACGGAATACGAACATCAGAAGCAATCAGGGCGGGTGCGATGGGCGCAGCAGCCGCGGGTTGGACCAATGATCAATCGATGGCGCGATGGCGCGATGGTGTCTGCCGGGTCGCGCTTGCCTGCGGCGATTTCATCGGGCACGCGACGCGTCGATGGCATCGAGGATGTCCTGGGTCGTAGCCGCGGTGTCGATACCAGGGATGTCGAATGGTGACCGTGTCGAGGGCTGCTTGAGCGTCAGCGAAAAGCGGGTGCCATCGCGACGGCGAATCTCGATCTCCTCCTCGCGCGCGAGATCGAGCAGCTTGGCGAGGTGCTGCGGGGCTTCGGAATAGGTGAAGACCTTCATCGTGAGTCGGTTCCGGTGCGATCAGTCCAGAAGCGGGATCTTCAGCTCGGTGGCTAGGTTTCGCATGCGTGCATCCATCGTCAGCAGCGGGCTAGGCGCGGCTCGAGCGCACTGGAGAAAGTCGGCGTCATCGGCGTAGAGGTCAAAATCGCTGGCTAGCTGCAACGCCTCGGCGATGTCGACGCCAACCAACCTCACGCGGATCGAGCGCGTGGCCGTCAGAGCGGAGCGAGCCTGCACGGCGCTTAAACGCTGCCGCTTGACCATCGCCGAGAGGGCGTTGCCGATCTCGTCAGGCAAGATCTCCGGCGCAAAGAGTTCAGCCCCCGCCGTTATCTGCACGATATGCGGCTTCTCCGGTTCGTTCAGGGCGACCGCGAGAAAGACGTTGGTATCCGCGATGACTTGCATTTGTACAATTTTATTCCGGTTTGATCCACTCCGTTGCAGAGCCTCGGCCTCGTCGGCAGGATAGAAAAGCGTGCCGCGCTGGCGTTTGGTCCCTCGAGCCAGCCGATGACCGATCACACCGAATCCTAAGGATATCCGTCCATGCCCGTCTTCAGCCGTTTCCTCAACATCGATTGCCCGTCACAGCTCGAGACCGCTGCGGATGGCGCCTATCCCGGGTTCCAGGTCGTGTTCAGCGCTGACGGCGAGATCCCCTTCCCGCAGGTGATCGTCCGTGCCTCGGGCCGTGAAACCCTGATCAACGGTGATGCGATCCAAACCACCGCGTCGGGGCCCGAGCGTTGGGACTATCTCGCCGAGGTGCCGGCCGAGCGCAGCCCGTCCAACCGGCTCGAGGTCCAGATCGAAGGTTGCCGAAAAGCCGAGATCGACCAGGCCGGCGGCGGCGATTGGATCAAGGAATTCCGCAGCATCGCGCTGCAACGGCCGGCGGTTGACGGCTCGACGCAGACCGGCGCAGCAGGCGCGCAGGGTGAGCCGGGCCGCGCCCCTGATCTGCACCGAGATCAGCATGGTGATCAACACGTCGGCCAGCCGGCTGAGCGCCCGGCGCCGGTGCAGCCGGTAATCGCGAACGGGGCCGAGGTCAAGGTCTACTTCGGCATCCACAAGCACATGCACCAGCCCTACTACAACACCACCGATCCCGATGCCTGGGACGGCGAGAAGGACGAGATCTTCGGCTCGCGCGGCGGCAACTACACCGATTTCGTCCCGGCCGCAGTGCAGCAGTACATCGCCGGCGGGCTGCCGCACGCGGGGCTGTCGACGAGTTGGAGCGGCACCCTGATCGAGCAGCTCGAGCGCAGCGCCGAGCTCGGCCGCTGCGGCGGGCGCTTCAGCGGCTGGAACAGGGCATTGCGCGGCATGGCCGACGCCAAGACCGCGCTCGGCAACCCGCGCGTCGCGTTCTCGGCCTTCGGCTTCTACCACCCGCTGATGCCGCTGATCCCGCATCGCGACATCGTGCGCAACATCGAGCGCCATCGCGCGCTGATCAAGCAAGTGTTCGGCGCCGAGGCCTCGCGGGTGTTGTTTCCGCCCGAGACGGCCTTCCATGTTCGCATGATCCCGGCGCTGCGCGAGGCCGGGGTCGAGGCGGTGATCTACGACTCCATCCACCGCTTCCGTGCCTGCCGGGACTATCCCTACGCCGGGATCGAGGAGGGTATGCTGCCGCCGAACGCGGCCGATCAGGTCAATCCGCCAGTCGATGATTGGCTGCAGCTGCACAACATCTGGGCGGCCTCGAAGATCAGCCCGAGCCTGCTGCGGCCCGAGTATGTCGGCTACGAGGATGCTGACGGTGAGATGCACAAGCTCATCGCGATTCCCGCTGAGCGTTACATCGGCAACGAGGACGCGCGCGGCGGCTTCGGCGCGCTGCAGTATCCAGACGTACTCGGCCAGCTCTATCAGCAGATCGTCGAGACGGGGAATTTCGACCCCAAGCATCCGCCCTTCTTCCTGCTGCACTCCGACGGCGACAACCACGGCGGCGGTGCCGACAGCTACTACCATCACAACACCGGCCAGCTGGTCGACTGGCTGCAGCGCGATCCGCGCTTCGAGCTGACGACCGCCGAGGACTATCTGCAGCGCTTCCCGCCGGACGCGGCGCAGGTTGCCCACATCGAGCCCGGCTCCTGGGCCGGCGCCGACAATGGCGATCCGCAGTTCATGAAGTGGTTCAGCCGTTACGATCAGCCCTATTCGCCGGACCTGAACTCCTGGGCGGTGCTAACGGCCTTCCAGGATCTGGTGCACACGCTCGAGGACAGCGCCCCAGACCATCCGACATTGCCCGAGGCGATCCGGCTGCTATTGACCGCTGAGACCAGCTGCTACTGGTACTGGACCGGTCAGACGGTCTGGGACCAGCAGGTCACCAATGCCGCCAATCTCGGCCACCAGCGCCTCAAGGGCGAGATCGATGCGCTGCTCGCTGCTGGCCGCGATCGCCGCGGGCCGACCATCTTCCCGCCCTGGATCGTGCCCGAGAACCCGGGCGGCAAGCGCTGGGGCCAGGGCTGTCTACTCGACGCCCCGCGCGAGGCGGTGGTGCACAGCTTCGTCGCCGACTGCTCCGGGCTGAAGCGGGTCGAGCTGGTACTGCGCAGCGACACCGGCGAGCGACGCCTGCCGATGAACGATCACGGCCCCTATCGGACGCAGACCGGTGCCACGCTGATCGCCCACTACTTCACCGCCCAGCTGCCGGTCGGCGCCGGCGATATCCGCTACTACATCGAGGCCGAGGACCAGCTCGACAATCTCACGCGCGGGAGCCTGGAGCGGATCTTCTTGGCGTGATATGCACAGGTCGTTACCGAAACGCGGCGCCTGAAGGCTCCAAGCGACACGGCAAGCGCAACGCACAACGCGCGTTGGCGATTTCTGACGACGGACCCCTGGTCTAGTCCTTGGCATGCGTGCCGGTGCTCGGGATGGACTTGGCCCGAGGTTGGCCTTCACATCTGCTCGAAGACGATCTTGTCGTAGATCTCGTCCAGCGCGAGGGTGCAACCGATACTCTCGAGCACGACCTGATCGGCCAAGTCCTCGAAGGCAGTGAGGACCCAGCGGCCGTCGCTTCCGCGGGTATAGAGCTCGACCAGTGGGCGATGCTGGGAGACCAGCAGATACTCCTGCAACGACGGAATGTGCCGGTAGAGCGCGAATTTCTCGCCGCGGTCGTAGCCCTCGGTGGAGTCAGATAGGACCTCGCCGATCAGGCTCGGGTTGAGCAGCAGGTCGCGACGCGCGTCGTGGAACTGCTGCTCGCCGCAGAGCGCCATCAGGTCCGGATACTTGCCCGCATCGGCGTGCTGGATGTGCAGTTTCATCCCGCTCGCATAGATCCAGCACGGACGGCCCTTCATCTGGGTCCAGAGCTGGCCGCTGACATTGGTAAGAATTGCGTTGTGCTCGGCGGTGCCGCCGCTCATCGCGAACACCTCGCCGGCGACGTATTCGCTGCGCTCGTCGCGGCTGGCGCGCTCGCCTGCGAGCCAGTCCTCGAAGCGGATCTGCGGCTTGACTGCTGCTTGCGACATCATCGGTTCGTCTGATCCTGAGAAGATAGGTAGATCATAGACCAGCCGGGCTGTTTCCACGGCTCAACGTTCAGTGCGTTTCCATCGAGCGAACGATTTGACGATGCGCCGCTCGCTCGTCGAGGCGCTGCAGTTCAGCAGACGCTGGCCGTCTCCACCGCCCGCCGCGCCGATGATGCCATCCCGTCCTTTGGCACAACTAGGCCAGCTCAGCCAATTTCTCGGCAAAGCCCTTGCCAGAGGTTGCGGGCGGCAGCGGTTTGCCTTCCTGTTTCCATAAATCGAGCCATTCCTCGACGATCTCGCACAGCTGGGAGTACACCCGCTGCTCGTCGTCCCCGTGGCAGCATGGGCCGATCACGCCGGGGCATTGCCCGATGAAACACTGATCCTCATCGGACCACTCGACGATCTTGAGGTACTTGGCGCTCTCGTTCATCGTGTTGCCTCTCGAATCTTTTGCTTGACTTCGCGCTCTTGGTACGGCTTTGCATCGTCACCGAGCTTTCCCGAGATCGTAACCCGTGCGCCGCGGTCGTGCTGCAGATTGCGGTGACTCCCTTTGCCGCCACGCTGGCGAAAACCGGCCTGCTCAAGGTCGCGCAGGATTTCACGTATCTTGCGGGGCATGGCCTTCAGGGATGTCGTGAGCCAGGTGAAAGATTACGAATCGACTGTCACCGATCGAACATGGTTCGGCAGTATTCGTTGCCCCACGTCTCCGGCAGTGCCGAGCGATGTTTGTAGGCGAAGCTCGACGTTGCTACGGTTGGGTCAAGTTCCTTGTTCTCTGGCGCGACCCATTGAGCTTTAGGGGGATGGCAGAGCGCCACAAGGTAAGGTTTGGTGGGCCGTGTAGGATTCGAACCTACGACCAAGGGATTATGAGTCCCCTGCTCTAACCGCTGAGCTAACGGCCCGGGCGGAGGCGGGTGCGGCAGCGGGGGAGCTGCCGCGGGGTGCGCGTCCGTGCGCAATCGGCCAGGGGGAGGGCCGATTAGTCGGTGTCGAGGAAGCTGCGCAGCTTTTCGGAGCGGGTCGGGTGGCGGAGCTTGCGCAGGGCCTTGGCCTCGATTTGGCGGATGCGCTCCCGGGTGACGTCGAACTGCTTGCCGACCTCTTCCAGGGTGTGGTCGGTGTTCATGTCGATCCCGAAGCGCATGCGCAGCACCTTGGCCTCGCGCGAGGTGAGGCTGGCGAGCATGTTCTGGGTCGCCTCGCGTAGCCCTTCGGAGGTGGCCGAATCGACCGGCGAGATCACCGCGGCGTCCTCGATGAAGTCGCCGAGGTGGCTGTCCTCGTCGTCGCCGATCGGCGTCTCCATGGAGATCGGCTCCTTGGCGATCTTGAGCACCTTCAGCTTGTTGATGGTCTCGATCATGTGCACCGGGATGCGGATGGTGCGCGCCTGATCGGCGATCGAGCGGGTGATCGCCTGGCGAATCCACCAGGTCGCGTAGGTCGAGAACTTATAGCCGCGGCGGTATTCGAACTTGTCGACCGCCTTCATCAGGCCGATATTGCCTTCCTGGATCAGGTCCAGGAACTGCAGCCCGCGGTTGGTGTACTTCTTCGCGATCGAGATCACGAGACGCAGGTTGGCCTCGACCATCTCCTTCTTGGCGCGGCGAGCCTTGGCCTCGCCGATCGACATCTTGCGATTGGTCTCCTTGATCTCGCCGATCGTCAGCAGGTTGGCGCGCTCGATCTCCTGCAACCGCCGCTGCGCTCGGCGGACCTCGCCTTCGTAATCCTTCAGCCGTTCCTGCCACGCCTTGCCCGAGCCGATCTGGCCGTCGATCCAATCGGTGTTGGTCTCGTTCTCGGGGAACGAGTCGATAAAGGTCTTGCGCGGCATGCCGGCACCGTCCACGCAGAGCCCCATGATCTGGCGCTCCTGGGAACGGATGCGCTCGATGGTCTCGCGCAGCATCTCGACGAGGCGGTTGAAGACGCCGGCGACCAGCTTGAACTGCAGGAAGTCCTCCGAGACCTGTGCCAGTGCAGCCTGGGTGTCCGGGTGGTCGCGGCCTTGCTCCTCGAGCAGCGTCACGAAGTGCTGGTAATGTTCGCGCAGGGCGGTGACGCGGCGTGAGACCTCTTCCGGGTCCGGACCGGTGTCCACGGCCTCTTCCGTCTCCTCTTCGTCCTCCTCGGTGCCGTTCTTGATCGTCGGTTCCGGGACCGAGTCATCATCATCGCGGAAGCCGCTGATGATCTCGCCGATGCGCATCTCGCCCTGATTCGCTTTCTCAAACAGACCGAGCAGTTCTTGAACCGTGCTCGGATAGACCGACAGGGCGGTTAGGACCTGGTTGAGACCCTCCTCGATGCGCTTGGCGATACGCAGCTCACCCTCGCGCGTTAGGAGCTCTACCGTGCCCATCTCGCGCATGTACATCCGTACCGGGTCGGTGGTGCGGCCAAACTCGCTGTCCACCGATGCGAGCGCCGCCGCAGCGGCCTCCGCTGCTTCATCGTCGGCCACCGCTGAATCATTGCTCAGCTGATCGATCTCGGCTGGGGGCGTCTCGTGGACGGTGATCCCCATGTCGTTGATCATGCGGACGATGTCTTCGATCTGGTCCGCTTCGACGATACCGGGCGGCAGATGGTCGTTGACCTCGGTATAGGTCAGGAAACCCTGCTCTTTGCCTTTTGCGATCAGCTGCTTGAGCTGGGATGACTGCTGCTGTTCTTGATCCATGCAGATACCCGTACGGCGAAATCGAGAGGTCAGAGGGCGTGCGCCTGGGGCGATAAATGTGCCGCCATGCAACACACCAGCATATCACTGATTTGGTCTATTATTCAAGCATTGAGTTCCCTCTTGGGAACCCGGCTCGATCGCGACGGCCGATCCGGTGCAGTCGCGGCGGACAGCTGCTGATCCTGTCCGTTATGGCAAACGGTCTTCGGTAGGAGCCGCTCATTCATGCGGAGCGTTTCAATGTCCGACGCAGTTGCGCTTGCTCATCGGTCGACAGCCCTTCGGAGCCGGCTTTGGCAAGGAGGCGCTGGCGCAGCTTCGAGAGCCCTTCGCGATTGAGCCGTTGGATGGCGCCTGTCAGCTCTTCTCCCCGACCTTCTGGGGGAATATGGGCGAGCAGGGCGGAATTCGAGAGTTTCGCGACGATCGCGCCCTGATCCGTCTCGCGCCATTGCTCGCAGAGGGCGACCGAGGAGATGTCGGGCTGTCGCGCGATGCAATCGAGCAGGTCCGCGAGCAGCTGTGTGCCGGGGTTGTCCAGCTCGCGCCAGTCCTCGGGCTCTGCGCGTATTTGAGCTGCTCGCTGCGGGTCATCGAGCAGGAGCGCGATGGCGCGTCGCGCCGGTGTGAGCTGGATCGGAACCGGCGCTCGGGGAGCCGGTGCGCCGGAGCGCCGGCGTGCGGCGCTGGGCGAGCCGGTCAGGCGCGCGAGCCGCCGCTCGAGCAGGTCGCGGAAGGTGCCCGGCGGCATCGAGCGTAACAGCGGCTGTGCGGCGGCATCGAGCGCCGCCCGGCCTTCGGCGCTGTTCATATCGCGGTCGGCCTGAAGCTGATCGAACAAGAAGTCCGACAGCAGTGTTGCACCGTCCAGGCGCTGCTCGAAGGCCGCTTGCCCTTCCTGGCGGATCAGGGTGTCCGGGTCCTCGCCTTCGGGCAGGAACAGGAAGCGGATCGTTTGCTGGCCGGTGGCCTGCGGAAGCACCGCCTCGAGCGCCTTCCAGGCTGCGCTGCGCCCGGCACGGTCGCCATCGAAGCAGAACAGGATCTCCGGCGCGCTACGCAGCAGCCGGCTCAGATGCTCAGGCGTCGTGGCCGTTCCTAGGGTCGCCACCGCATAGGGAATCCCGAACTGGGCGAGTGCGATCACGTCTAGATAGCCCTCGGTGACGATCAGGCGCGTCGGTTGCCGGTTGGCCTGCTGCGCCTCGTACAGCCCGAACAGCTCGCGCCCTTTATGGAATACGGGACTTTCCGGTGAGTTTAGATACTTGGGCTCCGCGTCATCGAGCACCCGCCCGCCGAATCCGATCACGCGGCCGCGGCGATCGCGGATCGGGAACATCACGCGATTACGGAAGCGGTCATAGCGGCGCCCGTCGCGCTCGATCCCCAGGCCGGCCTGCTCTAGGCGTGCCTGCTCCTCGCGGGTCGTTCCCAGGCGCTTGAGCAGGAAGTCCCACCCCGGGGGGGCAAAGCCGAGTCCGAAGCGCGCGGCGATCTCGCTGCTCAGCCCGCGGCCGCGAAGATAGTCGACCGCCTCGCGCGCCTTTGGGTGCTCACGCAGCTGCTGGCGGTAAAGCGCTGCGGCCTGATCGAGGATGGCGTAGAGCGGCTTGAGATCGGGGCCGGCCTGGATCGCGCCGCCATCGCTTGGGACCTCGAGACCAACGTGCTGCGCAAGCTCTTCGATGGCTTCGCGAAACTCGAGCCGATCGTGCTCGATCAGGAAATCGATCGCATTACCATGCGCGCCGCAGCCGAAGCAGTGGTAGGTCTGCCGGCTTGGCGTGACGACGAATGAAGGCGTCTTCTCGGAGTGGAACGGGCACAGGCCCTTGAACAGACCGCCGGCCTTCTTGAGCTGCACGCGCGCGCCGACGATCTCGGTGATCTCGATTCGATCGAGCAGCTGGGCCCGGAAATCGGGCGGAAACTTGCCGGCCATCGGCGCTCAATCGCCCCGTTGCGGCAACATGAAGGACCCGTATCAGCCGGAGAGTTTCGTCTTGACCTCGGCGCTGACGGCGGACATGTCGGCCCGCCCTTGCAGCTTGGGCTTGAGCAGGCCCATTACCTTGCCCATGTCCTTCATGCCCTCTGCTCCGGTTTCGGCAATGGCGGCATCGATCAGTTGCGCGATCTCGTCGTCGCCGAGTGCTGTGGGCATGTAGGCCTGGCAGACCTCGATCTCGTAGCGTTCCTGCTCTGCCAACTCCTGCCGGCCCGCCTCTAGGTACTGCTGCATCGAGTCGCGCCGCTGTTTGAGCATCTTGTCGAGAACGGCGAGACACTGCGTGTCATCGAGCTCGGTCCGCTCATCGACCTCACGCTGCTTGATGGCCGCGTTGATCAGCCGAATGACGCCAAGACGCGCCTTGTCGCCCGATTTCATCGCGGCCTTCATGTCGGCCTGTAAACGCTGTTTCAACATTGCAGCTCGTGACCTCACTGAGAGGAGCGGCCCGGCCTGTGTGAGGTGGCCGGCGCCGGGGTCGGACGCGCCTCGTTCCGTTCAGTATGCGCGTTCCCAACGCCGCGCCTCGCGGGCGAGCTTCTTGTGATGGCGCTTGACTGCAGCGGCCTTCTTACGCTTACGCTCGCTGGTCGGCTTCTCATAGAACTCGCGACGACGAACCTCGGCGAGGACGCCGGCCTTCTCACACGAGCGTTTGAAGCGGCGGAGGGCGACCTCGAATGGTTCGTTGTCTTTGACGCGGACGCTGGGCATGTAGACTCCCGTTGCTCTCTATCCAGGGGTGGGCCAGGGGTTAGGGCGATCAGGCGATGCCGCGCGGACGGCTGGACGCTCAGTCCATTGCCGCGCCGATTCGGACCAAGCGGAAAACCCGGATGGGCCTACCCAGACGGCTGAACGCGCGGCGCGATGATCAGTTAGACTTCAGATAGTCCGCCAGCATAACGTTTGAGGGAATGTTGATGCAACAGCTAATGCGCTTGTCAAGCTCTTCCGTGCGGTACTCGGCCGTGCATTGGTCAGTGGTTGCCGCAGCGTCGGCGAGGGCCTGATCGCGATGCTGGTGCTCGGAATCGAGACATCCTGCGACGAGACGGGGGTCGCGCTCTTCGAGGGTGGGCCGACGGGGCGCGGCCTATTGGCGCACGCGGTCTACAGCCAGACCGAGATCCATGCCGAATACGGGGGTGTGGTGCCGGAACTGGCATCGCGCGACCATATTCGCAAGCTGCTGCCATTAATCCAAGGGGTCCTAGATCAGTCCGGGGTGGAAGCGGCGAGCATCGGAGGTGTCGCCTATACCGCCGGTCCTGGTCTGGTTGGGGCGTTGCTGGTCGGTGCCGCGCTCGCCCGCAGCCTGGCTTGGGCTTGGGGTGTTCCGGCGATCGCCGTGCATCACATGGAGGGGCATCTGCTCGCGCCCTTGCTCGAAGACCCGGCGCCGGCCTTCCCGTTCGTCGCCTTGCTGGTTTCGGGCGGGCATACCCAGCTCGTCGACGTGCAGGAGATCGGCCGCTACCGCATCCTGGGCGAATCGGTCGACGATGCAGCCGGTGAGGCCTTCGACAAGACGGCCAAGATCCTCGGCCTGCCGTATCCGGGCGGCCCGGCACTGGCACGGCTAGCCGAGCAGGGTGATCCGCAGCGTTACCGCTTCCCGCGGCCGATGACCGATCGGCCCGGGCTGGATTTCAGCTTTAGCGGCCTGAAGACCTTTGCACTCAACAGCTGGCAGACTGTTCGCGCTGAGCGTGAGGATCTCGAGCAGGCTCGGGCCGATATTGCCCGCGCCTTCGAGGAGGCCGTGGTCGAGACGCTGCTTATCAAGTGTCGGCGTGCGGTCGAGGCCGCCGGCGTGGAACGCTTGATCATGGCCGGGGGCGTCAGTGCGAACCGCCGGCTGCGCTCGCGCATGGACGAGGAGATGGCAGCGCGCGGGGTCAGTGTGTTCTATCCGCGGGCGGAGCTTTGCACCGACAATGGCGCGATGATCGCGCTGGCCGGGCACGAGCGCCTGACAGCAGGTCAACAGGAGGCGCTCCGCTTTAGTGCTCGTCCGCGCTGGGCGTTGGAAGAGCTGGAGCCGATCGCCGCGCCAGCCCACGAGCCTGGGGCCTGCGGGCGGTAGGGCACCCGGGCGCCGCGCTGTGGTCTGGCGCTCAGCGGCTACTCACACCGGGCTTTCCGAGGCCGGCGCGAGCGCGCGCTGAAATCGGCAAGGGACTGCTCAGGGTCGGCTAGCTTGTGGTCCCGGGACTGGGCTCGTCGGGACCCCGATCGTCACCAATCTGGCCTTCGGTGCCGGCGAGCAGGTTGCGGATGTTGCTCCGATGGCGCCAGAAGAGGATCAGGGTCATCAGCGTCTGCATGCCGACCAGCACTGCGGTGCCCTGTTCGGCGTGCAGGGGCCAGAGCAGCCAGACCAGGATGGGGGCGAGGGCCATCGAGATCAGTGCCGAGGCCGACGAGACCTTGAGCACCTTGGCGACGAACAGCCAGATGGCAGCGACTGCGGCGCCGAGCGGCAGTAGCAGGCCGAATTGCACGCCGAGCGCGGTCGCGACGCCTTTACCGCCCTTGAACCCGAAGAACACCGGGTAGAGGTGGCCGAGGAAGGCCGCGAGTCCAACGCCGGCCAGAAGCCAGGCGCTGGCGTCTACTATCCCGGTGGCGCCGAGTAGGTGCGCTGCAAACATCGGCAGGAAACCTTTGAGGCTATCGCCGAACAGCGTGATCGCGGCCGCCTTGCGCGCCTTAGGGCCGCCGATACGCAGCACATTGGTGGCGCCGGGGTTACCTGAGCCCTGTGTGCGCGGATCAGGGAGCCTCATGAGCCGGCAGACGATGATCGCGCTGGAGATCGAGCCGAGCAGATAGGCGGCTGCGACGAGCGTGAGGTCGAAGAGCAAGAGCGTATTCATGGGAGGCATTGGACGGTGTTGTCGGACTGCGGTCAAGCGCTGTGCGGTGGATGTCTCGTTGACCGGGGTGGTCGTCGCCCGGTTGTTGAGCCGGCCAGAATCTCCTGTTGGGTCGCTTGGAGACCCCATCAAAACGGTTGCTTGAATCGCGCAAGTTTCTGATTTAGATGGCTGTAGAAGCCATTCTACTACTGCGCCTCAGGGGCCGAGGCTCGTCGGCGCATTAGACGGTTACCTGCTTGCTGAAGTGTGCAGCGGCCGTTTTCGGCTTGCAAACACCGCACGAGCCGCCATGATGCGGGCAAACTTGACCCGGCCACCGCGCGTTGACGCGCAGTAGTTGAGCACGACAGGCATGGATATCGTATTCATCAAGGCGTTACGGATCGAGACCGTCATCGGCATCTACGACTGGGAGAAGGCGGTCCGGCAGCCGGTCGTGCTTGACCTCGAGATGGCCAGCGACGTCGGCCGCGCAGCGGCCAGCGATCGGATCGAGGATGCGCTCGACTACAAGGCCGTCTCCAAACGCTTGAAGCAATTCGTCGGCAATGCCCGGTTCGAGCTGGTCGAGACCCTGGCCGAACGGTGCGCGACCATCGTCCGCGAGGAGTTCGCGGTGCCCTGGGTGCGGTTGACCCTGAACAAGGTCGGCGCAGTCTCCGATGCCGAAGGCGTCGGGGTGGTTATCGAGCGGGGCGGGCGGCCAGCGGCGGGTTGAGCGCAGCCCCGCTCTTATGATCGTGTGATCGCGGCGCGCGAGGCGTAGACGCGAGGTCGGAGCGCCCTATGCCAAGAGAGCCACTTGAAGTCTGTTCAGAGTTCGAATTGACTCAAGCAGTTGGTCCTGTTGGGAGCGCCCTGCACGAGAAGGGGCGCTTGAGGTTCGCTCAGAGGTCGAATTCACGCAAACGGTTGCTCCTGCCGGGAAGCGGTCGATCGCCGTTCCTCGTGCAAGCAAGCACTGCCACCAGCGAAAACGATGAGTCACGCGGACGCTAGCGCTGGGGAGTCTTTCGCCGCCGGGTCTTCGGGCGATCATCTGCAGCCGTTGCAGCGCTGCTGGGTGAGCCTGGGCAGCAACCAGGATCGCGAGCGCTCGCTGCGGGCCGCCGTCTCGGCGCTGGAGCAGGAATTCGGCCCTTTGGTCCTGTCGCCGGTCTATGAGTCCGAGGCCGAGGGCTTCGATGGCGCGCCCTTCTTGAATCTGGTCGCAGGCATCCAGACCCGACGCGGGGTCGGCCAGCTACGCGCATTGTTAAGACGGATCGAATCAGAGAATGGCCGGGAGCGCGGCGGGGAGCGCTTCGCGCCGCGTACGCTTGACCTTGATCTGCTTACCTGGGGCAACTGGTCCGGTGAGATCGATGACTACCGCCTCCCGCGCGACGAGATCCTCCGCTACGCCTTCGTGCTCGGACCACTTGCCGATGTGGCCCCCGATGAGCGTCATCCAACCGATGGACGCACCTATGCCAAGCTTTGGGCCGAACTAGGGCCAGGCTGGACGCCGCTGCGCCCCTGTCGGTTGGACTTCTAGAACGATCCGTTCTGGCGGTTGCTGTCCGGAACGGAGGCTGGAAACGGATTGGCTCGATTCTCAGGCGGTGGGTTATCCCGATTAGGAAACAACGGGGCCAGCATCAGACCGTGCGCAGCCGCTCGAGCCGCAGTCGATGCCGGGAATCGAACAGCCGCCGGGCGCCGATCCAGACCGCGGCGACACTGCCGAGCCCGGTGCCGCCGGCGATCAGGAACATGATCAGCAGCTGATACTTGGCCGCCTCCATCGGCGGGCTGCCAGCCAGGATCTGGCCGGTCATCATCCCGGGCAGGCTGACGATGCCAGCGGTGGCCATCGCGTTGGTGATCGGGATCAGCCCGGCGCGCAGCGCATCGCGGCGGATATCGGCGATGGCCTCGTCCCAGGTGGCGCCGAGCAGCAGCCGGGCCTCGATCTTGGTGCGGCCTTCCCATGCCTGACGGCTGAGCCCGTCGAGCGCGACCGCGATGCCGTTCATCGTGTTGCCGAGCAGCATGCCCAACAGCGGGATCAGGTATTGCGGCTGATACCAGGGCGTGACGCCGATGAACAGGGTGAGCGCGAGCACGGTGATGCTGAACGAGGACAGGAACATCGACAGCGCGCCGATCCCGTAGCCCCAGGCCCCGCGAAAGCGCCGCCGTTGGCGCGCCATCACCTCCCAGCCGGCGACCGAGAGCATCATCAGGGCGAGCAGCCCGAGCAGCAGCGGGTCGGTGGTCGCGAACAGCACCTTCAGCACCAGCCCCAGCAGCACGAGTTGGACCGTGCTACGGGCGGCGGCGATCAGGATGCGGCGCTCGATGCCGAGATGCAGCCGCCACGAAAGCCAGGCCAGGAGCAGCACTAGGCCGGCGGCCAGGGCTAGGTCGAGCGGGCTGAGCGAGATCAGGTCCATCGTTCGACGGTCTCAGCGCGGGCATGGGGCTTTGAGGCCGGCCGTCGCGTGACCGCGCCGGCCCTTTGGGTCGCCGGACGAGCCCTTATGACCGAGCAGCCGACCAAGTCGGCCGCGGGGCTCGGTTTGCGCGATGCGCGAGTCGAGCGCCGCATCTTGGTCACTCTGGCTGCAGGCGGCCGGCATCGACGACGAAGCGGCGGCCACCGATTGCCGGCGCCAAGCGCTCGCGCTGATCCGGGTCATGGCTGGCCCAGAGCACGGCCGCGTGGTGGTTGCGGCGGTAGGCATCGATGAGTCGTTCGGCCCGCTCGCGGTTGGCTGGGTCCAGGTTCGCGGTGGCCTCGTCCAGTAGCAGCACCTCGGGCCGATTGGCCAGTAATCGGGCCAGCGCAAGCCGCTGGCGCTCGCCGGTCGAGAGCCGCAGGA
>JAAAOQ010000267.1 GCA_009908845.1 Gammaproteobacteria bacterium
CGATCTGAACGATCTCGCGCATGGTGGCTATTGGGCGTGGGCGGCGGATTCTGGGGAGAGGCGATCAGCCCGAGGCGGGGATCAGTGCCAGGATCTCAGCGATCATCGGCTCGACCGCGCCTTGGGCGGTGGCGCTCAAGCTGTAGCTGGCATAGCCCCAGTCGGCGCCGCCGGCGGAGACCAGCCAGGCCTTAGGCGTGCGCTGATACAGGGCCGCGCACCAGGCGAGCAGCTCGCGCGGGTCGTGGAAATGCGCCATCGTCGACAGGGTGGCGGTATCCGGGGCCAGGCGGCAGCAGCGGACCTCGCCGGGCTTGAGGTCGGCGGCGGCATCGATGAAGACCACGCGCTCGGCGCGCACCAGGTCGTCGACGATCTCGGCGGTCAGGATGTGGCGGGCCTGGACCTCGACGCCATCGCCGAGCGCTGGGTCGGCCGCGAACCGCGCTTCGAGCCGGTCGGCGACCAGCGGGCCGATCGCATCGTCACCGCGGATCGGGCTGCCGTAGCCGATCACCAGGGCGCGCAGTGGCCGAGCGGCGTTTGGGGCTTCGGCTGCCAGCTGCTGGCTATCGGTGGTGGGCTTGGGCAGGTGTCGAGGGTTGGCTTGCTCGCCGGTGGGTTGCTCCCCACCGAGGCGCTCGCTAATAGGCTGCTCGCAGGTGCGGCTGGAGCCCTTGGCGGCTGAGGCGCCCGCAACAGCATCGATCATGCGTCACGCACCAGCCGATCGAGCGTGTTCCCGGCAGCGTCCTTGAGCTCGATGCTCAGCGGCATCTGGCCGAACGCATGGGAGGCGCACGACAGGCAGGGATCGTAGCAGCGGATCATCGCCTCGACCCGGTTCAGCATGCCTTCGGACAGCTTGTTGCCGTCGACATAGGCATCGGCGACCTGCTTGATGCTCTGGTTCATCGCCAGGTTGTTGTGGCCGGTGGCGATGATCAGGTCGACCCAGCTGATCAGGCCGGCATCGTCGATCTTGTAGTGGTGCATCAGGGTGCCGCGCGGGGCCTCGGCGACCCCAATACCCTCGGTGCGATTGCCGCGGGCCCGGGCGCGGACGCGAGTATCCAGGATACCCTGATCCTTGAGCAGCCGCTGCATCATCTCGATCGCGAAGATGATCTCGACCAGCCGCGCATAGTGGTAGTGGAAGCTCGAGCGAACCGGCCCGGAGTCCTCCTGCAGCATGTGGAACTCGGCTAGCGCGACGTCGGCGAACGGTGTCCCGCAGCTGTCGGCATTGTTGAGGCGCGCCAGCGGTCCGACTCGATAGATCCCGTTCGGATAGCCCATCGGCTTGTAATACGGGAACTTCATATAACTGAAGTCTTCGACGGCCTCGCCGATGATGCGTGGATAATCCGAGGGCGTCACCATGTCCTCGACGATCCGCCCTTCGGCGTCCTTGAGCCGCAGGAAGCCGTCATAGTGCTCGAGCTGACCCTTCGGCGAGACCAACGACAGGAACATCGTCGGCATGGTGCCGAAATGCTCGGCCTCGTCCTTGAACCTAGGCACCATGGTCTTGAATAGCGCATAGGTGTCCTTAGCGATGGTGAGCGCGTTCGGTAGCATCTCCAACATCGCCTCGCGTTTGGCGCTGTCGAGCGGCTCGTTGACGCCGCCGGGAACGACCCAGGTTGGATGGATCTTCTTGCCGCCGAGCATCTCGATGATGGTCTGGCCGATCTGCCGCAGCTTGATGCCCTGTTTGGCCAGCTCAGGGTTCTGGGCCATCACGCCAAAGATATTGCGCTGGGCCGGGTCCGAGTCCCATCCCAGCAGCAGGTCCGGCGAGGACAGGTGGAAGAATGACAGCGCATGCGACTGCAGCAGCTGCGCCAGGTTCATGATGCGGCGCAGCTTTTCGGCCGTCGGGGGAATGCTCACTGCGAGCAGGTCGTCACAGGCCTTGTTCGATGCCAGCAGATGGCTCACCGGGCAGATTCCGCAGGTGCGTGCGGTCAGGGCGGGCATCTCCCGATACGGCCGGCCTTCGCAGAACTTCTCGAAGCCGCGGAACTGGGTCAGGTGGAACTTCGCGTCCTCGACCTCGCCGCTATCGGCGAGCTGCAGGGAGATGCGGGCATGGCCCTCGATGCGGGTCACCGGGTCGATGCTAATGGTTCGGCTCATGGTCGCGGTTCCGGGCAGGGTGCAAAGGGCCATCGCGGGCCCTCTGGATAGTGGCTATTGGACCTGTTTACCAGCAGATCGATCCCGGTTCTGGGTCCTCAGGCGCCGAACCGGGTGACCTTGATCGGTTCGGGAGTGCGTCCCTCGATCAGGTCGCTCAGGATGGTATGGATGGTATCTGCGCTGGGCGGGCAGCCGGGGATGAAGACGTCGACGTCGACGACCCCGTGCACCGGGCGCACCGTCTTCAACAGGGCCGGCACGCCGTCGGTCGGGATCTGTTGGTTGACATTGACGTTCTCGAGGTAGGCACGCTCGTAGACCGTCTCGAGCTTGAACGGGTTGCGCATCGCTGGGACGTTGCCGTTGACCGCGCAGTCGCCGAGGCTCACGAGCAGCTTGCATCGGTCCCGGAACAGCCGGGCCTTGTGCTCGTCTTCCTCGTTGCTGATGGAGCCCTCGATGATACCGACGTCGACCTGGCTGGGCAGCGTCTTGGCGTCGACGAATGGGCTGAAGACGATCTCGATCTTCTCGGCGAGCTCGACCAGACGCTCGTCCATGTCGAGGAACGACATATGGCAGCCGGAGCAGCCATCGAGCCAGATGGTCGCGACCTTGACCTTGCCGGCGGCGGGTTGCGTGGAAGCTTGTGTGGCCGTGGCGGCCTGAGCCTGTGCAGTCATCGCGCGGACCTCCGTCGGGCCAAAATCGGCAGGAAGTGCTGATCTTTGACCATCTCGCCGACGGAAGTGCCCTGCTTGACCAGGGCGCCGGTCGGGCAGACCTGCACGCATTTGCCGCAGCTGGTACAGGTGTCGCTCTCGCCCCAGGGACGGGCTAGATCGGTGATCACCTGGCAGTCGCTGCCGCGGCCCATCAGGTCCCAGGTGTGGGCGCCTTCGATCTCGTCGCAGACACGAACGCAGCGGGTGCAGAGGACGCAGCGGTTGTGGTCGACCCGGAACATCTCGTGACTGCTGTCGACCCCATAGCCTGCATTGCGATAAGGCATGCGCACGTGGTCGACACCGCATGCCTCGGCGAGCCACTGCAGCTCGCAGTGGCCGTTCGAGACGCAGACGGAGCAGACATGATTGCGCTCGGCGAACAGCAGCTCGACCAGGGTTCGCCGATAGCGCCGCAGCTTCTCCGAGTCGGTCGTGACCTCCATGCCCTCGGCGACGCGTGTCGCGCAGGCCGCGAGCAGCCGGTTCTGGCCGGTGACCTCGACCATGCAGAGCCGGCAGGCGCCTACGACCGAGAGCCCGTCCATCCAGCACAGACTTGGGATTGGGATCTTGTTCTCGCGGCAGACCTCGATGATGGTCTCGTCCTCGCGGGCCGACAGGTCGAGCCCGTCGATCCGAAGGGTGACGACGCGGACGCTCGGTGGCGGTGCGTTGATTGGCATCGGTCTTCCCATGTCAAGCGAAGCGGTCAATGAACCTCGAACCGAGACGATACACGACAGATGCGACAGGCGCATGTCGAGTCTCGCCGCGAATAACCCGGTGATCGCTCATGTTAGGACAGTCCCAGGACAGGGTTCGCTAAGCGCTCGGCAGTCTTGGCGAACCGGTCTTTGCGAAGCCCTTACCGCTCGTCCAGGCACTCAGTGTGCCCCTGGAGCTGTCTGCAGCGCGGCGCTCCAGACTGTTGACCCTCTACAGCGGATCATACAGCGGGTCAGCGATCGGGCCAGGCAGGGCACCGCGATCGGGTCAAGCCAGCTGGGGTAGGGTCTTGCCGCCCATCAGTATCGTCCAAGCGTTGAAATCAGGGCCATCTGGACGTCTTCCCGCGACGACGAAGTCAGGTGCTGGGCGATAGCTTGGGCGATACCAGGAACGGGCGCGAAAGCGGCCGCTGACGAACTGAAAGGGGGTGAGGGGCTGAGGGAGGAGCCCTAAAGAGGCCCAGCCTGCGGGAACGAGGTCCTGCAGGGCTGAGCGCCCTGCGGCTGGGGCGCACTGCATGGCCGCCTCGGCCGGCCATGCTTGCTGCCCGCTATGCTTGCTCAGGTCGCGGCAGAGCGGCCCGGCCAGATGGCTCTGCTCAAAGGCGCGCAGGGCGATCAGCGGTTGCGCAGCTTATTGCGAATCAGGGCGGTGAACTCGGTTACAGCGAACCAGAGTATGCCGACCCAGATCATCACCCAGGGTAGCCGTCGCCACAGCTCCGGCTCGGCGTCCGCCGGCGGTGGAAACGCGAACCTGAAGACTACGCCGACGACCATGCCGCCCCAAAACAGGAGTCCGGCGATCGGGATGCGACGGCCGGCTAGCCGGAACCGGAAGGGCTCAATGGTTTCGCTGGAGGCAGTCGCAGACCCGGCGGCCATTGCCGGAGCCGTCGCCGGTGAGAACGCCTGCGCCGGCTCGGCCTCTTGCGGGGCGCCTGACGCCGGCTGCGGCGACCTATCGGTGCCGGCGGTGTGCGCAATCGGGACGCCGCAGTGTGGGCAGGTGGGGGCACGGTCAGATACCTGGCCGCCACATTCTGGACAATCGATCAAGGCCATGAGATCAGCTCGTGGTATCGCCCGCGCAGCGGGCTTGGCTCGCAGTCGATCAGGGCGCGACTCGCGGCCGTCGATGGCGACTCTCCGAGGAGCCCTGTGTTTGATCCACTATCAAAGCAACTTGCTCAGAGCTGTTCAAGCGATTGCAGTCGGTTCTTTTGCTTCGGCTCAATGATGATCGCGATAGTCGGGGCTTGGGGCGTTGGCGCGCTGGGTTTGCTCCAGCAGTCGGCCGATGGAGCGGATCGATGGTTGCCGGTGCTCAGCGAGCGCTGCCGCGTCGATGTCGTCGAGCAGCTGGACCAGGCTGCCGGGATCACGTGAGCACCGACTGAGGATGTAACGAACGACCGAGTCGGCGAGGTCGAGCCCGCGCTGGGCGGCGCCGGCCCTTAGCAGCGCGGCCCGGCCCTCATCATCGAGTGGTTTCAGGTTGAAGCTGGCCCCGGATGCGAGTCGCGAAGCCAGGTCCGGGAGTCGAACGCCGAGTTGGCCGCTTGGAGAGCGCGCTGCGATGAGCAGTGGCGTGCCGCGGTCACGAAGCCGGTTGTAGAGATTGAAGAGGGCCCGTTCCCAATCGTCGGTGCCGATGCGGGCCTGCAGGGCATCGAGCAGCACCCCGTCGCCGTGCTCGAGGTTGTCTAGGACCGCTGGAGACAGTCCCTCCATATCCAGCGCCAGGTAGACGACCTGGCGGCCTTGTCGCCATGCCTCGTCCGCTGTGCAGCGCAACAGATGAGACTTACCACTCGCCACGGCGCCGTGGACGTAGAGATAGGGCTCGCCGCTGCCTTGCGCCCAGTGCTTAACGGCGGCGATGACCGGCTCGTTGCCTTGAGCGATGAAGCCTGCCAGCCCCTGGGGTGCAGGCTGCTGGAGCGGAAGCGGAAGTTGCCGCGAGCGCGCCTCCGGCACTGGCGGTCTCAGGTGTCCAATGCGATTGCGGTGCTTGCCAGGCGGCGGCCCAATGCCTGGCACAGATCGCGCTCGATGTCGGTCAACGGCTTATCGTTGTTGATGCCGGCGACGTGAGAGGGGCCGTAAGGGGTGCCGCCGGCCTCGGTATGGACGAGCCCGGTTTCGCTGTACGGCAGCCCCATCACGAGCATCCCGTGATGCAGGAGCGGCAGCATCATCGATAGCAGGGTCGACTCCTGTCCGCCGTGCAGGCTGGCTGTCGAGGTAAAGACACCGGCGGGCTTGCCGGTGAGATCGCCTGCGAGCCAGAGCGCAGACCCGCCGTCGAGGAAATACTTCATCGGCGCGGCCATGTTGCCGAAACGGGTCGGGCTGCCGAGCGCAAGTGCGCGACAGTGCTTGAGATCATCCTGGTCCGCATAGGGCGCGCCGGCAGCCGGTACACTGTCTTCGGTTGCCTCGCAGACGGTGGAAACCCGTGGGACGGTGCGCAGGCGTGCTTCGAGGCCGGCTTCTTCGGCGCCGCGTGCAACCTGGCGGGCCATCTCGGCGGTGGCGCCAAAGCGACTATAGTAGAGGACGAGCAGATAGGACATGGCGACGGTCAGATAGGAGATGTGGCAGCGGCGAACATGGCCTTAAGTCCCGATAGGATATCACGGGGGTTCCGGCAACTCGCCGCATCCGCCTGGCTCGAGCTCGGTCTCTTCTGTATGGTTTCGCTGCTTCAGTGCTGGGTAGGCGGTGCCGGGTTGCTGACCACGCCGGTGAAGAGGCTGGTGGCATCGACGGCGTCGAAGCGGTAGCCGCGGTTGCAGAACTCGCAGGTCACCTCGATGGCCCCTTGTTCGGCGATGATTGCGTCGAGCTCGTCGCGCCCCAGCGCTTGGAGACTCTTGGCGATCCGTGTGCGCGAGCAGCCGCAGCGAAAGGCGACCGGTTCCGGCTCGAACAGCCGCACCGTCTCTTCATGGAAGAGTTGCCGCAACAGGTTCTCGGTCGGCTGCTGCAGCAGCTCCTGGGGCTGGACCGTGTCAGCGAGGATGACGGCGCGGTTCCAGTCGTCCTCGTCCTCCGTTTCGCCGGGCAGGCGTTGGAGCATGAGGCCGGCCGCACGCTGATCGCTGATCGCAAGCCAGAAACGGGATGGCAGTTGCTCCGATGTGGCGAAGTAGTTTGCCAGCGCCTCGCCGATGGTTGCGCCCTCCAACGGGACGATCCCCTGATAGCGGTCGCGGCCTTTGGCGTCGATGGTCAGCACCAACTGTCCGCTGCCGAAGAGTTGCTGCAGGGTACCTGGCGTGATCTCGCCATCCCAGCGGGCAAGCCCGCGGATCTGGTGTTGATGGGTGGCCTGCGCGACCAGCGTCCGCAGCGGTCCTTCGCCCTGGGCCTGTAGGATCAGTGATCCCTCCAGCTTGAGCGTTGCGGTGAGCAGCAGCACCGAGACCAGCGCCTCGCCCAGTGGCTGTTTGATTGCGTCCGGATACTGATGGCGTTCCAATACCGCCTGCCATGCGGCGTCCAGCCGAACGAGCTCGCCCCGAACGCGCGAGCGTTCGAAGACGAATCGGTGCAGAGAGTCGCTGTCGGAAGACATACCGGTTTTGGGGTCCGTGACGGGGTTGAAGGCGCGCAAGGCTGCGCTGCGGGCGCTCGGATGGGCTCAGACGAGTATGGATGCAGCCGCCCGGATACGGAAGCGGCGCGGCGGCGCTGAGCCGATCACAGCCTAGATGGCCCTGGCAGACTTCAGGAGGCGGCGAGTCGCGCCTCGACGCTCGCGGTCTTCTGCTCGAGCCGGCCGACCGGTCCCTGGCGGATGTCGAGCTTGACGGTCGCGTAGACACGCTCGCAACCGGCCTCCGAGAGCGCCGCGTAGGCGCGCTCGATCAAGGCCGTCGCCTCGCCAAGCTGCTCGGTCTCGATCAGCGTGCCCATCGCCGTCAAACGGTACGGGTGCCCACTGTCGGCGATCAGCTGGACAATGGGTGCGACATAGGCGCTGAGATGCTCCCCTTGCCCGACCGGGAAGATGCTAAGGTCGATGAGAACAG
>JAAAOQ010000204.1 GCA_009908845.1 Gammaproteobacteria bacterium
CGCCGAGTCGCGCAAGACCCTGTTCGCTGCCCTTTCTAGGCGCGCAACCAGTATCGGTCGCAACCCGCCCTTTGCACCGTCTCAGCACCGCTTCGACGGGCACCCGAATCCGACTAACGACCGTTCGATCCGGCTACCGGGTCACACTCGTGGAGACATGCTCGTGAAACAGACTTTCAAGCCCAGCCGACTGAAGCGCGCCCGAGCCCATGGCTTCCGTGCGCGCAGTGCGACCCGTAACGGCCGTAAGGTCTTGCAGGCGCGTCGCGCCAAGGGACGTGCGCGGCTGACGTCCTAAGCGTTGCCGAACCACTCGCGGCAGCAACCAGACCGTCACGATGATCACGCGCTGGGCTCGCCGTCCGCGTCGCGTTTCTCGCTGCCGCGCTCGGCGCGTCTGCTGCATTCCTCCGAATTCAACCGCGTCTTTGAATCGCCCACCCGATCTGCGGACCGTTACTTCACCGTCCTCGCTCGCCCTCAGGCTCCTCCGAATGGGGATCGAAACCGCACCGGCTCGAGGAGGCGCCCAAGGCTGGGCCTCGCGATCTCGAAACGCTGTGCCGCGCGGTCGGTTGCCCGTAACCGGATCAAGCGGGTGATTCGGGAGAGCTTCCGGCACGTGCGCGGCCGCTTGCCTGAGGTCGATGTCGTGGTATTGTGCCGCCGCGCCGCCACGAGTGCCGAGAACCCGTCGCTGCGTGCCTCATTGGACGCACACTGGAAACGCATCTGCCGATGACTGCACGACGTCTGGTCCGGCTGCTGTTGCGGGCCTACCAGCTGTTTCTCAGCCCGCTGCTCGGTCAGCATTGCCGCTTCTATCCGAGCTGTTCTCAATATGCGATCGAGGCGGTGGAACAGCATGGCGTGCTGCGCGGCTCCTGGCTCGGGCTCAAGCGGCTGCTGCGCTGTCATCCGTGGCATCCCGGCGGAGTGGATCCCGTGCCGCCGGCAAACTCGGCCGCTCCCTGCGGCTGCGATCCCCGGTCCCAGTCTTCCGATTAACCCTTAGCGCAAGTCGTCTGCCGTCATGGAAAACATGCGCCTGATCCTGATCCTCGCGCTCGCCTTCGTCCTGTTCCTGATCTACCAGGCATGGGTCGAGGATTACGGGACACCTCCGGTCATCGACTCGCCCACCGGTGCTGAGTCGTCCCCGCCGGCCTCGCCAGGGTCACCGGGCCGATCTGCGGACACGCCGGACGCGCCCGCGGTGGCTGCGCCGACGCTCGACGCGGCCGCTCCCGATCAATCGCCGACCTCGGCGGTTTCTGCCGCAGGCTCGATCGTGGTCGAGACGGACGTGATCCGTGCCGAGATCTCGCCGCGCGGCGGCACGATCCAGAGCCTGGAGCTGCTCAACTATCGCCAGGATGCCGATGATCCAACGACGCCCCTTCAGCTACTGAAGCCGTCGCCGCCGAATATGTTCATCGTTCAGTCCGGGCTGCTCGGTGGTCCGAATAGCGATCTGCCGACTCACGATGCGATCTTCTCAGCCGCCCGAGACCGCTACAGCCTCGGCGATGACGAGGAAGCCTTAACGGTCGAGCTCAGCTGGCAGAACGAGGCCGGTCTCGAGGTCATCAAGCGCTATCGTTTCGAGCGGGGCCGGTACCTGGTCCATGCCAGTCAAGAGCTCATCAACGGAAGCGAAACGCCGATCTCCGCTCGTGACTATCAGCAGCTGCAGCGAACCGAGCTCTACGACCCGGGCAAGTCCAGCTTCATCCATACCTACACGGGCGGCGTCTACTACGGGCCGGAGGTCAAGTACAAGAAGGAGTCCTTCGACGAGATGTCGAAGCGTCCGCTCGATGTGACCGTCGCGGATGGCTGGGTCGCGATGATCCAGCACTACTTCATGGCCGCGTGGATCCCTCCTGCCGGCGTCGCAGAGACCTTCTATACGAAGGTCGTCGGCGACGACAGCCGTTACATCATCGGGACCTATTCGCCGGCCGTCGCCATCCCGGCCGGTGCGAGCCACAGCTTCGAGAGCCGCCTCTTTGCCGGCCCGAAGCTCCAAGATCGGTTGGCTGAGATCGCCCCCGGCCTCGAGCTGGCGGTGGACTACGGTTGGCTCACGATCCTGGCCGAGCCGATCTTCTGGCTGCTGAGCCTGATTCACTCGGTCGTCGGAAACTGGGGCTGGGCCATCATTATCCTGACGATCCTGATCAAGGCGGCGTTCTACAAGCTCTCCGAGACCAGCTACAAGTCCATGGCCAATATGCGCAAGATGACACCGCGCATCCAGGCCCTGAAGGACCGTTATGGCGACGACAAGGAGAAGCTGAACCAGGCCTTCATGGAGCTCTATAAGAAGGAAAAGATCAATCCGCTCGGTGGCTGTCTGCCCATCCTGGTCCAGATCCCGGTCTTCATCGCGCTCTACTGGGTGCTGTTGGAAAGCGTGGAGCTGCGTCACGCGCCCTTTATCCTCTGGCTCGATAACCTCACCGAGCCTGATCCGTTCTATGTGCTGCCGCTGATCATGGGTGTCTCGATGTTCGTGCAGCAGAAGCTGAACCCGCCACCGCCGGACCCGATGCAGGCCAAGATCTTCATGGCCCTGCCGTTCGTGTTCACGGTGTTCTTCGCATTCTTCCCTGCGGGTCTCGTGCTCTACTGGACGGTCAACAATCTGCTCTCGATCACGCAGCAGTGGTACATCACACGTAAGGTCGAGAAGGCAGCGGCACAGGGTGGTGGAAGTACGAAGAAGGCCCGCTGACGCGACGACCGTCTGTGTCCGACGCGGATGGGGTGATGCCACACCCTGGATGCTAACTGCCGCGTGGCTCATCACACCAACCCGATCGGCTTGCCGTCGAGGGCCGTGCCGGCCCATGGCGTTGGATGACCGGCATTGATGGACGGCCAAGAGACCATCGCGGCGATCGCGACCCCGCCGGGAGCCGGTGCGATCGGCATCATCCGCATCACAGGGCCTGGGACGCGGCAGATTGCCAAGGCGATGCTTGGCGATCTGCCGCCGCCACGCCAGGCTAGTCTGCGATCCTTTCGCGGCGAGACCGGCGAGGTGCTCGACCAAGGGGTTGCGCTTTGGTTTCCGTCTCCGGCCTCCTTCACCGGTGAGGACCTGTTGGAGCTGCAGGGCCATGGCGGACCCCGGCTGCTCGACCTCGTGCTCGCACGCGTGCTAGGCATTGGCGCCCGTTCGGCCCGGCCAGGCGAATTCACGGAGCGGGCATTCCTGAACGGCAAGCTCGATCTCGCGCAGGCCGAGGCGATCGCCGACCTGATCCAGGCTGCGACCGCGACTCAGGCCCGGCTCGCAAGCCGCAGCCTCCAGGGCATCTTCTCGCGCCGTGTCCGAACATTGGTCGAGGGGTTGACCCACCTGCGCGTCCTGATCGAGGCCGGCCTGGATTTTCCCGACGAGGAACTGGACGCGCGCCCGGTCGAGCCGGCTGCCTTCGATGAGCTCATCGCGGCCGCGGAAGGCCTGCTCAGTCGCACCCATCAGGGTGAATTGATCCGGGACGGCCTGCTGGTCGTGATCGCGGGACCACCGAATGCCGGCAAATCGAGCCTGCTCAATGCCCTGGTCGGCAGCGACGCCGCGATCGTGACCGAGATCCCCGGTACCACCCGTGATCTGCTCCGGGCCGAGATCCAGCTCGACGGTCTACCGATCCGCCTCGTCGATACAGCCGGCCTGCGCGCTGCCACCGATCCGATCGAACAGGAGGGCGTTCAACGCGCCCGCGCCGAGATCGCTCAGGCCGACCACGTCGTCCTGTTGATTGACGATGCCCAGTCTCCCGAGGCGGAACCCTCGATCCCGCCGGACATCGCCGAGGCCCTGCCGACCGGTGCTCCGATCACCCTGCTTCGGAACAAGATCGACCGCAGTGGGCGATCTGCCGGCGTGCGCGAGCGCGCGGACGGGGTCACGGAGGTCGCTTGCTCCGTGCTGACCGGTGCCGGCATGGATGCTTTCCGCCAGTACCTCAAGGCCGTCGCCGGCTATCAGGGACCGGATTCTGGGGAGTTTTCAGCCCGGCGCCGTCATGTGGACGCACTTCGGCGCGCGCTTGAACAGCTCAAGGCCGCAAGGGACGCCTCGCGCATCGCAGCAGCGCCAGAATTGATCGCAGAGGAACTGCGTCAAGCGCAGGCGTCTCTTGGGGAGATCACCGGCGAGGTGGCGTCGGAAGAGCTGCTCGGCCGGATCTTCAGCGAATTCTGCATCGGCAAATAGCCTCGCCCGCTGATCGAAGCTCTACCGGGAATCGCCTGAGGTTTACCGTCCGGGCGGGCAGCGTGCGATGAGCGTTCGCCTGTTCACCCGGCTCGGCTGTTCACCGGGCGCGGCTGGCATGTTCCGAATCTGATGTTCCGAGCGCGCGCGAGCCCGCGGCCGGGATTCGAACGCGTCACCGTCGATCAGGACGGCGCCTCGGCCTCGTTCACCACGCCGAGCAGCCGCGCGGCCTCACGCCCAACCTCGGTGTCTGGGGCAATGGCTTCAGCCCGCTCGAGCGCATCACGTGCTTGGCGGATCTCCCCTGCTTGCAGCGCGACGAATCCGAGGCTCAGCCAGATCCGCTGGAATTCGGGCGCCTCCTGTGCACCTTTGCGCAACATCGCGATTGCGTCTTCGGAGCGTCCGGTGTAGTGAAGCGCGAGACCCAAATCGTTGCGGGTGTCGGCGTCGTCCGGTTTGAGCTCGAGCACGCGCTGATAGACCGGGATCGCCTGGTCGAATCGCCGGGCGACGAACAGGCGGTCCGCCGCCGCAGCCAGGGCAGCGCTATCGGTCGAGCCAAGATCGATTTCGCTCCCATCAGGCGCCCCGTCGAGTGCCTGACGCATCCGCTCGCCAAGCGCCTGCGCATCCGCCTGCCGCTCTGCAGGCAGCTGATGGGGCGCATCGGCACTAGCTGCCGGGGTCAGCGGATGGCGCAGGTAGTAGTCCCGCGTCAGGGCAAAGACCGCAAAGCCATAGAAGGCGAGGAAGGCTACGAAAAGGGTCCACTGCAGTGCAGATAATCTGGGAAACATCGTCAATCCAGCAAGCCGTCGGCATCGACAGCGCCCGATGCTGCGAACCTTCCTGCCG
Source organism: Gammaproteobacteria bacterium (assembly GCA_009908845.1). GTDB lineage: Bacteria > Pseudomonadota > Gammaproteobacteria > Chromatiales > Chromatiaceae > Lamprobacter. The sequence goes on from JAAAOQ010000204.1 coordinate 5,096, forward strand.
GCTGTCAAGCAAAACGGCTGAAGCCAGGCCTTGACTGCGGTACTCGATCGCGTCGAATCGTTTATCCTTGGGGGTGCTTTGGCTCATTACCACGCTCGACTGAGGAGATCCAAAACCATGTCAACGCCGCTGAATACGCTGCGCGGAGCGAGTGACGATCTGATCGCGGCACTCATCGCCGAGGGGATCAAGGACAGCGATGCCCTGGTTGAGGCGGCAGCCACGCCAGACCAGCGTAAGCGGATGGCGAGCCAGTGTGGCTGTGACACGGCTACGATCCTCGAGCTCGCGAATCGAGCCGATCTGGCTCGAATCAAAGGCGTCTCGGGCGTCTATTCGGACCTGCTGGAGAATGCCGGGGTCGATACGGTCAAGGAGCTGGCCACCCGCAATCCAGAGAATCTGCATGCAAAATTGGTCGCGACCAATGATGCGATGCAGCTGTCGCAGCGACCACCGACGGCCGAGCAGGTCAGCGACTGGATTGCGCAGGCAAAAGAGCTGCCAAAGCTGCTGACCTACTGATGGCTGCACAAACGCCAGCACCCGTGGTGCCCATCAAGCAGGTGATCGAACAGCTCGTCGACGGCAGCGACCTGGACGATGCGACGATGACCGCTGCGATGGACGCGATCATGACCGGGCAGGCCAGCGATGCGCAGGTCGCCGGTTTTCTGATCGCCCTGCGGCTCAAGGGCGAGACGGTTACAGAGATCGCCGCTGCCGCTCAGGTGATGCGCACACTCGCGACCGGCGTCGACCTTGGCACCCTGCCCCATACCGTCGATATCGTCGGGACCGGCGGGGACGCCTCCGGGACCTTCAATGTGTCGACGACTAGCATCTTCGTCGCCGCCGCTGCGGGCTGCCATGTCGCCAAGCATGGCAACCGCTCGGTCTCCTCGAAGTCCGGCGCAGCCGATGTGCTTGAGGCGGCCGGTTTGCGTCTGGACCTCAGCCCCGAGCAGGTTGCCCGGTGCGTGGGCGAGGTCGGCGTCGGCTTCATGTTTGCCCCGGCGCATCACGGCGCGATGAAGCACGCGATCGCTCCACGTCGCGAGCTCGGCGTGCGCACGCTCTTCAACGTCCTAGGGCCCTTGACCAATCCCGCCGGCGTGACCCGACAGGTCCTCGGTGTGTTCTCGGAGCATCTGCTGGAGCCCCTTGCCGAGACCCTGCAACGGCTCGGCTCGGAGCATGTGCTCGTCGTGCACGCCCATGACGGGCTCGACGAGATCAGCATCGCTGAGCGCACCGAGGTGGCCGAGCTCAAGCAGGGCGTGATCACCCGCTACAGTATCGGTCCTGAGGACTTCGGCCTCGTTCGCTCGCCGCTGGATTCGATCCGCGTCGATGGACCCGACCAGAGTCTCCGATTGCTGGAGAGTGTGCTTGCGGACCATCCCTCTGCGGCCCGCGATATCGTGGTGCTCAACGCCGGCGCCGCGATCTATGCTGCCGACCTTGCCGATTCGCTACCTGAAGCGGTGCGCGTCGCGGATCGTATGATCACGACCGGCGAGGCGCGCAAGCGCTTCGACAGGCTGATTGCGTTGGCCAAGACCCTATGAGCGACACCCCGGACATCCTGAGACGAATCGTTGCGCGCAAGCGAGAAGAGGTCCGCGAGCGCCAAGAACGGGTATCGCGGGCGGCGCTCGAGGCTGGATTGGCCTCGTCCGATCCGGTGCGAGGCTTCGCCGACCGGCTCGCAGAGCGCATTGCGAGCGGGCAGGCCGCGGTGATTGCCGAGATCAAACGCGCAAGCCCGAGCAAGGGTCTGCTGCGCCCTGATCTTCAGCCAGCCGAGATTGCGCGGGCCTACGCCGGTGCCGGCGCCACCTGCCTCTCGGTATTGACCGACCAGGATTTCTTCCAAGGCGCCGATACCGATCTGGCGGAGACCCGTGCGGCCTGCGCGCTGCCGGTGATCCGCAAGGACTTCATCGTCGATCCCTATCAGGTCGTCGAGGCCCGGGCAATCGGCGCCGACTGCGTCCTGCTGATCGCCGCCTGCCTCGACGATGCTGCCCTTGCCGAGCTCACGATGCTCGCCGGGACACTCGGTCTCGATGTGCTGACCGAGGTCCACGATGCGATCGAGCTCGATCGAGCCCTCTCGCTACCGGGTAAATTGATCGGTATCAATAATCGGGATCTGCGGACCTTCGAGGTCGATCTGCAGACCACGCTGGGCTTGGTCGACCGGATTCCGGAGGATCGGCTGCTGATCACCGAAAGCGGTATCCATTCTGCTCAGGACATCGCACTGATGCGCGGCCATGGTGTCCATGCCTTCCTGATCGGGGAATCGCTGATGCGCGCCGAGGACCCGGGCGCCCGCCTTGCGATGCTCTTCTCCGATGAGTGACCGCAAGGGCCGGCTTGCCGGTTTGTGATCTAGAAGCGCCCTAAGAGGCCCTATCAAAATGCCCGGCTAGCCCGCGCAAGTTGCTGATTTGTTAGGCCATAGAGGGGATTCTTTGAGTGCTTCTTAGGGGCTCCGCGAATCAACTGAACAGGCATCTCTCGCTAGCGGGCAAAGCGACCTGATCGGCCGGCAAGTCGTGTTCACGTTATGGACGGACAGGCGCTTAGTGCAGCTGATCAGCGCGTACCGAACACGACGATGGTCTTACCAGAGACGCTGATGTGCCCCTTCTCCTCGAGGGCCTTCAGCACGCGGCCGGCCATCTCGCGTGAGCACCCGACCATGCGGCCGAGGTCTTGGCGGGTGATCCGGATCTGCATGCCGTCCGGGTGCGTCATCGCGTCCGGCTGCTTGCACAGCTGCAACAGTGCTCCGGCGATGCGTCCGGTCACATCCAGGAAGGCCAGGTCGCCGACCTGCCGGCTCGTCTGCCTGAGCCGCTGAGCGAGCTGGCCGCCGATCGCGAACATCAGCCCGAGTGCGTGCTCGCGCAGCTCCCGCTCGAGCAGCTGCTGGACGCGCACGTAGCTCACCTCAGCGACCTTACAGGGCTCGCGTGTGCGCACGATGACACTGCGCGTGGTCTGATCTTGGAATAAGCCCATCTCGCCGATGAACTCACCCTTATTGATGTAGGCGAGTGTCAGCTCATGGCGGTCGTCGTCCTCGAGCAATGCTGTCACCGAGCCTTCCACGAGGTAGTAGAGGCTCTCGGCCGGCTCGCCACGTCGGATGAAGTCGACGTGCTTCTCGTAATGCTTCATATGGCAGTGGCTCAAGAACGGCTCGAGCCAAGGCGGGTCTTGAGGCGGCTTGATCAACATGAGTGCTTAACCATGGTGTGACGCGTCGAATCAGTCTAACAAGACTTTGGCCGGTTTCGATCCGTGCTAGGCTTCTCATCGCTTGTTGATGAGCGATGACATCCTGATGGTGAGCTAAGGTTGATATGAAAGCACGGGTGAAGTGGGTCGAAGGTGCGGCGATGATCGGCGAGGCCGGCAGCGGGCATGCTTTGGTGATGGACGGTCCGCCGGATGGCGGCGGGCGCAACTTGGGCCTGCGGCCGATGGAGCTGTTGCTGATCGGCATGGGCGGATGCACCGAGTTCGACGTCCTGCTGATCCTGCGCAAGGCTCGCCAGGATGTCACCGATTGTGTGGTCGAGCTCACCGCTGAACGCAGCGCCTCTGATCCGAAGGTGTTTACATCGATCCATGCCCATTTCACCGTGACGGGTCGCGGCCTGAGCGAGGCGCGCGTTGCACGGGCGATCGAGCTCAGTGCGACCAAATACTGCTCCGCCTCGATTATGCTCGGTGCGACCGCAACGATCACCCATGATTACAGGCTCCGCGAGGTGGATGAGTAAACCGGTGCCCACGACCCGATGCGCTGAGCACTTGCGTGCGCCGAACAGTCAGCGTAGCCTTCCGCGCCCGTCGTTTGGGGGATAGCCATGCCAAAGATGCACAAGCGCTTGAAGCTGCAAGGGTTTAATAACCTCACCAAGTCGTTGAGCTTCAATATCTATGACGTCTGCTACGCGAGCACGGCGGAGCAGCGCACCGCCTACCTCGAGTACATCGATGAAGCCTACAACGCCGAGCGCCTGACCGGTATCCTGACCGATGTTGCCAATATCATCGGGGCCAACGTCCTGAACATCGCGCGTGAGGATTACGAGCCGCAGGGCGCGTCGGTCACGATGCTGATCGCCGAAGAGGAGGTCCGCGACGAGGGACTCTCCAACTCCGCCACGCCGGGCCCCTTCCCCGATGCAGTGGTCGGTCACCTGGACAAGAGCCACATCACCGTCCACACCTATCCGGAGAGCAATCCCCACAGCGGCATCAGCACCTTCCGCGCCGATATCGATGTCTCCACTTGCGGGTTGATCTCGCCGCTGAAGGCGTTGAACTATCTGATCCACGCGCTGGAATCGGACATCGTGATCATGGACTACCGGGTCCGCGGCTTCACGCGCGACGTCGGCGGCCGCAAGCACTTCATCGATCACAACATCAGCTCGATCCAGAACTATCTCTCACGGGATACCAAGGACCGATTCCAGATGATGGACGTCAACGTCTATCAGGAGAATCTGTTCCATACCAAGATGGTCGTCAATCACTTCGATCTCGACGACTACCTATTCTGTGTCACCGCATCAGACCTCTCCGACAAGGAATACGAGCGCATCGAACGCCTGGTGCGTCGCGAGATGATGGAGATCTTCTACGGCCGCAACATCTCGCGCGAGATCGCGAACTGGAAGACGCCGCCTCAGACCCAGTAGGCACCTCCCGTCATCACCTTGGAGACGGCGCGCATCGCGAGCTTGACCGGTTCCGGGAGCTCGACCCCACCGGCCGCGCTGGCGACGTCCGCGTGATGGACCTCATCGAGCTTCATCTGCTCGAGGATTGCACGGGTGCGATGATCGTCGGCAGGGACCTGGGCGATGTGGTTGTCCAGATGGTCCTCGACCTGCCGCTCGGTCTCGACGACGAAGCCAAGGCTCCACTGGTCGCCGGCTAGACCAGCGGCGCTCCCCATCGCAAGAGAGCCTGCATACCAGAGCGGATTCAGGAAGCTCTTGCGCCCACCCAGCTCGTCGATCCGCTCCTCGCACCAGGCCAGGTGGTCGTTCTCTTCTCGCGCTGAGCGCTCGAGACGCTCACGTACCTGGGGGTTACGGGCGGTCAGGGCTTGGCCTTGATAGAGCGCCTGTGCGCAGACCTCTCCAGTGTGGTTGACCCGCATCAGTCGGCCGATGTGGCGTCGCTCCTGCTCGGTCAGGTCCACATCCTCTTGGCCCTGCCCAGGGCGCCCACGCTCGGTGACGGCAGGACGGCCGAACAGGGTTCGGAAGGTCTGGTCCAGGTTCATCAACGCCCGGTCGAACGGGGTGTAATCGCGTTCGCTCATCAGTCAGTCTCCTCAGGCTCCTCGGTGTTCAGGGGTTGATCCGGAGCTGTCGCGCGATCAGCTCGACAGGATGCAGGACCTCGGTATCGAGGCCGGCATCGTGCAGGCGTGCGGCCAGGTGTAACGCACAGCCGGTGTTGGTCGTGACCAGATAGGCTGGCCGTATTGACTTCAGCGCGTCAATCTTCGGTTCTGCCAGCGCGATGGCCGTTGCCGGGTATTCAGTGAGGTAGGTTCCTGCCGCGCCGCAGCATTGGTCGTTCCCCGGCAGCGGCCTCAGCTCCAAGTCTGGGATACGCTCTAGCAAAGTATAGACAGCGCCTTGATCTCGAAGAAGATTGCGGTGCGAGCAGGGCTCATGGACCGCCACCGTTGCCGGCAGCGGTGCAAGTCGTGCATCCGCCGGCCAGGCGATCTCGAGCAGGAAGCGGCAGATCTCGATGGCATCGAGCTGCCCATGCTCGCGTAGCTCGGCGACACAGGCGCTCGCGAGGCCGACGAGCGGACGCTCGCCGACGCGTTTTCGATTCTGCGCCAGCAGCTGCTCTGCCGCTGCGGGCTGTCCATTGTGGCGGTGGATCGCGCCGCAGCAGGTCTGGCCTGATGGAACCTCCAGCGGGTAGCGCAGCTGGCTCAAGACCCGCAATGCGGCGTCTTCGGTCGGCTGCTGGACCGAGCGCGCGATACAGCCGCGAAACAGCGCGGGCATCTGATGCGCCCGATCGCCCTCATCATTCCGACCCGTACCTAGGGATTGTCCATCATTCACTTCCCGAAGCTGCCGCGGCCGGCCGCTTCCAGATCGGGTAGTCGTTTCTGGAGAGTCAGTTACGCGGGATCGCCCTGCATCCATCAGTTGCCCAGACCCTGATTGGCCCTGAGACGGGCCCAGTTGAGGGCCTGCTGAGCGGGCCCAGTGCTGGTGTTCACTTGGATCGAGAGCCGTGCGAGACCTGCGTCTCGGCCAGCGCAGGCTGCGAGCCAATGGATCGAGCACCGCGATCAATGGCCAACGTGCAGCGATGGATTGGATGAGCGGTCTTGGCAGGTGAAGCCAGCGATAGAGGATCCCGACGGCGGCCGTCAGCCGCAGCGCCCCTGGCCGTGCGAGCAGATCAAGTCGCACCCGCCGCAGCCGCCGATGCCAGGCCGGACGACGCCGCTCACGCTCTGCCCGTGCGCCGTCCATCAGCTCGCCATAATGCACCAGGGAGGGGCAGACGGGCTCGCAGGCCCGGCATTCGAGACACTGATCCAGATGCGCTTCCAGCCTTGGCCCGAACGGCAGATCCCCGCCGAGCCAGCCCTGAATCAGCGCGATGCGGCCGCGCGGCGATTCCCCCTCATCCTGCGTGAGCCGAAAGGTCGGGCAATGGGGGAGACAGTAGCCGCATTTTACGCACTGATCAGCGAGCTGCAGCAGCTGCTTGGCGCGATCATCCGATGCCTGAAACGCCGCCTGCCGTGGGCTCGCCTCTGTTCGATCCGGCATCTGCGACTGTGGTGACAAACCCGTCAATGAGCGCATACGAGCCCGGGGCTGGAGCCCCGGCGGATTTGCGATTCGATGCCTCCAACCGCACGCTCTAGGGCCAGTGCCGATTCGGCGAGTCGATCCTTTCCCTCTGATTGGAGTCCTCGATTGTGTCCTACTACAAGCATCACGTCTTCATGTGCGTCAATGAGCGCGCCGATGGCAGCCAGTGCTGTGCACAGTGTAACGCGCAAGCCTCACGCGACTTCTTGAAGAAGCGCACGAAGGAGCTGGGGATTGCCGGCCAAGGCGGCGTGCGGATCAACACCGCCGGCTGTTTGGATCGCTGCAGCGAGGGTCCCGTCGCCGTGATCTATCCGGAGGGAACCTGGTACACCTACATCGACAACGAAGACCTCGAGGAAATCCTGCAGTCTCACCTGATTGACGGCAAACCGGTCGAACGCTTGCGGCTGCCGGACTCTGCTTGAGCCAGCCGAAGGCTGCCTCAACGCCTCATCATTGGGGAGATGTCAAACGCGGCCCGGGCTTGGCCACGGCGAGGCTCACAGCCCGTCCGGAGCTCTGAGTGGCGTCCCCAATCAGGGGCTGATGGAGATGCTGCGGGTGGCTTACCGGGATGATCAAGCGGCAAACCCAAGGCAGCCTGAAAGTACTCGGTCGACTGCGCGACGAGAGGAGAACCTAGCACCTAAGTCGTCGATGTGATGGTGCCCAGGGACAGAATCGAACTGCCGACACGGGGATTTTCAGTCCCCTGCTCTACCAACTGAGCTACCTGGGCGTCGGGAAGGGTGTCGTGCGAAGAAATGCGCGACGAAGCCGTATATTAAACCGGTGTTCTGATTCTCCGTCAAGCGGTGCCTTTGGGCTGTTCGCGACGCGCCTCGTCAATACAAGAGGCACTCGGCGCGCTGCTTGAGCCAATCTGTTTCGTCGCGCGCGAGTCGTTCGTCGAGGTCGGCTGGCTCGGCGGTGCTGTCGTCGACCCAATCCCGCAAGCCGGTACCGCCGTTGATGAGGTCGATGGCCAGCCGTTCCGTTTCGTACTCATAGGTAAAATCACGCCAGAGGGGATAGTCTGGCTGCTGCTGGCGGAGCACCTTGAGGAACAACGCGATCAGCCGAAACGGCCGGAACTGATCATGTCGATAGTGGGCGCTGTCGGTATGCAGCTGCAGCCCGTGACAGAGCTCGTTCGCATGCTTCTGGAAGCAGGGCGAGAAGGTGCAGCATCGGAGCATCGCGCCTTGCATCCAGTCCGGCGCGAGCGATTCCATGCCCTGCATCAGCCGGCAGATATCCAGCCCGGGCGCACCGACCAGCTCGAGCGGGTTCGTCGTGCCGCGCCCTTCGGACAGGGTGGTGCCTTCCAACAGCACGGTGCCGGGGAAGCAGCGCGCCATATTGAGGCTCGCCGCATTCGGGCTCGGGTTGACCCAAGCGAGCTCGTCGCGCGGCCAGCCGAAACCCGGCGCCTGATCGGGGTCGTAGCCGGTCATCGCGATGATCTCATGCTCAAGATCCAGTCCTTCGTGGCCGATCAGCCAGCGCGCGAGCTCGCCCAGCGTCAACCCGTGACGCATCGGTATGGGTGCACTCCCGACGAAGCTCTCCCACCCCGGCTCCAGCAGGCTGCCTTCGACCGGCCGACCAGAGGGGTTCGGACGGTCGAGCACCCAGACGGCCTTGCCGTGCTGCGCGCAGGCCTCGAGCAGATAGGTCAACGTGGTGATGTAGGTGTAGACGCGGGTGCCGATGTCCTGCAGATCGATCAGTAGCACGTCGAACTGCTCGAGCATCGCCTGGGTCGGATAGCGCACTTCGCCATAGAGGCTGAACACGGGGATGCGATACAGCGGATCGACATAGTCCGCTGACTCGACCATGTTGTCTTGCTTGTCGCCGCGCATCCCGTGCTGAGGTCCGAATGCGGCCGTGATCTGCAGATCGCCGAGGGTCATTAGCGCGTCCAGCGAATGGCGTCCGACCCGATTCACTGACGCCGGGTGGCCCAATAACGCGACCCGGCGGCTCGCGAGACGTCGACGCAATCCGCCATCGGCCAGCAGACGATCGATCCCAAGCTGTATCAAGTCAGTTGCTCCAGGCAGTGATCACGAGCAGGATGCTGCCATAGTGAGCCGGAGCTGGCGAGCGCGCGATCCATTGTTCCTGGTCGCGCGATGCAACGAGCGGTAGGCCGGATGAACCCGCAGATCGGGCGCGGCTCGGCCGGTCTTGTCCGCCACGAAGGAGAGATGTCGAACCGACCGACGCGACCCTGCGCCGCGTGCGATCTGCGATGGCTGCAGGGTCGATACGAGAAGAGATGGTACCGGGGACGAGACTCGAACTCGTAAGGTGTTACCACCGGTGGATTTTGAGTCCACTGCGTCTACCAATTCCGCCACCCCGGCGTCGAATCCGATAGTATAGCGGGCCGATCACGCAGGGTACAGCCGTACAAGGGCGTTTGCATCCGATGCGCCGTTCCGACTTCTATTTCGACCTACCAGAGGAGCTGATCGCTCAGCGGCCACTGCCGGAGCGCAGCGCGAGTCGGCTCCTGGCGCTGGACGGTCCCAGCGCTGGGCTGCAGGACTTGGGCTTCCGCGATCTTCCCGCCCTGCTCCACCCTGGCGATCTGCTCGTGTTCAATGACACGCGCGTGATTCCGGCCCGGCTGTTCGCCCAGAAAGAGACCGGCGGGCGCGTCGAGGTGCTGATCGAGCGCCTGCTCGACGATCAGGAGGCACTCGCCCATCTGCGCGCGAGCAAGGCGCCCCGCGACGGGACCGAGCTTCGAGTCGCAGACCGGGCGCGCCTCGCGGTCATCGCTCGCGAAGGCGACCTCTTCCGGCTCCGGGCGCTCGATGGACCGCTCCCGGAGCTCATGCACCGTCATGGCCACACCCCGTTGCCGCCCTATATCCGGCGGGCCGACGATGCGGATGATGCTGAACGCTATCAGACCGTTTATGCCGAGCGTGCCGGTGCGGTCGCTGCGCCGACCGCCGGGCTCCATTTCGATCAGCCGATGCTGGATCGGCTTGCCGAAATGGGCATCGCGACGGCCCGCGTGACCCTGCATGTGGGAGCCGGGACCTTCCAGCCGGTGCGCGAAGAGGACCTGGATCGGCACGCGATGCATGCCGAATGGCTCGAGGTGGCGGCACCGACGGTCGAGAGGATCAAGGAAACACGAACGGCCGGCGGCCGCGTCGTTGCCGTTGGCACCACAACCGTACGCAGCCTCGAGACCGCTGCATCGGTTAACAACGACCCTCAGCTACAGCCCTACCGTGGCGAGAGCCGTCTATTCATTCGTCCCGGATTCTCGTTCCGGGTGGTCGATGCGATGATCACCAACTTCCACCTGCCGGAGTCGACACTGTTGATGCTGGTGTGCGCGTTCGCCGGATACGAGCCGATCATGAACGCCTACCGGCATGCGGTCCGTGAGCGTTACCGCTTCTTCAGCTACGGCGACGCGATGTTCCTGACCCGGCGAGGCCAACGCTGACCAGGGGGCTGACTCGGAGGTCGGGACACATCGTCAGGATAAAAAAAAAGCGCGGCGGGCGCCGCGCTTTCAAGATTACCACCAAAGGAGGATGGAGGAGTGCACCGAAGGACTGCGAACCTTCAGTGCATCAACAGTTTCTTAAATACTGATCCGCCTGTCAACCCCGCCGGATGCATCGTTACCACTCGAGCTTCATTGTAGACCTGGGGTTTCTCGAAACCGTGAACGAGTTGGCACTTTCGCAACAGGGTGATTCTGTCCCCGTAGCGGCCCGTTTCAGCCTCGTGATACGGCTTCTGTCGCCTCTGCCGGGTAGTGCACCCCGCAGCCGCCATGGCCGCAATAGCCGCCCGGGTTCTTTGCGAGGTACTGCTGATGGTAGTCTTCTGCGTAGTAGAACGTCGGTGCGCGCAGGATCTCGGTCGTGATCGGGTCCCTGTTGCCAGCCCGTGACAGCGCCTCCTGATAGCGGCTCAGGCTGGAGCGGGCCGCCTCGAGCTGCTCGTCATCGAAACAGTAGATCCCTGAACGGTACTGGGTTCCGACATCGTTGCCCTGACGCATGCCCTGAGTGGGATCATGCCCTTCCCAAAAGGTCTGCAGTAGCGTTTCAAATGCAATCTGGGCAGGATCGTAGACGACGAGCACAACCTCGTTATGCCCGGTGTAGCCCGAGCAAACCTCCTCGTAAGTCGGGTTGGGCGTGAGTCCACCTGCATAGCCGACCGCTGTCGTATAGACGCCGGGCTGCTCCCAGAAGGCGCGCTCGGCCCCCCAGAAACAGCCCATGCCGAACAAGACCTGCTGCATCGGCTCCGGAAAGGGCGGTTTGATCGGGTGGGCATTGACGAAATGCCGGTTACTCACCGACATGGGCTTGTCACGGCCGGGCAAGGCATCCTTCGCGGTGGGAAGCTCGGTCTTCTTGCGAAACAGAAACATGGGGAACCCTCAATTGCTGATGCTGCTGCGCTCTGGCGTTGTGCGCCGCTACAAGATCGAGGTTTGGGCAGCCAGGCGCGACCCAAGCCGTTTGCTGAATATTCGGCGGTGGCCACGACCCGCTGCGCCGATGCGTCTGGCGGTTTGGTCAGCCTGTCCGCTGCGCGGAGGTCGCTGAATGGAGGCCTGGACCCGCCTGCGTTTGATCACGATCGATCTCGATGACACCGTCTGGCCCTGCGCGCCGGTGATTCGCGAGGCCGAGGCGGCTCATTATGCGTGGCTGGCTGCACAGGCTCCGCGGCTGACCGCGGCGCACGATACCGAGAGCCTCCGCAGCCATCGCCGCGAGCTGATGCGACAGCAACCCGAGATCGCGCACGATGTCACGGCGCTGCGGCGCACCGCATTGCAGCAGCTTCTGGTTGCGCATCGCTATCCGGCCGAGCTGGCCGATGGAGCGATGGAGGTGTTCCGACGCGCGCGGAATTGTGTCGAGCCCTATGCCGATGTGATCCCAGCCCTACACCGGCTGCGCCGGCACTGCCAGCTGGTCTCGATCACTAATGGCAACGCCGAGGTCCAGGAGACCCCCCTGCGCGATCGGTTCGATCGCTGCCTGACGGCCGCTGAAGCCGGCGCCGCCAAGCCCGCCCCGGCACTGTTCGAGCAGGCGATGGCTTGGGCGGAAGCGACCCCGGCGGAGTCGTTGCACGTCGGCGATGATCCTTTCCTCGATGTCGAGGCGGCGCGCGCGATTGGGATCGCGACGGTCTGGGTCAACCGGCATGCGCGTCCCTGGCCCGCCGAGCTCGAGCCGCCGCTGGTCGAGGTGGCGGACCTGCACGCGCTTGAGGCATGGCTGGACCTGCCAGTGGTCGACGAATGAGCCTGCACTTCGAGCTTCTGGCCCAGGATGGCCACGCCCGGCGCGGCCGCCTCCAGCTGCCCCGCGGCAGCATCGAGACGCCCGCCTTCATGCCGGTCGGGACCTACGGCACCGTCAAGGGCATGACGCCGGAGGAGCTGCTCGCGATCGGCGCCGAGATCGTGCTCGGGAATACCTTCCATCTGATGCTGCGGCCGGGAACCGAGATCATCCAGGAGCTCGGCGGCCTGCACCGGTTCATGCACTGGGAGCGGCCGATCCTGACCGATTCGGGCGGCTTTCAGGTCTTCAGTCTCGGCGAGCTGCGCAAGATCACCGAAGCCGGTGTCCATTTCCGCTCGCCGGTCGACGGCAGCCCGATCTTCCTCGGTCCCGAAGAATCCATGGCCGTGCAGCGCGCGCTCGGCTCCGATATCGTGATGATCTTCGATGACTGCACCCCCTATCCGGCTTCAGCGTCGCAGGTGCGTGATTCGATGGAGCGGTCGCTGCGCTGGGCCGAGCGCTCCAAGCGCGCCCACGGCGACAACCCGGCCGCCTTGTTCGGCATCGTCCAAGGCGGGATGTCGCCGGCACTGCGCTCCGCATCACTGGACGGGCTGCAGGGGATCGGGTTCGACGGCTATGCGGTGGGCGGCCTCTCGGTCGGCGAGCCGGCTGCCGAGCGCCTCAAGGTGCTGGATCACCTGGCCGATCGACTCCCAAGCGATCAGCCCCGCTATCTGATGGGTGTCGGCAAGCCGGCCGATATCGTCGCCGCCGTCGCGCGCGGGATCGACCTGTTCGACTGCGTGATGCCGACCCGCAACGCCCGCAACGGGCATCTGTTCGTCCAGGACGGTGTTTTGCGGATTCGCAACGCGCGGTACAAAAACGACGAGCAGCCTGCCGACGCAAGCTGTAGCTGTTACACCTGCCAGCACTACAGCCGTGCCTATCTGCATCACCTCGCGCGCTGCAACGAGATCCTGGGCGCGCGGCTGAACACAATCCACAACCTGGCCTACTACCTCGGCCTGATGCGGAGGCTGCGCGAAGCGATCGCCGCTGACCGCTTCGCCGGCTTTGCCGACGGGTTCTTCGCTGAACAGGATGTGCGATAATGCCGGGCTCGATAACCGCTGCTTCGCGCTCAGCGCGCGACCTCGAGGATTCTCATGAGCTTTTTCATCTCCGACGCCTTGGCACAGGCCGAAGGTGCACCGGCTGGCGATCCGCTGCTTGGTCTGCTGTTCCCGATCGGTCTGATCATCATCCTGTACTTTCTGATGATTCGCCCGCAGATCAAGCGTCAGAAGGAGCACAAGAAGCTGGTCGAGGGCCTTGGCAAGGGCGATGAGGTGGTCACCATGGGCGGTGTTGCCGGCCGGATCACCGAGCTTGGCGATAATTTCGCCCAGGTCGAGGTCGCCGACAACGTCGTGATCAAGATTCGGCGTCAAGCGGTCGAAGCGGTGCTCCCGAAGGGCTCACTGAAGGACCTGTGACTCGGAGCATCCCGACCGGACCCCGCGAGTCCAGAACGCACCGCGCCGGCTAAGCGCGGTTCGCGCGCGGTGGCGACAATCATCTGCCGCCGCGAACGGCTCGGCCCCTGCCAGCGCAACGATGATCATTGTCCTAAAGATCGTTGTCAGCCTGAGCGACGCATCATGCATCTTCGTTTAGAGTGCGTTTGAGTACGACGCTGCAGGGGGCCTCGGCCTCGCTCGAGGGACGCATCCGTTACCGACCGTTACCGAACCGGTGGCGACTTGCCGGCCGCCTGAATCCCGTCATTATCGAAGACGCTGCCTGATGAATCAGTACCCACTTTGGAAGAATCTGCTGATCCTGGCCGTTGTGCTGGTCGGGCTGGTGTTGGCACTGCCGAACCTGTTTCCGCAGGACCCAGCGATCGAGGTCAGGGCCCAGGACGGCGAGCTCAGCGCGGGCGCGATCGCCGAGATCGCTGCAGCGATGGAGAACGCCGACGTCCCTGTCAAGGAAATCGAGAGTCGTGACGGCGGCAAGGCGCTGATCCGGTTTGCAACGCCAAGCGCCCAGCTGCGCGGTCAGGCGGCCTTGGAACGCACCCTCGGCGATCGCGTTCAGCATGCGTTGACGCAGTCACCCGACCTCCCCGGCTGGATCGAGGCACTCGGGCTGCAGCCGATGTTCCTCGGGCTGGACCTACGCGGCGGCATCCATGTATTGATCGACGTCGATATGGAGGCCGCGGTCGAGCAGGCACTAGAGCGCTACACCGGCGACATCCGGACCCTGCTTCGAAAAGACCGCATCCGCTATCTGACCGTCGGCTATCAGGACGGACGCATCGCAGTCCGCTTCCGTGACGAGGCGCAACGCGACCAGGCGGCGAAGCTGATCCGCAGCGAGTTCCGGGATCTGGAGGTCACCACCGGGAGCGAGGGCGCCGACGCCTACGTCTATGGCAGCCTGCCCCCGGCGAAGCGTGAGGAGATCAAGGACTTTGCGCTCGAGCAGAACATCACCACGCTGCGCAACCGGGTCAACGCACTCGGTGTCGCCGAGCCGATCATCCAGCGTCAGGGCGAGCGCCGGATCATCGTCCAGCTCCCAGGGGCGCAGGACCCGGCCCGGCTGAAGGATCTGCTCGGCGCGACCGCGACGCTCGAGTACCGGCTCGTCGATACCGAGCATGATGTGCAGGACGCGCTCGATGGCCGGGTGCCGGTCGGCTCCGCGCTCTACTATGAGCGTAACGGCCAACCGATCCTACTGAAGCGACGTGTGATCGTGACCGGCGATCAGATCACCAGCGCCGCCGCCGGGTTCGACCAGCAGAGCGGCTCGCCGATGGTCAGCGTCAGCCTCGATGGACAGGGCGCGCGCCAAATGCGCCGGGTCACCACCGAGAACGTCGGCAAGCCGATGGCAGTGGTCTTTATCGAATCGCGCTCGGTCACACGGCTGATCGAGGGCGAGCCGGTCAAGGATCGTGTCCGGACCGAGGAGGTCATCAGCGTCGCTAACATCCTCGAGCCCTTCGGCCGGCGTTTCCAGACCACCGGCCTGGACAGCTCCGAGGAGGCCCATAATCTGGCGCTCTTGCTGCGGGCCGGCGCGCTCGCGGCCCCGATCGAGATCGTCGAGGAGCGCACCATCGGCCCGAGCTTGGGTCAGGACAATATCGATCAGGGCTTCAGCTCGGTGCTGATCGGTCTCGCGCTGGTCGTGATCTTCATGGCCCTCTACTACCGGGTGTTCGGGCTCGTCGCCGATGTGGTACTGGTGGTCAACCTGGTGCTGATCGTCGCCATCCTGTCGCTCCTGCAGGCGACCCTGACCATGCCCGGAATCGCCGGGATCGTGCTGACGGTCGGTATGGCCGTCGATGCCAACGTCCTGACCTTCGAACGCATCCGCGAGGAGATCCGCAACGGCAGTACGCCGCAGGCGAGCATCCACGCAGGCTACGACAAGGCGCTCTCGACCATCGTCGACGCCAATGTCACAACACTGATCGCGGCGATCGTGCTATTCAGCTTCGGCACCGGGCCGGTCAAGGGCTTCGCAGTGACCCTCTTCATCGGCATCCTGACCTCGATGTTCACGGCCATCCTCGGCTCACGTGCCCTGATCAACCTGATCTACGGTGGCCGGCGCGTCAAACAACTGGCGATCTGACCGGAGCCCTTCCCCGGAGCAACCCATGGCGCATGCACAGATCCTGAAACAGCTCGATATCGACTTCCTCGGCAAGCGCCGGATCGCGGCGATCGCCTCAGGGGTCGTGATGGTGCTCTGTCTGCTATCGATCCTGTTTCGCGGCTTCAACTTCGGACTCGATTTCACCGGCGGCACCGTGATCGAGCTCGGCTACGAGGAGCCGGTCGAGGTCGCCGAGATCACCGCGACACTCGCCGAAGATGGGATCGCGGATGCGACCGTCCAGTACTTCGGCTCGAACCGCGACATCCTGATCCGGATCGCCCCGCAAGAGGGAGAGGATGCCAGCGCCAAGCTCAGCGACCGGGTGTTTAAGCTCCTCGATGCCAAGGCCGATACGGCCGTCGAGCTGAGGCGCGTCGAGTTCGTCGGTCCGCAGGTCGGTGAAGAGCTGCGCGAGCAAGGCGGGTTGGCGGTATTGTTCGCCTTGATCGGCATCCTCGTCTATGTGGCCCTGCGGTTCGAATGGCGCTTCGCCGTCGGCGCGGTCGCTGCGCTGATGCACGACGTGCTGTTCACGATCGGGATGTTCTCGATCTTCTACATCCCGTTCGATCTCACCGTGCTCGCTGCGGTGCTGGCCGTAATCGGCTACTCGCTCAACGACACCATCGTCATCTTCGACCGGATACGCGAAAACTTCCGCAAGATGCGCAAGGGCACCGTGATCGAGATCAGTAATCGTTCCGTCAACCAGACCCTCTCGCGCACGATCATCACCTCGGGGACGACCCTGCTCGTCCTACTCGCGCTGTACCTGCTCGGCGGCGCGGCGATCAGCGGTTTCTCCTTGGCCTTGATCATCGGCGTCTTGATCGGCACCTACTCGACGATCTACATCGCCACCGCTGCCGCCGTCTGGCTCGGCGTCAGCAAGGCGGACCTGATGCCGATCGAGAAGGAAGGTAAGGTCGTCGACGATCGCCCATGAGTGCCGTTACAACCCCGAATGCCACACTGACCCCCGGCGGTGCCGATGCACTGCGCAGTCTGAGAGAGCTCCAGCCCGGCAGCTTCATCTTCGAGCGCGCCGCGGCGCTGCCGCCGACGTTCTGCGATGAGGTCGTCGCTCGCTTCGAGGCAAACCCCGACCAGCACTATGCCGGCCGAATTGGGCAGCTGCGGGAAGAGGATGCATCGGTCAAGAAGACCACCGATCTCGTGGTCAGTAACAAGACCGACTGGAAGGACGTGGATCAGATGCTGTTCCGATCGCTGGGCGCGGCGATGGTCGAACTGCGCGACGCGTTTCCATATTTTCGCGGCCCGTTCAAGGATATCGGCTACCAGGTCCAGCGCTACCGCGCCGGCGAGTATTATCACTGGCACATCGACGGCGGCAGCCATGAGCTAAGCCAGCGCCAGCTCGTCGCCCTCTGGTATCTGAACGATGTACCAGGTCCTGGTGGCGAGACCGAATTCCGCTTTCAACAGATTCGTGTGACACCGGAGCGCGGCAAGCTCGTCCTGTTTCCCCCGTTCTGGACCCATGAGCATCGCGCTGTGACGCTCCAAGAAGGGCTCAAGTACATCGCGACGACCTGGGTGGTCTTCGCTTGAGCCAGACGGCGATGGACGGTCGTCAATCCGCCCCAAAGCTGCTAGCAATCATTGAGCTTGGCGGGTATCCGAACTTCACCCCCTTGTATCGGCGACTCGGCTTCGACACCGAGGTCGTCAGCTCGCAGCGCAAGGCGCAGTCAGCGCTGAAGCGCTGCCTCCCGGACCTGATCGTCGCCGAATACAACTTCCAATCGGATTTCAGGGATCGCACCAGTAATCTCGAGACCTTGATGGCGCGCCTGCAGCGGCATCCCGAGGTCCGCGTGATCGCGATCTACCAACCGGAGCACCGGCACAAGCTGGAATCGCTGCTCGCGCGCTTCCCGTTGTTTGCGACCCTATCCCTTCCAGTCAGTGAGTCCCAAATGGAGGCCGTGCTGCAGCGAGCGCTGGGCGAATCTCCTGCCCCCGGATGCTGGAAATAACGGCCTCAGCGCCCCGGATGAATGCTAGCGGAACGAGATATGCCGCCCGGGATTCAGGACGCCTTGAGGATCTGCCGGCAGGTCGCTGGCGGCTGCGGCTTGGGCCGCGATGAATAGGAACCGCTTGGCGAGCGCGCCTCCTCGCTGAACCACCACTCGAGCTGGCTGCCGCAGCCGCTTCCCGGAGGAACGGGGGCTTGCTGCTGGCACTCCGCGCTATGTGACGGACACTTGAGCCGGACATGCATGTGCGCATCATGACCCCACCAGGGCCTTAACCGGCGTAGCCATTCCGCTTCACCTTCGCTGCGGCAGAGCCTGCTCTTGATCACCGGATTGACCAGGATGCGATCGACCTTCGGGTGCTCAGCGGCGGTCTTGATCAGGAAACGCTGCTCTGGCCCCCAGCGTGGACCGATCTCGGCCTGGCTTGCCGCGACCATCCTCGGTGGATCGCGAGCCTCTGGCGTCTCATTCCAGGCCTGTCGGGCCGATTCGGCCAGAGTCAGCCAGATATCCACGTCCAGCCCGTTCTGATGACTGACGTGCGATGAGGCCATTCGCCCACCCCGGGGCTGCGCCAGATCACCGATCATGATCAGATCGCCCGTGCGCTGGCTGACGGCGCGCGCGACCTCTTGGATGAACTCCAGCGTATGCGGGTGACCATAGAACCGGTTGCGATGGCGCCGGATGCTGACGAACCCCTCGCCGGCCGGTGGCAGCTCGCTGGCGCCGCGAAGACAGCCGTTGGACGGCCCGCCAATGGCTTCGGGCCGACCGGCTGCGACCGTATCGATCCGCGACCAAGGCGTTTCTGCTGCGCTGCTCGGAGCGCTGACTGCTGCGGCCACAAGCGCCATCGCACCGATCCAGAGGATGCTGAGACGCGTTGCGATGTCTCTCTCGGATTGCATGCTGTAGCGCGAGTGGAAATGGTTTGGCGGCTAGAAGCCGGCTTCAGCGGTTATGAACGAACGGCTTCTTTTCAGTCTCATGCCCATGGCACGGTCCCACGGCGGACGATCGATCCCGCGTCAATCGCGGCAACGCGCCCGAAGAACAGAGCGGCTCCTGCGATCAGATGGATCAGGGGCTTGTGCGAGTCAAGTGACCATTATACCCAAAGCACGTCAATGCTCGGCACGGCAGAGCGGAGGGTCGGGTGACGACGGGCGGGGGTGTCGACGGCATGGATGCCGTCGTCAAGCCTCCAGGGATGGATTCACGGCGTCCCCCGAGCGCCGTGACGCGACCCGGAGCGGTCGAGGACAACCGGAAATCGGTTTGCGATGGGTATAACCCCCGATTGAGCAGCGACCGGTCGCTGCAGTTTCCGGAAGCCAATGTTCGACACCCCTTCAGTATCGGCGCTGGGACGCCCGAGATTCAAGGCTCCACAAGCCGAACCCTTGTGGAGCCTCTCGGACAGATACCGGCAAACGCGGCGAATGACGGTGGCCCGAGTCGCCTCAATCGTCCTTCTTCTTGGAACCGATCCGCTTGGTCAGCAGCGCCCCGCGCATCGATAAGAGCACGAAGGTGCTGGCAATGAAGCCGACCACGGCGACCCCGATGCTGATCGATAACGCCTTGCTCTGTGCGCCGTCGATCCCGAAGGTATCCCCGATGTACGCCAGCATCGCATTGTCTGCCGGCGCAGCAAGCAGGTAGGCGCAGAACACCAGGAACAGGCTGAAGAAGAACAGCTTGAAGTCCATATGAATGGCAGCCAGCAGCGTCGCGAACGCGATCAGATAGATCACGACCGTGGTGTACTGCTGCGCATCGATGGCGCCGCGCAGGCCCTCATTGTTCATCACGAAGAGGAGCGCGAACAACGCGCCCCAGTGCACGACCTGCTTGATCAGATACCAGGCCCGGACCTCGTTTGAGAGATAGGACTGACTCCAGCCCGACACGAGGGAGATCAACGCGATGACCGGGACGAAGTATTCCCAATACTTGATTGTGCCGGCCATGTCCTTCTGGCTGAGCCAGAACAACACGACCGCGCAGACGAACAGGATGATCTGAGGGAGTAGCGCGATCAGAAGAGGGGATTGGTAACGATTGCGTTTCTTCTTTGCCTTGGCGGGCGCTTCACTGGAGACGACGGTTGCTTCGGACACGACGAGTCCTCCAACTGGACCTGTGGTGAAGAGAACCGACGATCACAGACGCCGAGGTACAGGGTAGACCTCGACACGAGCGCCGCACTCGCGACCGCAATGATCTTGACGACGCCGGACCGTCGGAGCGGACAAGCTTCGCTTAAGTGTAAACCCTTTTTGAGATGTGTGTGGTTCGGTTGACACTAAAATCCAGGTCAAGATGTCAATTAGACTAGACAGGCCGACCTATGGCGTCCAGTCGATCAACCATGGAACGGCCAGATCAGCGGCACCAGCGCGACGGTCGTGACGCCAATCGCGAAGGTTAGCGGGATACCGATACGCAGGAAATCGCCGAACCGGTAGCCTCCAACATTGAAGACCATCAGGTTGGTCTGATAACCGATCGGTGTCGCGAAGCTTGCCGAGGCCCCAACCATCAGCGTCACCAGGAATGGCGTCAGGCTGACCTGCATCAATGCTGCGGAATCGACCGCGACCGGAAACAGCAGTACCGCGGCGACATTGTTCGTGGCCAACGCGGTCAGCACTGCAGCGGCAGCGAACAAGAGTGCAAGGGCGAGCCAGGGCACGCCGCCGGCGAGATCGATGGTCGCACCCGCCAGCAACGCCGCAGCACCGGTCTTCTCCAGCGCGGCACCGATCCCGAACGAGGTCGCTATCACGATCAAGACCTGCCAGTCCGGTGCCCGTCGGGCGATCCGGTCGGGCGTGCAGCGGGTCAGGATCATCGCCCCAGCCGCCAGCAAGGCTGCCTCCAGCATGGTGACGAGCTTCAGTGCGACGAGCGCAACCATCGCGATCACGATCGCGATCGCGAGCGGTGCCCGGTCGTGACGCAGCGGATGCTCGTCGCCGAGCTGACTGACCACCAGGAAGTCCTTCGAGTTGCGCTGCTGCAAGATGAACTCGGGGCGGGTTTCGAGCAATAAGGTATCACCGGCCTGTAAGATGATATCGCCGATCTTGCGTTGCACGCGCTCGCCGTTGCGCGACAGCGCCAGGATCACGGCGTTGTAGTAGCCCCGAAAGCCCCCCGCACGCACGCTCGAGCCGACCAATGGACATTTGTTCGAGAGCACCGCTTCGACGAAGCAGCGGTCCTGGCGTGGTCCGCCAAGCTTATAGACCTGATCCGAGGCTGGCTCCAGACCGCGGATACGGTGCAGGTCCACTACCGAATCGATGATGCCGACGAAGATCAGCCGATCACCGGGCGCAAGGAGCTCCTGAGGCGACACAGCCGGCATGATCTGGCCCTCGCGCTCGATCTCGGCGAGGAACAGTCCCGGCAGCTGCCGTAGCCCGGCCGCCTCGATGCTCTTTCCGGCCAACGGGCTGTCCGCTGCAACAAGCATCTCGGCGGTATAGCGGCGCACGTCCTCGAAGCGCTCGGCAGCCGGCGCGCGTGCAGGCAATAGCCAGCGGGCGGTCAGCATCACGAACACGAGGGTCGTAATGACCAGAGGAAGCCCGATCCAGG
This sequence comes from Gammaproteobacteria bacterium, assembly GCA_009908845.1. GTDB lineage: Bacteria > Pseudomonadota > Gammaproteobacteria > Chromatiales > Chromatiaceae > Lamprobacter. Next base: position 26,612 of record JAAAOQ010000204.1, read on the forward strand.
CAAGCTCGAACAGCGCGAATCCCGCCTCTTGAAACCGCTCCACATAGAGGCCGTTGACGATCAGGTTGGTGCTCGTGCCGATCAGGGTGCAGGTTCCCCCGACGATGCTGGCGAAGCTCAGCGGGATCAGAAGGCCCGACAACGCCAAGCGGTGGCGACGCGCCCAATCGCTGACGGCAGGGATGAAGATCGCGACCACCGCCGTATTGTTCAGGAAGGCGCTGAGGCCCGCGGCCGGCAGCATCAGCCGCAGCCGTGCGCCGCTCTCGGTGCGCGGCCGGCCGAGTAGCGCTTGACTGATCCAGCTGACGGCACCGGTCTCCGTCAGTCCCGAGACCACCATATACAGCACCGCGACCGTCAGCATGCCCGGATTGGCGAATCCGGCAAGCGCTTCGGCCGGCGTCAGCACGCCGGTCACGAGCAAGACGGTTAGCGCACCCGAGGTGATGACATCGGGCGCAATGCGGGTCCGAAGGAAGAGGACGAACGAGAGCGCCACTAGCGCGAGGCTCAGCCATCCCTCCCAGCCCAGCGCGAGCAACGCTTCCATTCGGTGGCTTCGGCGCCGTCAGCCGCGCTGAAGCGCCTCGTAGCGCGCCTTGAACGCCTCCTGTCGCAGTCGCTCCGCCTCGGGCTGGTTGGCGATCAACGGTGAATCCTGCCAGCTGCCGCTGTCGTGGTCATAGACCGAGAACCGATAAGCCTTCCCGACCTTGAAGACCTGGGTGACGTCTTGGCCGGCCTGGGTCATCGCTTGGATCTTGTCGAGCCCGGCGGGCATCGCGCTGCCGGACCCCGCCTCGTCCGGCTCCGGCTCGGCTACGGGCGTCCCGACCGGGGTCTGTTCCGCTGCGCTCAGGTCGGTATCTGCGAAACTGCCTTGGTCGCGGAAGCTGAACTGGTTGTTCTGGATCTCCCCCTGAACATCGAGCTCGACACTCTCGACGTTCGGTAGCCGATCCAGGATATAGCCGGCCATCAACATGCCGAGCTTCTCGTTCTCCTTCTCGAGGGCGGTCAGCAGCTTGTCGGCGATGATCTGGCAGCGCTGCAGCCGGTTCGGTGCCTCCACCCACTCACGGCTCATCTGCCAGCCTTGGTCCATGTCGCGGTCGAGCTGATCGAAGAAATCCCCACCCCGCTCGATCACCGGGTCCGGAACACTCAGGGTGTAGACTTGCTCATCGATGATGGCCTTGAGGATCATCGCAGGCTCCAAATCGTTGCGTCATCTCTACCAAGCCGCCGATTCTAACTGGAACGTCGGCTTCGACAAGTGTCTGCTATGCTGCTTACCATTCCAGAGTTACTGAACCCGGCTCAGCTCCAGAAGGTGCGCGAGCTCCTTGCTGATGCACCGTTCGTCGACGGCAAGCTCAGCGCCGGTTTCGCGGCCTCGCGCGTCAAGCGCAACGAAGAGATGCGCCAAGACCCCGAGCGCATGAAGCTCCTGGTGCGGGTCCTGATGGCGAGTCTCGGTCATAACGAGCGCTTTCGTTTTGCCGCGCTGCCACACCGCGTTGCCGACCCGATCTTCGCCCGTTATCGGCCGGGGATGACCTATGGGGATCACGTCGATGATCCGATCATGGGCACGAGCGGACCCCGCTTCCGCACCGATGTCTCGATGACCCTATTTCTCAACCCGCCCGAGGACTACGAGGGAGGCGAGTTGGTGATGCGGACCTCCTTCGGCGATCGCCGCGTCAAGCTCCCGGCCGGTGATGCAGTCATCTATCCAGCCTCTAGCCTCCATCAGGTTGCCGAGGTCACCGCCGGCGAGCGGCTGGTCGCATTGACCTGGGTCCAGAGCTATGTGCGCGATCCAGCGCAGCGCGAGCTCCTCTACGAGCTCAATCTGGCACGGGAAGCCCTGTTGAAGGCGGCACCCGAAGCCGAGCATACTGCCCAGGTGGACCGCAGCTATGCGAATCTGGTGCGCATGTGGAGCGAGCTCTGAGGCCTCTCGACTGCATTTACGTCCGCATGCACCAGGCTCCTCGACTGCGAAACAACGGCTGAGAACCGATGATCCTCAAGGGGTGGCGCGAGGCAGTACGCGTGAGCCGCTCTCCGTCAGAGCACCTTACTGGTCGTTGCTGGTCTTTATCGCCCTTCGTCTTCATCGCGCTGCCGATCACAGAGCCCGGCTATGGTTGAGACGACGCTCCTGGCGATTAGACGACGCCCCTGGCAGGCGAACGACGAACTCCGGCCCGCGCTTTCCCGGCAATCGTCATACCGGCAAGGCGAGCGCCCGATCTTGAACGACTGCGGGCGATGCAGTAGATGATGGACGATCAGGCCGCGCTGGCCGCCTGCGCCTTCATCTTATTGACGATCGCGTAGACACCCACATGACGATTGGGGCTGAGATGCTCCTCAAGCTGGAGCCCTTCGAACAGCGCATCGACGTCGGTCTCCTCGATCTCCACTGCGGTCTTACCCGAGAACAGTCCGACCAGGAGGGCCACCACGCCCTTGATGATCGCCGTATCGCAGTCCCCCTCGAACCGGATCACCCCGTCCTCATTCGTTGCGGCCACATGGACGGTGCTCATGCACTCCATGACGCGATTCGCCTCGGTCTTGCTCGCAGGTGACATCGCCGGGAGCCGTTCACCGATCTCGACCAGATACTGATAGCGCTGCTCCCAATCCCCGAGGAGATCGAAGGTCTCGACGATGTCCTGGATCGATTCGTCAGCCATGGAATGCACTTCGCACAGGGTTAGACGCTGAACGATTCGCCGCAGCCACAGGCATCTTTCACATTGGGATTACGGAATTCGAATCCCTCGTTCAAGAGGCTGGACTTGACGAAGTCGACCTCCATCCCTTCGAGGCGCGGCAGGCTCGCCTCATCGACGACGACCTTGACGCCATGGCTCTCGAAAACATGGTCGCCCTCGTCGCAGTCGTCCGCGTAGTCGACGACGTACGCGAAACCGGTACAACCGCTCTTCTTGGTGCCGATGCGCAGCCCGATACCATGGCCGCGTTGACTGATCATCTTATTGACGTGGCTCGCCGCCGCGTCGGTCAATGTAACTGCCATTCTTTGATACCCCATCTCGTTCTGATTGAGCCTCGACGATGCTAAGCCCGGTCTGTCCTATGCATCCGACCGATCTCGATCTCGAAGCCATCTCGCCCTGGCCGTTGTAGTGAACCTCAGCGGCTCGAATTTCAAGGCCCTGACGCGCTCGATATGCTCCGGGACAACCCCTAGGGATCGTGGCGGCCAGCCACCCCGGAGGATGAGACGGCCACCGTCGTGATTTCACGGTAAGCCTACCTGCAGCGCACGACTCGAGGGTACAGAGGTCGCGCCCTCATCTCTTGAGCCCTGATACCGGTCAAGGCGAAGAGCACTTCGAACCCCGTAGAGCGACCCTGCGGCCCAGCTCCGATCGCTTGCAATCAGTGGCGGTGCTCCGTACCCAGCCGCGATGCCTGCGCTGACATCTCCATCAGGCCGCGCATCAGTGACGCACGCTCGCCAAACGGCACCGTCTCCAGCAAGGCCTGCTTGTCTTCCGCATCAAGCGGTAGATGCGCGCACAGCAGGTTGACGAGATCGTTGTCGGCCATCTTGCTCAGATCGTCCCAGGGCACTTCGACACTGCGCTGATCACAGAACGCGCGCAGCGAGCCCATGAAGCGATCGCGTTCGTCGAGCGTTGCCTCAGTGTCCTCGAGATCGAGCACGAACGGCTCCCAGTTCGGCACCACCCTCCGGAACCCCTCCTGCATCGCCAGCTCCTCGGCAACCGCAAACCGGCAGAGTCCCGTCAGCACGAGCACGATACGACCATCGTTCGTCTCGCTGTAGGACGTGATCCGACCAGCGCAACCGGTGCGATGGATCGGCGACCGATCCTCTTCGTCCTCGCCCTGCCCGCGCGGCTGCACCATCCCGATCAGATGGTCATTCGCCAGCGCCGCCTGCACCATCGCCAGGTAACGTGGTTCGAAGATATTGAGCGGCAGCTGGACCCCGGGCATCACGACCGCGCCGTTGAGCGGGAAGATCGGCAGCACATCGGGCAAATCCGGCAAACGCTGGAGAAACGGGCTACGCA
>JAAAOQ010000007.1 GCA_009908845.1 Gammaproteobacteria bacterium
CGAGCGCGCGCCGGTCTTCTTCGACAGCCACAATCACCTGATGACGATCATCGAGCGCATCGTCTCCCGCGTCGGGCGCCGTATCGACGAGGGCTCGCCGATGGTCGACGCGCGCCTGCCCGATGGCTCCCGCGTCAACGCGATTATCCCGCCGCTGGCGCTGGATGGCGCCAGCCTGTCCATCCGCCGCTTCCCAGCCGAGCGGCTTACAATGGAAAGCCTGCTCGAGAACCATGCGCTCAGCCGGACCATGGCGCAGTTCCTGGCGGCCGTGGTCGAGGCCCGCCTTAACGTGCTGATCTCCGGCGGCACCGGTTCCGGTAAGACCACCCTGCTCAATGTGCTCTCGGCCGAGATCCCGGTCGACGAGCGCATCGTCACCATCGAGGATTCCGCGGAGCTCCAGCTGCAGCAGCCGCACGTGGTTCGGTTGGAGACCCGCCCCCCGAACATCGAGGGCAGGGGCGAGGTCAGCCAGCGCGACCTGGTGCGCAACGCCCTGCGGATGCGTCCGGACCGCATCGTCCTCGGCGAGATCCGCGGCGGCGAGGCGCTAGACATGCTGCAGGCCATGAACACCGGCCACGACGGCTCGCTCACCACCATCCATGCCAATACCGCCCGCGATGCGCTCTCGCGGCTGGAGACCATGGTTGCCATGGCGGGTCTGAACCTGCCCACCAAGCCCTTGCGCGGCCAGGTCACCGCGGCGCTGGATATCCTGATCCAGCTCGAGCGCCAGCAGGACGGCGTGCGCCGCATCATCAGCATCGACGAAGTACAGGGCATGGAGGGCGAGACCATCACCACCGCGACCATCTTCCAGTTCGAGCGCCGCGGCGTCGATACCGAGGGCCATGTGGTCGGGCAGTTCAAGCCGACCGGTTTGGTGCCCAAGTGCTACGAGCGGCTGCGCCAGCGCGGGGTCCGGCTCGACATCAGCACCTTCCAGACCGACAAGCTCGGCGACAGCCTCCGGTAAAGGTCTATGAGCGAGCGCGTTCTCATCCTCGGCGCCGTCTTCGTTGCCGTCATGCTCATGCTGCTCGGGCTGGCGGCCTGGACCCTGAGCGAAGAGGCCCGGCATCGCCGGCGTCTGCGGGCACGGGTCAAGGGGCTGGCCAGCAGCGAGCTCGAGGCCGAGCCCATCTCGCTGCTGCGGCAAAGCTATCTGCATCAGCTTACCCCCTGGGAGCAGCAGCTCGAGCTCTTCGCCCCGTTCCGACCGCTGCGCAAGCTGCTCGGCCAGGCCGGAATCCAACAACCGGCTTACCGGCTTTTGCTGTTGATCATCGCCCTTGGCGGGGTGGGGGGCTTCCTGGCCTGGCAACTGCTCGAGCTATTGCCGGCGGTGCCGGTTGCCGCCATGGTCGCGGGCGCCTCGCCCCTGCTGGCGCTGCTGGTGCGCAAGCAGAAGCGCATTCGGCAGGTCGAGCAAGAGCTGCCGGACGTGCTCTCGATGCTGTCGCGCAGCCTGCGCGCCGGATTGCCGCTGACGCAGGCGATGAAGATCGTTGCCGACGATCTGGACGGCGTCGTGCCGCACGAGTTCGGCATCGTCCACACCGACCTGAACTATGGCGGCGAACTGCGTGTCGCGCTCAACGAGCTGCACGAGCGCGTGCCGAGCGCCACCATCGCCACCCTCAACACCGCCGTTATGATCCAGCGCGAGACCGGCGGTAACCTGGCCCATGTGGTCGACCAGCTCGAGCATCTCGCCCGTCAGCGGTTCCGCTTCGAGCGCCAGCTCCGGACCATGACCGCGAGCAACCGGGTCTCGGCCTGGATCGTTGGTCTGATGCCGTTCGGGCTCGCCGCCGTGCTGGAATTGCAGTCGCCAGGGTCTATTACCGGTCTGCTAGACGACGAGATCGGCCGCCAGATGATCGCTGCTGCGCTCGGCCTCGAGGCCGTCGGCGCGTTCGTGCTCTGGCGCCTGGTCAAGATCGAGATCTGAGTCCAAGATGGCCGAGCTACAGGAACTTGCCGACTGGCTGACCCGCTGGCTGCAGGACGAGGAATCGTTGCGGCTCACCGTGCTGGCCGGCGTTGCCCTTATCGTCTTCGTCCTGAGCCTGATCGCCGCGCAACGCCTGCGCGCCTGGGCTGACCCGGTCAAGCGCCGGCTGGAGGCCCAGGCCGCCGAGTACGAGGCCGTGGTCGGCGCCGTCAGCCAGGCGCGCGACCCTAACACGCTGCGGTTGCTCGAGCGGCTGGGGCGCGGGCTGGTGCCACTGGACGCCCGCAAGCGCAGCCGCATCGCCACCAAGCTGGCCCAGGCCGGCTACCGCTCCAACCGCGCCGCCGCGCTGTTCTATGCCGCCAAGATCATCGGCCTGGTGGTTCTGCCCGTCATCGTCGGGGGCACGCTCTTGTTTCTCGGCATGGAGCCGGACGTGCTGCTGCTGCTCACGGCCCTATCCTTGTTGATCGGCGTGCTGCTGCCAGACAGCTGGCTCGCCAAGCGCGTGCGCAAGCGCCAGGGGGTGCTCAGGAACGCGCTCCCCGATGCGCTGGACCTGATGGTCGTCTGCGTCGAGGCCGGGCTAGGGCTCAATGCCGCCATCCAACGGGTCGCGAGCGAGATGAAGCGCCAGCACCCGGAGCTTTCCAATGAGTTCAACATCACTATCGTGCAGATCCGCGCCGGCCTTGACACCAAGGTCGCGCTGGAGGATATGGTACCACGCACCGGCCTGGACGAGATCAAGGGCCTGGTCAGCACCCTAGTGCAGGCGCTGCGCTTCGGCACCGGCATTGCGACCACCTTGCGGGTGTTCTCCGACGAGATGCGCGACAAACGGCTTAAGGCCGCCGAGGAGCAGGCCGCCAAGGTGGCCAACAAGATGCTGCTGCCGATCGGCCTGTTCATGATCCCAGCCTTCTTGATCATTGCCCTCGGGCCGCCGCTGATCGAGCTGGGGAAGCGGTTCAGTGGCGGGCTGTAACGGCACGCAAGCCAGCGCGCGAGGCCGGCGCCTGGCGCTGCTCGGGCCAGCGCTGCTGGCCGCGATGCTGCTGCTGGCTGGCTGCGCCCAATTCCAGCGCAGCGACCAAGCGCCCGGCGGCGCCGCGCTGCCGAAGACCGCGCCCGAAGCCCTCGAGGCCGGCGACACCGCATTGGCGGGGGGCGATCTGGACAAGGCGCTGTTCTATTATCTGCAGGCCGCGCGACTCGACCCCGGCAGCGCCGCCACATTCACCCGCATCGGCAATCTCCACGAGGCGCGCGGTGATCGCCAGCGCGCTGCGCTCGCCTATCGTCAGGCCCTGCGCGCGGACGAGCGCCACGCCGGCGCCCTGGCCGGACTCGGCATCCTGCTCACCCGCCAGCGTCAATACGCCGAGGCCGAGGCCAAGCTGCTGGCCGCGGTGGGGGAGGACCCCAGCCTCACGCGGGCGCACAATGCCCTCGGGGTGCTGAACGACCTGCAGCGCGACTATCCCAGCGCCAAGCGGCACTACGAGCAGGCCTTAGCGCTGGCGCCGCGCTCACCGATGCTGCACAACAACTTCGGCTATTCACGCTACCTGGCCGGTGATGACGCCGGCGCCATTGCCGGCTTCGAGAAGGCCTTGGAGCTCAACCCGGACTACAGCCTGGCCTGGCGCAATCTGGCGCTGGTCTACGCGCGTCAGGGTCGCTACCGGGAAGCGCTGCACGCCTTCGGCAAGGTTCAGGATAAGGCCGAGGCCTATAACGACGTCGGCTACATCGCGATGGTCTCGGGCCGATTGGACGATGCCGAATCCTTCTTCGATCAGGCCCTGAGGCTCTCGCCCAAGCATTACGAGTTGGCCAGCGACAATGTGGAGCGGGTGCGGGCGCTGCGCGGGGATCGGTGACCGTGCCCACGGCAATGCGGGCGCGCTCATCTATACTCTTCAAAATGATGCCGTTGCAAGCACAAAGTTTTTTTAGTGCCTGGCAGAAAGCACCGCTCCTACGCGGTTCGACCAGGCTCGGCCAAAAACACCAGCGCGGCTCGGCCCTGGTCGAGTTGCCGTTCATCGTGCTGATGCTAGTCGTGCTGCTACTGATCGTTGCCGATCTTGGCCGCGTAACCCCTTGGGCGCAGCAGGTTGCCTATTCGGCCGATGCCGGGGCGCATTTTGCTTATCAGAAATATGATCAGATGATGGTTAGTCAGGCGCTTACCGACGAACAGTTCGACTGTGAAAATCCGATTAGCCTGTGCGACGATCCACGCGACCAGGCGCAGAATGCGGTTGGTGGGCTTGGCTTGGAGCCCGATGACATCGACGTCCGCTACTTTTGGAAGTGTCGTGCGGTGGATTACGTGGGAACGACACTAACCGTCCAATATAACAGCGATAACGAGGATGTGTCGAGAGATACCAATTGTAGTAATTTGGATTGTGGTAGCGAGAAATGCCTCAATGATTCTTTTAGTCCACTCCTTTTTATCGAGGTTTCGATCACGGCATCATTTGAGCCCAAGTCTATTGCATCGTTTATTACTGAAAGGCTCCCATCCAGCCTGACCGACCTGTCGTTTGATGCACGCCGGCAGATCTTTCCAGTGGATTAGGCAACGAGGATATTTATGTTTATCAAGTGTTCCAGTCGACTGCCAAGAAGGTATTCAGAGCGCGGTAGCGCACTGCTTCTTTTTCTCGTGTTCGCGTTTCCTGTGTTTATTGTCGCTTATACGGGCCTCGTGCTCACGCCGGGCTTAAATCTAGTCGCACACCGGGTGGCAACACATCAGGCCGATTATCAGGCACTGTCGCTGCGGTGGGAATGCGAGCAGTTCCAAGATTGCAGACAGGGTCAAGCCATTACCGGGCCTAATTCCTGGTCCAGCAGCTATGCCCGCAATCTTAAGACTGTCTCCAAACGATTCCTAATCTCTTCCCTTCAGATCATCACAATGTCCGGGAGTGTGCAGGCCGAGGATACTGACTGTCGGCCGCCCAATTGCATTAGTGGGAAAAGAAGTACCGAAGGCGGGAAGCTCTATATAGAAGTCGAAGTTGATCACGAGCAGCGCGACCTCAAGGCTTTATCGAAGGCAACCCTTTTGCCGCCGGAGATCAAGCTGAGAGATATTGATGATGGAGTTTTTAGAGGTTTCACTGGATGCAAAAACGTCACAATTTCAGGTAATCCGACGATTACCGGTGGTGACGTGTATACGACTGATAGTCAGTCCAAAATCGAAATTAGTGGACCAAGTGCAGAGATCGATAGCAACGTTCTATCTGCGGGGGCGCTAGACGGTGATCATTTAGACAACATAACCGGAAATGAAATCCTAATAACAGAGGACGTTTTTCTTATTGAATCTCCAGACAAATGGAAAATACACGAAGATGTTGGCCGTATTTATATTAATGGAAATCTCGAAACAAAAGAAGGGAAAACGAAAAACACAGAATTAACTATCCCGTCGAGCCTCTTTGTTAACGGTTACGCTATATTCCGCGTGACCACTTCGATTGATGATCAGCTAAAGGTGAGCCGGTCACTGACGGCATCTCCAGAGGTAGGGTATATACATTTTCCAGATGCTCCTCCAGAAGAAGGCGACATCGAATACGGCGGGGACTGCACAGACCATAGCGATAGCGATCTATGCAGCGGTGGTTCAAGTGATGTGACCATCAGTCTGCCTCACCTAGGTGTATGTGATCCGATCGGTTTGGATGGCTTCTTCTCTCCATTTTCGAGTAAGGACGGTTTGGAAGACTGGACACTCGATGGTGATACTAGTACAGAGTTAACGCCTGCCGGGTTCAGTCCGGAGTCCGATGGTGATCCCGAAGTAGCAGATGGATACGTAAAGGTTAAGAATTTTGTCCTAAAGGGCGATTTGACTGTCCGTGATGGCCCTGTCGTGATCCACGTGATTGGTGACTTCAGCATGGCCGGTGGCGGTGCATCCCTTAACGTCAAGGATGGAACGGATGGTGACGAAGACGCGACATTAACGCTTATGGTGGAGGGTGACTTCACGTTCAGTGGGAGCGGCACGATTGCGTCTGACAGCGCTGTTGTGACGGTCGGTGAAAAGTCTCGGCCCCAGATGCTTGTTGTGGTTGACGGTGGCGATTTGAGGATTACTGGTAATGGAAGCATGAGGGGCTCGATATACGCGCCTAAGAGTGACGTTGAAATTAAGGGTAACCCTTCAATAACGGGTTCGGTGCGCGGGGAGGCATTGAGGGTTACCGGTAACCCGACTCTAACGTACGACGATGAAGACGACTCAGATTCGATAGGTGATATCGATCAGATTGTTGGCGTCAAGAAAGGCACCAAACCGTTTATCGTCGATTGAAGATCCCTACAGCTGCAGAGTTGCCGTAATGGTTTTGGCTATTTACGCCGTTGGTATAGCAACACGGCTTCGTCAAGTTGGCACAGCGACCGTAGAAATGTTGATCGTTGTCCCGGTTCTTTTCTTGCTGGTAACGCTCATTCTGGAGGTCACCAATATACTTCGGGTTTATGAAGCAATCTCTTGGACGACGGAGTACGGCGTTCGTGAAGCGAGCGGAGGAATGGGTGTGGAATACCAGCGCCTAGGCTCTGGGCTGGTTAACAAGAATGTCTTTCTGAAGTTGGTTGGATTGGGGGTTAAGAACGTAGATTTGAATCAAATTTGCACATACTATAAAAAGGATGATCCGGAGGCGAATTGGGATGGTCCTTTCTGCGCAGGTAAGGATGCTGACGCGAGTGAATATAGTCAGGGAGATCTGGCTCGTGTAGTGGTTGAAGTTCAATATGAGCCGTTTGTTGGTTTCTTTAGGAAGCTTTTTCCGTCTTTTGATATCCGTTCAAGTTTTCAGCGCGTTCTTTCAAGATAGCTGCCGTTTAGACTCTTTCAGCCGATAATGGTAGCGGCAGGCAGATGAATGCTGTCGGAGTAGTGGTAAACGAAGTGTTGTCGAAGAATTTGACAGAGAAGGTTGTCGGGCTTGCGGTAGTCTTGTAAAAGACTATATTTTTTAGTAGCTTATGGTAGTGGTATAAAATATGCTTAATAGATCGGCACGGTGAAGATTCCGAGAATAGCGTCCTGCAGGAGAAGGTTGATGACGGCCGTCAATATGCGACTTTTTTTGTCTTTGGCACTGGTTTTTCCTCTAGTAGCGAACGCTGGCGCTATTGTCAGCGGGTTCGATAGTTCGATGCTATCCCCGAACGACGACCAGTCGACGGGTTCGGTGGACATTGGTTTCGAGGCCAATTTCTACGGGCAGACTTTTAACCAAGTTTTTGTCAACAATAACGGTAATGTGACGTTTGACATTGCGCTAGAGACGTTTACGCCGCTGGACTTGACTGCAACCAAGCGACAGATAATTGCTCCGTTCTTTGCGGATGTCGACACCAGCTACGCAGGCGATCCGGTGACTTATGGGACGGGCGTCTTTGATGGAAACGGCGCGTTTGGAGTCAACTGGATCAACGTAGATTATTTTTGGAGTAGCAACGCCCATACGAATCGCAACAGTTTTCAATTGATCATTGTCGATCGGGGTGCAGATTTCAGCACGGGCGATTTCGACTTCGTTTTCAACTATGATCAGATCGAGTGGGAAGCGGGCATCTTTAACGGGGCCGACAGCGACGGGCTCGGTGGAGATTCGGC
>JAAAOQ010000146.1 GCA_009908845.1 Gammaproteobacteria bacterium
AGGCGCAGGATCTGGAGCAGGTCAACCGCTTCAGTCTCGGCTTGCGCTGGTAGGGCCGACGATGACGCCACGACGAACGACGCGACACGTCCGGCACCGGGTCCGGGTCGGTCGGGTGGACACCCCCCGCTTCCGGTGTGTCGCGCTGGTGCTCGCCGTGGTGTGTGCGCTGGCATCGGCGACCGGGGCCCACGCGCAGGGCCCCGGATCGTCCGAGAAGGTCCTTCCGGTGCTCGACGGCACCGACGACGGCCCTCGTCCTCTGCTGCGCGGGCAGCGTTCCGCGGTCGACGCGAGCGCATCGGCCCGGTTGGAGCTGCTGCGTGACCGCGCCCGGCAGCGCGGGAAGAGCGCGGCGCGGGTGCGTGAGCAGCTCGGACCGCACGGCATGTCGCGGAAGGGTCTGGCCCGCCGCGATGCCCGCATCCGGCGCCTGTTGCGTTCGGGCGGGATCGCCCAGCCCGAGACCCTCAGTGTGCTGCTGATCCGCATCGCCTTCCGCGAGGATCGCAGCGGTGATCTGACCGCCGTTACCACCGACGGCAACTTCCAGCTGGAGCCGGCGCCCGAGGACACCGTGATCTTCGATCCGCCGCCGCACGACAAGCAGTACTTCGAGTCGCACATGCGCGGCCTCGCCGAGTACTGGGGCAGCATGAGTAACGGTCTGATCCACGTGGAGAGCCAGGTGCTGCCCGAGGGCGACGAGGACGCGTACTTCCTCAGCGACATCGCCGACTACGGTCCGGGCGCCGGCGGGTCGTGGACCGTCGAGCTCCTCGAGAAGCTCGTGCGCGACATGATCATCGAGGCCGATCGCGGAACGCTGGCCGACGGCAGTGTCCGGTTGGCGGACTTCGACTTCGACGATCCGAACACCTACATCATCTTCGCCCACGCCGGCGCCGACCTGCAGAGCAACCTGGTCTTCCAGGAGGGGCAGGAGGGCTACTCGCCCAACGACATCCCGACCTTCTTCGTGTCGCTCGGCGACAGCGCGCGCGTGCAGTTGGAGTCGGTCGACAGCGACTCGGGCACGCAGGGTCTGATCACCGAGTGCAGTGTCATTCCCGAGACCACGAACCAGGACGGTCTCGCCGGGAGCATCTCGGCCGCGCTCATGCACGAGTTCGGCCATGCCCTGGGCTTGCCCGATCTGTACAGCACGCTCACCGGGCTGCCCACGATCGGCTACTGGGGCATCATGGACTCGGGCACGAACCTGGCGGCGGCCATCGGCATCGATGAAGAGGATGTGCCCGCGCTTGCCGAAGCCGCTGTCGCGAGCCTGACGCTCGAGGCCCTCCGGCGTCACGATCAGCAGCAGGTAGCCGCGCATCGAGGGCTCGGCGATGCTGTTGTCCTCAAACACCGGGTCCACCAATACGAGCTTGCGCGCGACCAACAACACCGACTTGCCGTCACGATCGCGCAGATAGCGCGCCGCGGCGGGCTCATCGCCGGCCCCGAGCTCCTCCAGATAGCGAGCGAGCCCGGGCAGCGGCGTCGAGTCCTTCCGATCATCGGAGCGGTAGCCCGCAAGCTCGCGGCCTTGAGCGTCGAGTAAGCGGATCTCGTCGTACTGCCCGTAGGCGTCGTGATAGCTCGCAAACAGGTTCAGCAGCGGCAGCAGTAGAAAGTCGACGCGCTCGTGCTCGGGCGCGAAGACGAAGCGCTCCACCAGGTCCGAGCCGACGAAGAGCTCCAGGTTCGCCATCGCGGTGCGCCGCTGCGTCTGCTCGCTCAGCGCGACCTGCTCGAGCAGGATGTCCATCTCGCGCAGCAGGTTGGCTTTCGCATCATCGCGCAGCTGCGTATAGGCCAGCCAGCCGAGGCCGAGCAATGGCCCGACCACGAGCGGCAGCAAGAACAACAGCAATTTGGCGCGCAGCGCCATGGGTCAATCCGCTCGAGGAGTTGGCAACGGAGAAAGCGGCCTGCTAGTTGATGAGCTGCGACCAGACCGTGATCATCTTGCGCTGGATTGCAGGATCAACCGGTACCTGCACCTCGCTGCGCTCCAATACCTCGGCGGACGGATAGATCACCGGATTCTCGCGAAACCGCTTCGGCAACAGTGCCTCAGCCGCCTTGTTGGCGGTCGCGAACTTTAGACTCTCGGCACAGGCAGCAGCGTGCTCGGGCTCCTGTAGCCAATTGATGAACGCGTGCGCCAGTTCCGGCTCGGCGGCCTTCGCTGGCACCACGAGATAGTCGATCATCAGCTCGCCACCCTCCTCGGGAACGATGTAGCGGATGGCCGGATTGCGCTCCATCAGCAGCAATGCATCGCCGCTCCAGGTCTGCCCCATCCAGGTGTCACCGGAGACGATGCCGGAATCGGCATCGGTCTTGAAGTAGCCGTAGCTCTGCACGAAAGGCTTTTGGGCGCGCAGGACCCGTGCAGCCTCGTCGACCGCAGCGGGATCATCGCTGTTGAACGAATGGCCGAGCATCTTCAGCGCCATCCCGAACGCGATCCGGTACTGGTTGAGCACCATCAAGTGCCCCTTCCAGTCGGTGTTGGGGTGATAGAACTGCCGCCAGCTGCTGATCGGCTCGTCAATCAGATCGGACCGCCAGACCAGCCCGGTGGTCCCCCACAGATAGGGCACCGCATAGTCATCGGCACCTTCATAGCCGTCGACCCAGCGCCGATCGGCGTGGATCAGATTCGGGATCGCGTCCTTGTCCAGCGGCTGCAGCCACCCGCGCTTGAGATACGGCGGCAGATCACCGGCGGTGACGACCAGCACATCGACCCCCTCGCCATCGTTCTGCACCAGCCGGGCGTCGCGCTCGTCGGCGGACTGGAAGTAGCGCTGCACCACGCGCACGTCGTAAGCCTCCTCGAAGCCCTTGACTACGTCCTGATCCACGTACGCGGTCCAGTTGTAGAAGACGAGCTCACGGCGTGCCCCTGCATTCGCCGCGGCGGTCGATTCAGGATCGGGTGTCTGAGAAGGATTCGGTGCCAATGCCGATGCCGACGCCATCGCCGACTCGGCCTGGACGTTACCGGGAGCACCGAGCCCAGCGCCCGCGAGAATCAAGATCACCAGCAGCCCAGCCGCGGACGAGAGCCTGCGTGGAGCAAAGCCAGAACAGCGCGGTGCGGAACGGGCCAATATGGCCATGATCCAGGGGGGAACATTCTGTAGCGAGAGGCGCATCACGACTTGTCTGATCGAATGGGTCGGCGAGCCGGTTGAGCGCGCATCGCATAATGGCTGCGATGCATAACGCCTGTCCGTGAAGAACCTGAGCACTTGATGCGAGGCCGACCAGGCTGCACTTTGGCGGGCAGCCACAGAGACCTGTTACAGTCTTTCGAGGACGACCTCATCGTTGAGCCTGATCCCGTCCTGCCGACTATACGCTGCTGCGACGAATGGCTCAGTTGGCGTCGCAAATTTGGCCACCTGCGTCACATCTTGTCGTCGAGGCGCCGCGAATCGGCTTCAGATCGAGCAGCGGGGTCCCGTCCACGCAATCCAGCCCTCTGACCCGGAGCACCCCTCCTTCGACCGCGACCAGTGCGACGGTGCTGCTGCCAATCGGGTTCGGCCGGACCGGCGATCGCAGGGCGAAGGTACCAACGGGCGCGTCGCGCCCCTTCGGGCATTGCATGACCAGATCGCGGCGGGATTGATCGAGCCAGTACAGCACCTCGAGCTGGGTCAATGCCTCAAGACCGACGAGCGCTTGGTCCCAGGGGGCGAAGACCTCGATGCGGCATTCTGGTCCCTGCGGATCGCCCTGTCGCGGGCAATCCTCGCGCCGTTGCCAGGGTGTCTGGATACGGCCGATGAACTGGAGGGAGGCATCCTGCCCCGTCCGCACCTCGACGGCGACCTCGCCAGGGCGTTTGGTTTGTTGGTGGCTCATCTTTGCGAGTATGACTGATTGATGGGATCAAGCACTGCCTTCGACGGTCGTCTCGGTGTCGGTGGCAGCGAGCTGAACCGAGATCCCTCAGGCAGATACCCCAAGCGCAGCAGCAACTGCGGGAAGCCGCCACCGATCAGTCCCTGCAGCCGGGGGCGCAACGCGGCGACCTGGATCGGTTGATTCAGATAGCCCGCCTGCAGCCCCTGCCGGCACGCGACGAGCAGAAGGCGCTGCAGTGCCTCGCCCGCCCGCAGCCAATCGTTCGGCCTGTCGTGCTCGGTTGCAAGCACTGCGAGCACAGGCGCCGCCGCGGCCAGCGCCTGATCCTGGACCGCGATTCGCTTCCCGAGATCGAAGCGAGCGATCATGAAGCCGATGACAGGCGCGAGCATCGCCGGAACAGTCAGTCCCTCACCGCTGCGGCGGGGGCGCATCCAGGCGGCGAGCTCCTGGCGCCAGGCCGGCATCGACCACTGTACGGCATCGCCTTCGGCCACCAGCGCTGCCGCCTGCTCGCGGACCGCGGCGGTCGTGAGCGGGTGCAAGAGGGCGCCTTCGAACTCCGCTGCAGCGACGAGCTGCTCGACGATCGCCGGATCGACGACGCGCTCGCTGAAGCCCTTGCGATGGGTACGCCGCTGCTCGATGAAGGCGTTAAGGACTGCGAGCCGACCCAGTGGCGAATTAGGTGGCGAATTAGGTGGCGGACCCGGTAACGGATAAGGCGGCAGATCGGCGGAACCCTGCGGCGCCGGCGAAGGGGGCGGCCGTGAATCCGATCGAATGCTAACCCGGGCCAGCCAGTCGGGCTGCGTCGCATCCGGAAGACGCTCGACCGCGATGCCCAAACCCTGACCGGCTGCAGCGACGCGCAGGTTCATCAGCGCGGCGCCGCAGCTGCTCGTCAGCTCTCGATCGTCCGGGTCATTGACCGGCAAAGCGCGGCTTCGGTCGGCGGACAGATCGATGGTCGCACCGTCAACGCGGAAGCGCCACGGTTGGGTATTGTGACTCGACGGCGCCTGTACCGCCTTGACGATCAATGCCTGGGCTTGCTCATCTGTTCCCATCGGTTACCCCGCTGCCCACGGAGGACGCTGACCTGCGGAGCCCGGAAATCGCGCAGCGCGAGATAGCGGAGCAGGATAAGCCCGGGCAGATTCTACTTGTCAGCCGGTCGCAGCGTACAATCTCCAGGATGACAGCAGCAGCTGCAATCAATCGCCCAAGAGGTCCCGCCTGTGTGGCTGATCGATGCGATCGCCGAGAAGCGAATCGAGGAGGCCGTCGCGCGCGGCGAGCTGGACAACCTGCCCGGCAGCGGGCGGCCGGTACCGGAGGATGACCTGTCGCTGGTGCCGGAGCACCTGCGCGCCGGCTATCGGCTGCTGAAGAACGCCGGCTTCCTACCGCCGGAACTGCACGGAACCGCTCAGCTCAAAGAGGCCGAAGACCTACTCCGGCGTATCGAAGACCCCGCGGCGCAGGGCCGCGCCCAGCGCCAGCTGCGGCTGTTGGAGCTGCGGCTAAAGGAGGCGCGTGGGCACGGACTGGACCCGGCATTGGTTGCCGAATTCGAGGCACAACTGGCGCAACTTGGCGAGAAACCATGACGATCAAGCAGGTGATCAGCGAGGGCGAGAAGCCGGTCAAGGTCTGGACCGAGACGTTGGACCCGCGCTCGCGCGAGCAGCTCCTCAACATCTCGAAGCTGCCGTTCGTCCATGACCATGTCGCCGCCATGCCCGACGTGCACGCCGGCATCGGCGCCACCATCGGCAGCGTGATCGCGACCGACCAGGCCATCATCCCGGCCGCAGTCGGCGTCGACATCGGCTGCGGGATGGCCGCCGCGCGCACCTCGCTCACCGCCAGTCAGCTCGACGAGCGGGTGCTGAAGAAGGTCTTCGACCAGATCAGCCGGGATGTCCCGGTCGGCCGCAATCAGCACAAGGATGAGCGTGCGTTGACCGAGGCCGCCAAGCCCTTCGCCGATCCGCTGAAGGCGTTGACCGACAAGCACCCGCAGTTGCTCAAGGCGTTCGGCCGCTTCTCGAATTGGGTCAACCAGATCGGCACCCTCGGCGGCGGCAACCATTTCATCGAGGTCTGCCTCGATGAGGCCGACCGGGTCTGGGTGATGCTGCATTCGGGCAGCCGCGGCATCGGCAACGCGATGGGCACCTACTTCATCGAGCTGGCACGCCGCGACATGGAGCGGTTAATGATCCAGCTCCCAGACCGGGATCTCGCCTATCTGTCCGAGGGGACCGAGCACTTCGACGACTATGTCGCCGCCGTTACCTGGGCGCAGGCCTATGCGCGCGAGAACCGCGACCAGATGATGCGGCTGGTGCTCGACGCCCTCGCCCGCCATCTGCCGGCCTTCTCGGTCACCGAGGAGGCGGTCAACTGCCACCACAATTATGTCCAACGCGAGTATCACTTGGGTGCCGATGTCTGGGTCACCCGCAAGGGCGCGATCCGCGCCGGCGCGGGCGAGCTCGGGATCATCCCCGGCAGTATGGGCGCGCGCAGCTACATCGTGCGCGGCAAGGGCAACCCGGAGAGCTTCTGCTCCTGCGCGCACGGGGCCGGGCGGCGCATGAGCCGCACTGCGGCCAAGAAGCAGTTCACCGCGGCGGACCTGAGCAGCCAGACGGTCGGCGTCGTCTGCCGCAAGGACAAGGGGGTACTCGACGAGATACCAGGCGCCTACAAGGACATCGATCAGGTCATGGCCAACCAGACCGATCTCGTCGACGTGGTCCACCGCCTCAAGCAGGTGGTCTGTGTGAAAGGCTGAGCCTGAACTCGGTTTCTTCGCAGAAGTCACGACACCCTGCCTGGATGGATACTGCCCCCAACCTCTTCGGCTACCGCAAGCATTGGGCGCACAAGCTCGGCACTGCGCCCGAGCTGCCGATGTCGCGCGAGGAGATGGATCTGCTCGGCTGGGACAGCTGCGACATCGTCATCATCACCGGAGACGCCTACGTGGACCACGCCTCGTTCGGGATGGCGTTGATCGGACGGCTGTTGGAGGCGCAGGGCTTTCGCGTCGGCATCATCGCGCAGCCGGACTGGTCCTCGGCCGAGGCATTCAGAGCGCTGGGCCCGCCGAACCTGTGCTTCGCGATCGGCGCCGGCAACATGGACTCGATGGTCAACCGCTACACCGCCGACCGCTGTCCGCGCTCCGATGATGCCTATTCCCCAGCGGGCGCCGGCGGCCGGCGCCCGGACCGCTCGGTGCTGGTCTACGCGCAGCGTACTCGCGAGGCCTACAAGGACGTCCCGATCCTGCTCGGCGGTATCGAGGCGAGCCTGCGCCGGGTCGCGCATTACGACTACTGGTCGGACAAGGTGCGCCGCTCGGTGCTCGTCGACAGCAAGGCGGACCTGTTGCTCTATGGCAATGCCGAGCGGGCGGTCTGCGAGATCGTCCACCGCTTGGCCCGCGGCGAGCCGATCGAGACGATCCGCGATGTGCGCGGCACCGCCTTCCTGATCCGCCGCGGCGAGCGGCCAGAGGGCTGGACGGAGATCGATGCCAGCACTCCGCAAGGCCGCGATGACCGTGACATCGCACCCCATCCCGAAACCGACGGCACCGCTTCGGGCCAGCCCCCCGCCCGACCCCATAAGAGC
>JAAAOQ010000053.1 GCA_009908845.1 Gammaproteobacteria bacterium
GGTTTGCAGTGCTGACGGTCATTACCGCTGGGCTTGGCATCCTGCTGACCGGCACCGTGGTCGAGAATTGGTATCTCTGGGGTATCAAGCACGGAATTGTCGCGCCTTATCCATCAGAACTGACCATCCAGGACCCGAATCTGCTGCAGGGGGTGTCGCAATGAAGACCCTTAACCGCAATACGGTCATTCTTGCAGCAATCGGCGCTACCGCGATCCTGAGCGGCTGCGAGGCACCACCGCCTGAGAGCATCCAGAACGGCTACCGCGGGCTGCAGATGCAGACCAACTACAACCCGCGTCTGCTGGAGGAATCGCTCGAGGCGAATGTGCCACCGGAGCCGATTCCGGCCGCCGCAGAGGGAGGCCCGCTCGCGAAAGACACCTATAAGAATGTTCAGGTGTTGGGTGACCTCACGGTCAACGAGTTCAACCGGCTGATGGTTGCGCTGACCAACTGGGTCTCACCGGAAGAAGGCTGCTACTACTGTCACGTCAGTGACGGTGGCTTCGAGGACGATGGGATCTACACCAAGATCGCCTCGCGCAAGATGTTGCAGATGACCCAGGACACCAACGCGAACTGGAAGGACCACGTCGCCGATACGGGCATCACCTGCTACACCTGCCACCGTGGCAATCCGGTGCCGGAGT
The DNA here is from genome assembly GCA_009908845.1 of Gammaproteobacteria bacterium. Lineage (GTDB taxonomy): Bacteria > Pseudomonadota > Gammaproteobacteria > Chromatiales > Chromatiaceae > Lamprobacter. Next base: position 654 of record JAAAOQ010000053.1, read on the forward strand.
ATGTCTGGACGACCGATCCGGGTCCAGGTCAGCCAACTGCATTGGCGCCGACGGGCCAGAATATTGCTTCTGCCACGGTTGCCTACGCGTCGCTGCCCTATGACCCGTTCACGCCGTTCCTGTTGGAAAGCAACGACATTCGGGTCATTGGCGACACGGTGCTGCCGCAAGGGAACCGTCGGTCGATCAAGCAGGCGGAATGGACCTATGGCCTGATGATGCATATCTCCGACGCGCTTGGCGTCAACTGCACCTACTGCCATAACTCGCGGTCGTTCTACTCTTGGGATCAGAGCACTCCGCAACGGACAACGGCCTGGTACGCAATCCGCCATGTCAGGGAACTGAACAACGATTGGGTCGTTCCGCTGACCGAGATCTTGCCGGAGTCACGCAAGGGTCCGTTGGGCGATGTGTACAAGGTGTACTGCACGACCTGCCACCAGGGTGCTTACAAGCCGCTCTATGGTGCGCCGATGGTGAAGGACTATCCTTCACTGCAAGGGCCGATCCCGGAAGGCGGCCTGGCAGCCAAGAAGGCCGCGGAAGCCGAAGCGGTAGCCGACGCGGAAGAAGCCCCTCCAGCACAGGCCAAGGCTGAGATGCCGGAAGCGCCAGCACCTGAGGCTGCGGCGGATGAATCGGCTGCTGCCGATGAGCAGGCCAAGGCGGCCGAGCCGGAACCGGCCCCTGAAGCAGCGCCAGCTGAAGAGCCTGCGGCCGCCGATGAGCAGGCGAAGGCCGAAGAGCCTGCGCCGGCACCGGAAGCCGCGGCGGAGGAAGCTGCCGAGCCAGCCACCGCTGACGCCAGCGCGGAGGCGGCTGAGGCCGAGGCAAAACCGGCAGCGGAGCAGCCGCAGCAGTATCCGCCGCGTCTGCAGTATCCACCGCCATCGATGATGCGCTACCCGCCGGCCCCGCTGCAGTATCCACCGGCACCACAATCTCGGTAGGACTATCCAGGGTGAGGGATCACCCCGTCCGGATGGGCGGAACCGATGACCGAAAGGTCAAACCTGAAAACGACAGAGGTGATTTCCATGGCTGATAACAAGAGCCTGACGGGCCTAACCGAAGAGGAAGCCCAAGAGTTCCATCAAATCTTCATGTCCAGCTTTACCGCATTCATCGGTGTGGCGGTCTTTGCTCACGTGCTGGCGTGGCTCTGGCGCCCCTGGCTGTAGGCTGACAGGGGTTCTTCAGGACCCTGATGCGAAGGGTGATGGACCTCGAGCAGTTTGCTGCTCGCCTCACCCAACCTTTCTAGAGGAGAGACCTCATGCATCGTATTTGGCAGCTCTTTGATCCGCGCCGGACCCTGATGGCGCTGTTCAGCTTCTTGTTTGTGCTGGCACTGTTGATCCACTTCATCCTGTTGGCGTCACCGGACTTCAACTGGATTGGTGGTGCGTCTGTCGAGGCCCCGACCTCGAACATGTCGGCAATGCCGGCAGCCCGGACAATGAACTGAAGCATTGGCTAGAGATGGCAACCGTTTCGCGACTGTTGCCGAAGCACCGTCTAATGGTGCGCGGTTGCATCGGGCTTGGCGCTCGGTGCGGCAAGCCCAAGAGGGCAACCCCGCCGCGGGGGAATACGCGGTCGATGGCCGAGAGGCCCTTTCTGAAAACCGGAGGTTACATCCATGGCTGACCCGAAAAGCCTGACCGGACTGACCGAAGAAGAGGCCCAGGAGTTCCACGGCATCTTCACGTCCAGCATGACCGCCTTCTTTGGTGTCGTCATTTTCGCTCACGTGCTGGCGTGGCTCTGGCGCCCCTGGCTGTAAGGGCTGACGCGCTTGCGAACCTGACTTTGCGAGCACCTCCACACGACGGTGCTCCGAGTCTTAGCGACTAACGCAGAGGAATTTCACATGCATAAGCTCTGGCAGATCTTCGATCCACGCCGCACCCTGGTGGCAATCTTCATCTTCCTGTTCATCCTGGGTCTGCTGATCCATTTCATCCTGCTCAGCAGTGCGGATTTCAACTGGCTCGGCGACGGCATTCCGCCGGTCGCGCAGCTGGTTTCCCAGCAGATCGGCCTCGTTTAGCGTTTGAGGCCGTCCGTCTCTGGATGGATGCGCCAAGTCACCCGCGCAACACGGGTGACTTGGCGCCGAAGCGAAAAGGCAGCCGAACGGCTGCTTTTTTGTTGAGGTTCTATTTTCCCCAGCGCCTGATGAGATCGGCCAGGTGCGCGAGCAGGGCGGCAGTGAGTGGTAGCGCGATCAGGGTCCAGTGGGCCTGTGAGATGGCGGCCCGGACACTGAGGAGCAGCAGGAATCCCGCCAAGAGGTTGGGTGCCAACTCGGCCAATGACGGGCCGCGGCGAGCAAACCGATGCAAGAGGGCGATGCCCAGCGCCTCGAGCAGCACCAGCACCAGGATGAGGTCGACGATGCGGCCAGTCGCAAAGAGCTCCGCCATAGACGAGAGAGGTCTGATCCAGCCCCGTTGCCGATCAGGTGTAAGGGCGACTCCTGCTCACTGCAAGACCACCCACAGTATCAAGCCGCCGAGCAGCAGGCGGTAGACCACGAAGGGAAGCATGCTGACGCGTTCGATAAAGCGCAGGAAGAAATGGATGGTCAGGTAGGCGACGACGAATGAGAGCAGCGCCCCGAGCCAGAGCTCATCCCAGGCGACCGGCGTCGGTGACTCGATAAGCTCCTTGGTCTCGAGAAGGCCAGCGATCAGGATCGTCGGAATCGACAACAAAAACGAGAAGCGTGAGGCTGCCTGGCGCGTTAGGCCAAGAAAGAGCCCGGCGGTCATCGTGATCCCCGAGCGTGAGGTGCCCGGGATGATCGCAACGGTCTGAAACAGGCCGATGACCAGAGCGCTGCCCCAGCCTATGCCGTATTCATCGCGATGTCGGCGACCCAAGCGGTCCGCTAGCCATAACAGCAGCCCAAAACCGATTGTCGTGCCCACGATCACCAGACCGACGAGGTAGTCGTCCTGACGCAGTAACTCAAGTAACGTTTTCAGCGGCAGCCCCAGCGCCAGGATCGGCGCGGTCGCGATGATGACCATCCAGGCGAGGCGAGCGTCGGGGTCGGCCAAGGAGCGATCGCGCAGCGAGAGCAGCGCGGCAATCGTCATCCGCACCAGTTCTTGACGAAAGTAGAGCATGACCGCGGCGAGCGTACCCACGTGCACGGCGACGTCGAAGGCCAGGCTCTGCAGTGCGTAGCCGAATAGAAGCGGCGTCACGATGAGGTGCGCGGAGCTCGAGATCGGAAGGAACTCCGTGAGCCCTTGGACGCAAGCAAGCAGGATTATCTGGATGAGCTCCATTCTGCGGCTTCCTTGGGAGCCAGACCGTGATGCAATGGGGCGCGAGTATAGCGCGTTGGCCTGATTCTCTGATTGTCTCTTCGGCGATCGCCGCAACGCCGTCGAGCCGCGCACCCTGTATCAGGCGGGCTCGATGGTCCCAGGGTGCGCCCTGCCGTGACCATTAATCCGTAACCATGGCCGCTATCCGGTCATGCTCTGCGGAGGCGCGCCGGCATGATGGTCAACCCTCAGACCGCCAGCGCTCGACCCGGTCACCGAGCTGTAGCCGTCCGCTCGCGACGACACGGAAGCAATGCCCAGCGTGGCGACCGAGGGCCTTGGCCATGCCGCGGCCGGCGATTTGGTCGAGGTAGCCACAGGGCGGCCGGACCCGGTGCCAACGGAGCTCGACCTCGCCGATTCGCAGCCGAGCGCCGCGAAGCTCGGACTGCCGGAGCCCGGCGACGACGAGGTTACGCCGATGAGCCCCTTGTTGCAGCTTCAGGCCGGTGCGTTGTTCCGATCGGAGCAGATCCTCGGCCGAGATCAGGGTGATCTCGCAGCGGTCGGTCGCGCGCCAGTGGCCGGCGTCATTGGCATAACGGTCACCGACGAGCCCGCGCCCGACGAGCGCTTCGGCCGCTTGGAGTCCTTGCATCTTGGCGCCCGCGTGCTCGGCGACGTAGATGCCGACTAGTTGCGGTGGCCGGCTCTGGCTGAACAGAGCGCGGAGCCGCCGCAGACTGATCACAGCTCGAACCCACACAGTGGCACCATCAGCTCGGCCGGGCTCAGACCGCCATGGACCCCGATCTGTTCGAACGCCTTTTGATGCGCGAGCTGTTGATGGATCACGGCATTGTCACGGGCGATCAGGGTGTAGTCGCCGATGCGCTCGTGCAGACGCGGATGGGCCTTGCCAAGCCCGAACAGACCCGCCTCGACCAGCTCCGCGCTCGGGTGGAGGCTGAAGTGGGGCTCGAGATGCTTGATGCAGAGCTGCTCGAACCGGTGTGCCTGATTCGGACCCAGGTAGCAATAGGCGGCACGCGGCTCGCCGCAGAGCGGGATGCGCAGGCAGTCGACGAGCTCCGGCAACTTGCTGAGCTCGATGAGCGCGTCTGGTTGGGAATCCAACTGGCCATGATCAGCGCTCACCAGCAGCAGCGTATCGGTGCCGGCGAGCCGTTCTAACAGGGTGCTGAGCTGGGCCTCGATCTGCTCGAGGTGGGTCAGCGCCTGCGGGCTTTCGATCCCGCGTTGATGCCCAACTGCGTCCAGCTCCGGCCAATACGCATAGATGAATGACGGGCTGCGCGCGCGTTTCACGGCCGTTGCGATCTGCCGGAACATCCCTGCGAGGTTCTTGTAGACATGCAATGTCGCCTGCCCCAGGTGCGCGAGATTGTAGGGCGAGCGCGCGATCTGTTTTGGTGAGATCACGACCGATTCGGTCTCGAGCCGCTCTGAGAGCGGCTGATGCCCAAACAGTTGTGCCGGATCGATCCCGGCGTCTTGGTAGCCGCTGCCGCCATGCCGCGGTGTCCCGGGTAGCACCGCGAGTATCGAGCCCAGCTCTTGAAGCCACATATACCAGCCGGTCATCCCATGCTGCTGGGGCGCATCGCCGGTCAGGTAGGTGGTGATCGCTGTGGCTGTGGTCGGCGGGAATACCGAGCTCAGTGCGCCGAGTCGGTGGCTCGCTAGCGGTCCCGTCGGCGATTGACGCTGGAGCCAGGCGTCGCCGAGCCCGTCGATCACCAGCAGCACGATGTGGCGGGCACGCCCGAGCTCGGCAGCCGGCAGCAGTCGCGCCTCCGGGTAGGGCATGCGCCCGAATTGTCCGCGACGACCGCGGGCCGTCAGCAGCGACGCCATCAGGTTGACGATGCTGCCGCCTTGATAGTCGGGGTAGCGCATGCGCTGCAGTGAGCTGTGAGGGCCTTGACCCGCCATTCTTGCTGGCAACAGGGTCTGGTCTCAAGTCTCGGCTGCGGCGATCGCTGCGTTTCAGCGCTTCGTCGTTCGCGTCCTCGCGCTGTGGCGAGCGCTCGGGTCGAGGCGGCGCATGGCGCTCGCGACCGATCCTCGCGACCGATCGAAGACGGGCTCGATCGCTGCGGGTGCCCTCTGGCATGTCGCTATACTCAGGCCCCTCCAGCCCTTCAAGACGATCCTTGCGAGTGTTGTATGCCGAGCTTCGATCACCGCGCCGCCTTGTCACAGATCCCGGTCGAGCCGGGTGTCTACCGCATGCTCGACGATGCCGGAACGGTGCTCTATGTCGGGAAGGCGAAGAACTTGAAGCGTCGGGTAGCGAGCTACTTCGGACGTGCGCTCAACCGGCGGCTGCAGGTGATGGTCTCGCAGATCGCCGATATCCAGGTGACCCTGACCCGAACCGAGGGCGAGGCACTGCTGCTCGAGAGCGACCTGATCAAGACTCATCGGCCTCGGTTCAACGTCGTGCTGCGCGACGACAAGAGCTATCCATACGTCTATCTGAGCACTCAGGACGCCTTTCCGCGCCTGTCCTTCTACCGCGGCGCGCGCGCCGGGGAGGGACGCTACTTCGGTCCCTATCCGAGTGCCTGGGCGGTCCGCGAGACCTTGCAGCTCTTGCAGAAGTTGTTCCCGGTGCGTCAGTGTCGGGATAGCTTCTACCGGACCCGCACGCGCCCATGCCTGCAGTACCAGATCAAGCGCTGTACCGGACCTTGCGTCGGGCTGATTCGGTCCGAAGACTATGCGGTCGATGTCGAGCACAGCATCAAGTTTCTCGAGGGCCGTACCGACGAGGTTATCGCCGAGCTCGGCGACCGGATGGAGCAGGCTGCGGCCGAGCTCGAGTTCGAGCGCGCCGCGGTGTTGCGCGATCAGATCGCGACCCTGCAGCGTATCCAGCAGCGCCAGTACGTCACCGCTGAGGGCGGTGATGTCGACATCATCGCGCTGGTCGAGGAGGCCGGGACCGTCTGCGTTCAGGTCTTCTTCATCCGCTCCGGCCGTAATCTCGGCAACAAGGCGTTCTTTCCGCAAGTCCCGGCAGATGCCGATCCAGCGAGCATCCTCAGTGGTTTCTTGGCGCAGTTTTACAGCGATAAGGATGTGCCGCCCGAGGTCCTGATGAATGCCGAGCCGGACGAGGCCGACTTCCTGACCGCTGCGCTGAGCGAGCGTGCCGGCCGCCGTGTTGCGCTGAAGCATCGCTTGCGTGGCGAGCGGGCGCGCTGGGTCGAGATGGCGGTGAACAATGCTGCCCTGGCGCTCAAGAGCCGGCTCGGCAGCCGGGCAGGCTATGCGCGCCGGCTCGAGGCGCTGCGCGATCTGCTCGCGCTCGAGGACCTGCCGCGCCGGATGGAGTGCTTCGACATCAGTCACACGCGGGGCGAGCGCACCGTTGCCTCCTGTGTCGTCTTCGATGACGAGGGGCCCCGCAAGTCGGACTATCGCCGCTTCAACATCGAGGGTATCGAACCGGGCGATGACTATGCGGCGCTCGAGCAGGCCTTGCAGCGGCGCTACCGGCGGGTGCAGTCGGGCGA
>JAAAOQ010000201.1 GCA_009908845.1 Gammaproteobacteria bacterium
GCGATTGAACCTCTATATCGCTTCCGTGAGAATGGCATCGTCAGGACGGATGAGTTCGATGAGCGCACGCTGATCGCTCTCGATGCACAAGGGAACGTCTGCGCCATCACCTTCGAGCACGCCAGCGAGCCGCCCGATGTGAGCCGGGGCTCGACTTTGCCTTCAATCTCACGAGGCTGTGGACGGAGGACGGCGAGTACGACGACAAGGCGCTGCCGAAACGCCCCGAGCTGTTCGGCAACCTGCGCCTAACCCACTATTACGCACCCTGGAACCTGCGGTCGATGCTCAACTGGGAATACATCGGCGAGCAATACATGGCGCCGAATGAGCAAGAACAAGTGCCTGGCTACTCGCTGGTAGATCTGACCTTCGCCCTCGCGCTCAACGAGCTCGTCGAGCTGCGCGCCGGCATCACCAACCTCGGCGATGTCCGCCTTGCGGACAAAAGCGAGGACTTTGGGGATGCCGAGGAGCGTGGCCGGTTCTACTTTGCCGGGGTCCATCTGAGCTTCTAGCCCCGAAGACAGGCGGAAGGGCGATAGCCAAAGGCGCGCTGAAACGCCGTAGAGAAGTTGGCTGGGCTCGAGTAGCCGGCTTGGAATGCGGCCTCGCCGACCGTCAGCCCCTTGTCCAAGAGTGCGAGACGCGCCAGCTCGAGACGCCGCGTCCGGACGAATTCGTGCACGGTCGTCCCAAAGCAGGTCTTGAACACCCGCTGCAGCGTGCTGATGCTCATGCCGTTCCGGGATGCGATGTCGCCAAGCGCCATGGGCTCACCGATGGAGCGCAGGATGTAATCGCGTGCCTTGCGGGCGCGCATGATGTCACGTGTCGCCGGTATTGGTTGTTCCCGCATCTGCCCTTCTCCGCTGCAATGCGACAGCGCACCACGAACGATCGCCAACGCCGCGATCGTGCTCGCGCGGGGACGCGGCACGGCTGGGTCTGCGCTACGAGCGCGGGCCTTGGGCGGCCAGCGGCGCGCTTTTCAGTACCGAGATCGACGATATCAGCGCCGTTCTACCCAGCGGCGGCGATCGCGGGGCGAAGACCGATCTGACCTCGGCCGGCTTCGATGGGACCATCTCATGGACCGGTGTTCAGGGCTTCGCCGCGATCAACTACACCTACGCGGATGTGGAGCTCGATGGCGAGGCGATCGGCTCGACCGCGTATTACTTCGGCCGCCCGGTCGGGCATATCATCGCGCTCGAGGGCGGCTGGGACGTCAGCCCGAGCTGGCGGCTCGGCGGCACGGGGGAGATCGCGTTGAAGAACGACGAGACCGAGATCGAGCTGCCGAGCTATCAGGTCGTCAACCTATATGCGGCTTATCATCGGTGGCAGTTGGAGGGCCTCGAGCTCCGGCTCGATATCCACAACGTCTTCGATGAGACCTATCAGAGCCGCAGCTCCGACGGCGTCGGCCTAACCAATGTGATCGCCCTGAACGAGCCGGGACGCACCTTCGGGCTGACGGCGCGTTGGCGTTTCTGAGGTGAAGATGCGCCTCTTGTTCGGCTCGGCTCGAGTGCAATCCTGGGGGCTGGCAGCCAAGCGGTGGGCCGCCCCGCTCGCGTTCGTGCTCTGTGCGCTGCTGGGTGGTCCAGCGAAGGCGCTGACGGTGACCGATGTGCTCGGACGCGAGGTCGAGCTGGAAGGGCCGGCCGAAACAGTCATCCTCGGCGAGGGGCGATTCCTTGCCGTGCTCGGGGTGCTCGGCGTCGCCGAGCCCCTCGAGCGCGTCGCCGGCATGATGAACGAGTTCCGGCGCTTCGATCCGGTCGGGTTCGACCGCTATGGGCAGGCATTTCCCGAGATCGACCAGATCCCGACCTTCGGCCAGACGACCGAGGACTCGGTTAGCGTCGAGCAGGCGATCCTGGCGGCGCCAGACGCCGCGATCTTCGGCGTGCAGGGACACGGGCCGGGCGAGAAGGCCCGCCATATCATCGATCGCTTGGAGGCCGCCGGCATTCCAACCGTGTTCATCGATTTTCGCCAGCAGCCATTGGTCAATACGGCCAGGAGTGTCGAGATCGTCGGGCGGGTGCTCGGGCTCGATGCGGCGGCGGCACGCTTCACGGCATTCTACAAGGCGGCCGTCAGCGAGGTTACCGAGCGCCTGAAGGCGAGCCCGCCAGAGGCATGCCCGTCGGTCCTGCTCGAGCTGCGCGTCGACACCGGTCGTGGCTGCTGCATCACGGTTGCCGAGGGCATGTTCGCGGACCTCGTCGAGGCCGCCGGTGGCTGCAACGTAGCCAAGGGGCTCCTGCCCGGTGCCGTAGGGGAGCTGAGCCTGGAGCATGTGATCGCCTCGGCACCCGAGGTCTACATCGGCTCCGCGGTCGGCGCGGCGAGCAATGTGCCGGGAGAGCGGCTGACTCGGATCGTTCTGGGGGCCGGCATCGACTCAGACACCGCGCGGGCATCCCTCGATGCGGTACTGAAGCGCCAGGGCTTCGCAGACATGCCGGCGGTGGTCGAGGGTCGGGCGCATGCCATCTGGCATCACTTCTACAACTCTCCACTCAATGTCTACGCCCTCCAGGAGATCGCGAAGTGGCTGCACCCAACGCGCTTCGCCGACCTCCGACCGGAGCAAACGCTGGCACGACTGCTGGCCGGGTTCGCGCCGGTCGATCTGACCGGCACCTATGCGGTCTCGATCAGGTAGTCGCCATGCCATCCTCGTTTGCAACGCTGCGGGCAACCAAGGCTGCCGGCTATTTCGATTCGCTCTGTCGCCACTTCGCGCGCAAGGTCGCGGTCGAGCGCGAGGGCAACCGGGCGCGGGTCCAATTCCCGATGGGCGGCTGCCTGATGTCGCTGGATGGACAGCAGCTGCAGTTCCGCTGTGACGCCGAGGATGAGTTGGCCTTGAACGCGATGCAGACCGTCATCAGCCAACATGCACTGCGGTTCGGTGAATGGCGCAATGCCGATGTCTGTTGGACGGCTACGTGAAGGCGCTGCGAGCCGCCGAGCGCGTGGGCGCAGCCGCGGCCTATCGCCGACGCGCCCACCGGCGTGGCCTGGTCCTGTGGTCGGGCAGCCTGCTGTTGCTGGCCCTTCTGTGTCTCGACGTGGCGATCGGTCCCGGCGGCTTCAGCATGCAACAGGTGCTCGCGGTCTTGGCCGATCCGGATTCCGGCGGACCCCAGTTGCGCATCATCGTCTGGGACCTGCGTCTGCCGATCGCGCTGATGGCGATCCTGGTCGGCGCCATGCTCGGCGCAGCGGGCGCGGAGATGCAGACGATCCTGAACAACCCGCTGGCCGATCCCTTCACCCTCGGGATCTCGTCGGCCGCGGCGTTCGGCGCGGCCCTGGCGATGGTGATGGGCATCGAGGTGCTGCCGTTCGGCGGCGAGGCCCTGGTCACGGTGAACGCCTTCGTGCTCGCACTGCTGACCGCTTACCTGCTCTATCTCTTTACTCGATTGCGCGGTGCCACCAGCGAGACCATGGTGCTTATCGGGAGCGCGCTCTTGTTCACCTTCAATGCCCTGCTAAGCCTGCTGCAGTACGCGGCCAGCGATGTGCAGCTAATGCAGATCGTCTTCTGGATGATGGGCTCGCTGTCGCGCGCCAGCTGGGACAAGCTGGCCGTCTGCGCCCTGGTGCTCGTCCTGGTGGTCCCGTACTTCCTCCATCGGAGCTGGGCGCTGACCGCGCTGCGCCTGGGGGATGAGCGCGCCGCGAGTCTCGGCATCGACGCCCAGCGGCTGCGTCTGGGTGTCCTCTTCGGTGTCTCGCTGCTCGCTGCGACAGCCGTCTCCTTCGTCGGCACCATCGGCTTCGTTGGGCTCGTCGGCCCGCACATTGCCCGCATGGTGGTGGGGGAGGATCAGCGCTTCTTTCTGCCCCTGTCGATGCTCGCCGGCGCCTTGATGATGTCGTTGACCTCGATCATCAGCAAATCCATCACGCCCGGCGTCATCTATCCGGTCGGCATCATCACCTCGTTGATCGGGATCCCCTTCTTCGTCAGCCTGATCCTCTCGGTTCGCCGTCGGAACTGGCAATGAGTCTGCATGTTCGCGGCTTGGATTTCGCTTATCCGGCCAAGCCTGTGCTCCAAGGAATCGATACCGGCGCGCTGGCGGCTGGACAGCTTACCGCGCTGCTGGGGCCCAACGCGGCCGGCAAGTCGACCCTGTTTCGCTGCATCGCCGGGCTGTTGCCGCCCCAGGCCGGAGAGATCCAGCTCGGCGAGGCGAGGTTGCACGACCTGCCGCGGGCAGAGCGCATCCGCCGGGTCTGCTACATGCCGCAGACCTTCTCCAGCAGCGCGGCCTTGACCGTCTTCGAGGTCGTCTTGTTGGCGCGCAAGCACCTGCAGGACTGGCAGGTGCGCGATGACGACGTCGCGATCGTCGAGCGCCTGCTGCAGCGCTGCGGCCTGGTCCACCTGGCCGAGCGCTACATCGGCGAGCTCTCCGGCGGTCAACAGCAGATGGTCTCGATCTGCCAGGCGATGCTCCGCCCAGCCGATGTGTTTCTCCTCGATGAGCCGACCAGCGCGCTCGATCTGCGCCATCAGTTGGAGATGATGCAGACGCTGCGGGACCTGACATCGGAGCGCCAGGTCGTGACCATCGCCGCGATGCATGACCTCAATCTCGCTGCGCGTTTTGCCAACCACCTGCTGTTGATGCGGGCGGGACGGATCCTGGCAGCGGGCCCCAAGGAAGAGATCCTGTCGTCGCCCGTATTGGCGGAGACCTATGGCGTCAAGATCGAGCTCGGACGCACCAGCGACGGCGGCATGATGGTCGGCGCCCGCCTCTGAGCGCCCAAACGCCGGAAGGCACCTTGTCCACCACGAGTGACTGGCTCTTAACAAGATCGATCCGGCGTTCGGCCTTTGCCGGCCGCCTGCGGCAGCGCTTGGACGCCTTTCTCAGCTTGTCAAGCGCATGCTAGCCTAGACGCTAGTCTGGGTTGGGCGAGGTAACCGCAGTTGGAGGCATTCAAGCTCAAGACAGTTGACGATCTGCTTGCCAGCCAAGAGGAGCGGGTCGAGCTGATTGATGGCGAGATCGTGCGCCGGCCGATGGCGCGCGGCGAGCACGGTATCGTGCAAAGCAACACCAGTGTCGAGCTCGGGCCGTTCAGCCGCGATGGCGGTCCTGGCGGCTGGTGGATCGCGACCGAGATCAGCGTTGCTTACGAATCGCACCAGTGCCCGAGTCACGACCTCGCCGGCTGGCGCAAAGAGCGGATGCCGAAGCGGCCCCGCGGCGTCGTTGCGCTCAGGCCGGACTGGGTCTGCGAGATCGTCTCCGCCGGCCATGAGCGCAAGGACACCCTCACGCTCTTTCTGCTCCTACAGCGTCATCAGGTGCCCTTCTACTGGCTGATCTGGCCCGAAGATCGCACACTGATCGCCCACGAGCTCGACCGCGACGGCTATCGGGTCATCGCCACGATCACCGAGCCGATCCGCGCGCGTATTCCGCCCTTTGACGCGCAGGAGCTGGACCTCCCCTACATCCTGGGGGACTGACCCGCTGGGACATCTCGACGGCTTTTGCCAGCACCACTTCGCCCAAGCAGACCCGACAGGCTGTAAGCGCCGATGGATAGGAAATCCAAGCCACCTTGGGGGTCCAGCTGGGGCTAAGACAGGACGTTACGTGGAGGCGGGGTGTGAGGTCAAGGCCCGGAAACATGGCGGACCGACCTCGCGTGCTGCCCGTTGCAGGCCGAAGCGGCGCGCTGGAGCGGGCTCGGGGTCATGCCGGACGGCGGCAAAACGAGGGGTCTCAGCACCGCTTCCCGCAGGAGAGCAGGAGACGGCGACTACCAGGTGATACGCTGATCGAATTCGAGCTTGAGCTCGGGCTCGGGCTGAGCGACAAGGTCCCAGTCCGACGCCGGCTCGGGCGCCTCGTCCCAGGCGGGCGGTCCGCGGGCGGGCGAGATCGGGGGTGGCCGGGGTGGCTCACCGAGCGCCAAGAGGATCTGCTCGACGGGTGCGGCCTCGGTGATGAAGGCGATGATGCGCCTGTTGGCGCCGCAGTTGGGGCAGACCAGCGGCAGCGCCTCGAACAGCCGGGCCAGCAGCATCGCCCACAGATAGCGTGCTGGAGAGCCGGATGCCGGCTCCTCGTCGGTCGCTGACACGTTCTTCGCAGGTGCTTGCGGGCTGGCCGCCTCCTCGCGCCCGTAAGCGGTGACGGCCGCGCGCAGCGGCGAGTTGGGCGCGAGCACCCCGTGGTAGCGGTGGCGGTGCCGCCGTGGTGGCGAAATCAGTGCCGCCAGCGCATCGATCAACTCCAGCGGGCTGAGCACCAGGGTCGTGCGCCCATCGCGCCGGGGCTTGGGCAGGTGGTAGATGAGCTGGTGCGGGTTGATCTGCTCGAGGCGCTCCAGCGCGAAGGGCGGGCGGGCACAGTAGCGCAGCAGTCGCTCCAGCCCGGCGCGATCCGGGCCGGCAATGCGCACCGCCGCGTCCAGCGAGAAGCCGCCATGCGCCCAGCCGAGCATATCGCGGGCTTCCTCGGGCTCGAGCAGACCGCTGCGGGCGAACCACCGTAGTACCCGTCGGCGCACTTGCTCGGTGATCGCCGCCATCTCATCCGTCGTCGGTGCCGGCGCCTGGAGGAAGCGGACCTGGCCGTCTTCGCCGGGATCGAACAGGCCGTCGATGATGCCGCAATGACCAATCCGCCGGGAGCGGATTTGGGCGCCCGCAGGGCGCGCGCAGCGCGAGAACCAGGACGGTTCTCGTCAAAATGAACGTGGCGGTTCAGCGCGGAGCCGAACCGGTGCACGAAGCTGACCGCCCCGAGCCGCGCCCGGGGCGAGGCCGCGGGGATGGTTGCGCGAAGATGGGCCTCGATGACCCTCAGAAAGATGTGCAGGACGGCACTGACGGCGTGGGGCTCGCGCTCCAGATACCAGCGCAGGCGTTTTGGCACCGAGAGGACCCACTGGCGCACCGGCAGCGGCGGGATGACATGATCGACCAGATGCGCGGCGGTCTCCGCCATGCGGCGGGCGTTGCACGACGGGCATATCGTGCGGCCTTTGCACGAGAACGCCACGAGGAAGTCATGCCCGCAGTCCGGACATCTGGCCCGGGCGAAGCCGTAGGCCAGGATGCCGCATTCGAGGTAGTGGCGAAATTCCCGTTCCACGTGGGCGGGCACCCGCTCCCCGTCCCAGTCGTCTTCGCGTGCCAGCCTGAGGTAGGTCTCCAGGTGCTGCTGGATGATCTGGTAAAGGATGGTGTGCTCGGGATGGCGGCGGCAGTACGGGGCGGCTTGGCATCCCTGCGAGGCGACGGCCATGTCGGCGTGCGGATCGAGTCCACGCGAAAACCATACATGTGTATAGAATAGCAGGGCTATCGCCGGCGCCATGCCGAGCTCTATCGCCAGATCCTCGAGCACCTGCAGCCCGAGCAGCGGGTCCTGATCGACCTGCATACCGGCTTCGATGAACGCCTGTGCTCGGCCGACGTCC
>JAAAOQ010000164.1 GCA_009908845.1 Gammaproteobacteria bacterium
CTGCTGGCGACGGTCGCCTCGTTCGCCCTGTTCGCCGTCGCTGCGGTGACCGTCAAGCTGCTGCCGTTCGACGACAAGCGCGAGATCCAGGTGGTCGTCGATCTGCCCGAGACCGCCAGCGTCGAGCAGACCGATCGCGTCCTGCGCGCCATCAGCGCGCGCCTCGCGCCGGTCCCCGAGATCACCAGCCTGCAGCGCTACGCCGCCACCTCGGCACCGTTCAATTTCAATGGCCTGATCCGGCAATACTATCTGCGCGAGCTGCCGTTTCAGGGCGACATCAAGGTCAATCTGACCCCAGCCGCTGAGCGTCAGCGCAGCAGCCATGCGATCGCGCTGGCGATCCGCGAGCGCATCGCCGATGTCCCGGCGCCCGGAGGCACGGCAATCCGCGTGGTCGAGGTGCCGCCCGGCCCGCCGGTGTTCGCGACCCTACTCGCCGAGGTCTATGGCCCCGATGCCGCGAGTCGGCGCGACGCCGCCCGCGAGGTCCGTGCAGCCTTCACCGATGTCGATTTCATCGTCGACGTCGACGACACCATCGGCGTGCGCCGCGAACGCCTGCACCTGAATCCGGATCAGGCAGCGTTGGAGCGCCTCGGTGTCTCTGAGCGCGCGGTGCTGAACGAGCTCGGGCTGCTGCTCGGCGGCCGCATCCTGGAACCGACTGCGGACCGGCCGGCACGCGGTGCCTGGCCCATCGTGATCGAGCTAGCGCGGCGCGATCGAGGCAGCCTGGACGCGCTGCTCAGCGCGCCGGTTGCCGCGGCAGAGGGACTAGTCGAGCTCGGACAGGTGGTCAATATCGAGTCATTGCGGACCGAGCGCCCGGTGTTCCGACGTAACGGTCGCAGCCTGGTGATGGTCCAGGCGACCCTCGCCGGCGCGCGCGAGGCGCCGATCTACGGCATGCTGCAGGTGCAGGATGCGCTGCAGAAGGCGAATGCCGATCTCGACATCCGCCTGCGCGGCCAACCGCTGGCGCCCGAGCGGCCTGTGCTGCTGTGGCATGGGGAATGGGAGATCACCTACACCACCTTCCGCGACATGGGACTGGCCTTCATCGGGGCCTTCCTGCTGATCTATGCGCTGGTGGTCGGCCATTTCGGCCGGCTCAAGCTACCGCTGGTGATCATGCTGCCGGTGCCCTTGACCCTGCTCGGCATCGTGCTCGGCCACTGGGCGATCGGCGCCAAGTTCACCGCGACCTCGATGATCGGCTTCATCGCGCTCGCCGGCATCGTCGTGCGCAACTCGGTGCTGCTGATCGAGTTCATCGAGGCACGCCGCGCGGCCGGCGCCCCGGTGCGCGAGGCGGTGCTCGAGGCCGGCGCCGTGCGCTTCCGGCCGATCCTGCTCACCGCGGTCACGGCGATGATCGGGGCGTTGTTCATCATCGTCGACCCGATCTTCAAGGGCCTCGCAACCTCGCTCTTCTTCGGCCTGATCTCGTCGACGCTGCTGACCACGCTCGCGATCCCGGCGCTCTACATCTGGCGCCGCGCCGACGACCGCGACCCGGTCGCCCGGGCTGCGGGCTGAGGTCACGGCCGGCGCCGATAGCGCGGCGGCTGCCGAGCTAGGCCGCCTCGCGCTCCATATCAGGCGCATAGTCGCCCAGGCTGGCGAGCGAGTTGAGCTTGGCTCGATGCAGCAGGGCCTGGCTCGCCTGCTCCGCCTTCGCGGCATCCCCGCGCCAGGTCTCGAGCACCTGATTCTGCAGCGCCCGCGCATAGGAGAAGGTCAGCTGCCAGGGCAGCGACAGCTTGGCGGCCATCTGATTCATCGTGTTCAGGTGCTGGGTGGCCTCCTCATCGCTCTGGCCCCCGGACAGGAACGCGACGCCGGGCACCGCGGCCGGGACCGTCTGCTGCAGGCAACGCAGCGTCTCTTCGGCGACCTGCTCGACACCGGCGCGCTGCGGGCAGTCGGTGCCGGAGATCACCATGCTGGGCTTCAGGATCATGCCCTCGAACTGGACGCCCTGCCGATAGAGCTGCTCGAACACCTGACGCTGGGTCTCGACCGTGACCTCGTAGCTGGTCTCGATCGTATGGGCGCCGTTGATCAACACCTCGGGCTCGACGATTGGCACCAGGCCGGCCTCCTGGCACAGCGCTGCGTAGCGCGCGAGTGCATGCGCATTGGCCTCGATGCAGGCGCGGCTCGGCTTGTCCTCGTCGATCGTGATCACTGCGCGCCATTTGCAGAACTTGGCGCCGAAGCCGACGTATTCCTCTAAGCGCTCACGGAGACCGTCCAGCCCCTCGGTGACCTTCTCGCCGGCGTTGAGCGCGAGCTCCTTGGCGCCGGTGTCGACCTTGATCCCGGGCATGATGCCTTGGCGCTTCATCAGCTCCGGAAACGGCTCGCCGTCGCTCGTCGACTGGCGGATGGTCTCATCGTAGAGGATGGCGCCGCTGATGTAGTCACCGAGACCGGGCGTGCCGAGCAGGATCGTCCGATAGGCGATCCGATTCTCCTCGGTATTGTCGACGTCGACCGCCTTCAGCCGCTTGCCGACAGTGGGTGTGCTCTCGTCCATGGCCAGGATGCCCTGACCGGGCTTGACCATCGCTTCTGCCGTTTGACGCAGGACGCTCAGAGTCATGATTGCACCTCCAGAGGGGGTTGCGAAAATTGAGGCCGAGAGCCGGCTGGCCCCCAACCCCAACGACCCTGAGGAAACCAAGCGACGAATTCAACCGTGTCGATGCGTCACAACCGAGATTCCTCGTTTCCCAATGGATCGGCACCCTCGCCTCACAGCGCAAGAGCTCGGGCGGTCAGCCCACTCGCGGATGCGCTCCCCTCGGCTGAAGCTTGCTCAGCCGAGCATCCCTTCGCGCAGGATGAACGCGATGATCGCGTCGAGCCCCTCGCATTGGCGTAGATTCGTCATCACGAAGGGACGCTCGCCGCGCATGCGTCTCGCGTCGCGTTCCATCACCTCGAGCGAGGCGCCGACATGCGGGGCCAGATCGATCTTGTTGATCACCAGCAGATCGGAGCGCGTGATCCCGGGTCCGCCCTTGCGCGGAATCTTCTCGCCCTCGGAGACGTCGATCACGTAGATCGTCAGGTCGGCAAGCTCCGGGCTGAAGGTCGCGGCCAGGTTATCGCCACCGCTCTCGATGAAGATCAGATCGAGTTCCGGGAAGCGCTGCTGCAGATCGGCCACCGCGGTCAGGTTCATCGAGGCGTCCTCGCGGATCGCGGTATGGGGGCAGCCGCCGGTCTCGACCCCAATGATCCGTTCCGGTGCGAGTGCCTCGCTGCGGATCAGGAATTCGGCGTCCTCACGGGTATAGATATCGTTGGTGACCACCGCGATCTGCAGGCGATCGCGCAGCCGTTTGCAGAGCGCCTCGAGCAGCGCAGTCTTACCGGAGCCAACCGGGCCACCGACGCCGACACGCAGCGGGTTACTGGATTCGTTGCGCATAGATCATCCTAGCAAGAGCAGTTGAAAGGCCCCGGCGCTGCGTCCCGCCTGGTTCCTGGCGAGGCACAGCGTGTCGGAATGATCGCTCCATTCCAACGAGTTGTAACGAGGCCAAGGGCCGCGCGGGCATGCATCCGGGGTCGAATAAGAACGCGGGTCTTGGTAGGGCTTCCGACGCATTCCGGCAGCAAGCCATACCCTTACGCTGTCCGGTGCCGGTCATGCAGTAGCGAGGCGGCGAGTGCCGCCCCGATCACCACGCCGAGGGTATTCAGTCCGATGTCAAGCAGCCCAGGATACCGCCCGGGCACGAAGCGCTGGGCGTACTCCAACAGGACCCCATAGCCGATCGCGAAGCAGGCCGCCCAAAGGATCGGCCGCTTCCAGCGCACCAGCACGGCCGCCCACAGCAGCGTCAACAGCGCATAGAGCGCGCAATGCATCGCGTTCTGCAACAGCGACGGCACGAGCGCGACGGTTCGGACAAGCGCGGGGTCGTCTTCGGTTGGATAGCCGGGCACCAGAGACAGGTAGGCTATGCTGAGGGTCAGCGCGAGGCTGGCCGCCAGGCGGACAGGAATTGCGCGAAAAACGGCAGCGATCATGAGCGATAGAGCCTCGTGTACTGGGTCTCGTGCAGGCTGCTCGCAATCGCCAGCGCCGGCATGCTCGCGCCGACCTCGGTATCGGGGACGCCGCGGGCCTGCTCCACCGCAGCCGGAATCCGCCCGGCGAGCCTTGCGAGGATGCGCTGCCCGGCGGTCTGACCCAAGGGCACCAGCTTGATCCCGGAGAGTGTCAGGTTCTCGGCCCAGGACCAGGCATAGCCGGCCAGCACGTCGTTCTGATCAATCTCCCAGGCGGTTGCCGCGAGCGCAAAGCCGGCAAGCTGGCTCCGGCTCAGCAGCGACTTCCAGTCCGGTGCGGGCGATGGTGAACTCGGGCCGAGACTGGCCGGAGGCGCTGGCTGCATGCGCGTCGCCCCGCCCGCGTTGAATGTGTCGAGCAGCCCCAAACCGTCCAGCAGTTCGGCCAGCGCGCGCCCGCGGTTGGCCTCCTCAGCGCGCAGCTCCGCAGTCTCGCGCAACGCGCTCAGCTCGTCGATCCAGGCGGCCATCGCCGCCACATCCTCGCGGCTCGCCGCGTCCAGCATACGCAGCAGCAGCGGTAGGTCGACCCAGGTCAGCGACTGCTGAAGCTGATCCGAGAGCCAGTCCTCGAGCGTCGGCTGATCGCAGACCCAGCCGGCCTCGACCGCCCATTCCAACCCTTGCGAGTAGGCGAAGGCGCCGACCGGCAGTGACGGGCTGACGAGCTGCAGCAGCCGCAGCAACGACAGCGAGGCATCAGTGGTCATGACCGTGTCGGTGTCCATGCCCGTGCCCGACGCCATCCGCTCCATGAGGGCTACCGCCATAGGCACCCGGCTCCGGCTCGAACGGGGCCTCCTCCGCCACCACCGCCAGGCCGAGGCCGCGCACCATCGCATCGAGCACATGATCCTGCAGCCAGCGCAGGCGGCCCGGTTCGATCTGCAAGGCGACATGCCGGTTGCCGAGGTGATAGGCGGCGCGCGCAAGCAGCACCGGATCAGCCGACTCAGCCGTTGAGACCGGCTCCGGTGCGGCCTGAACCTGGACGACCTCGCCCTGCCCGTCGCTCAGCCGATCGCCGTCGCGCAGCGGGGTACCGCCGCGCGGCAGCAGGACCCCGACCGCGCGGCCGTCGTCGAGATGGGCGCGCAGACGCGCGCGTGAGCGCTGCTCGTAGGTCAACGGCAGCACGGCGCTCGACCTCGCCGCCGTTGCCCCCTGCAGCCGCCGGGTCAGCCGCAGCGCGAGGTCGTCGTCAGCGGTCATCTTGCGGCAGCCGGGTGCGGATCGCGCTGACGAAGCCTTCTAGGTCATCGAGCCGATGTTCGACGACATCGCGCACAATACGCGGGTCCACGGCTTGATAGCCATGCACCAAGATGTTGCGGAACCCGACCATATCGCTCAAAGGCGCAGCGAGGTCGTCTGGGAGCCAGCCCCACTTGACCAGCAGCTCGAACAGCGCGCGGTTGCTGCTCGGCTCCCCGAGCCGATCGTCGGAGACGATGTGGGACGCAACGTCCAGCGCCGCCTGGATCGCGATCTGCAGCGTATAGGCCGCGAACCGCTCTTCGCGCAGGTCCAAAGTGATCGCCTCCGGCTGCGCGAGGCGCCGCAGGTCACCGAGGCAGGTCTCGATGAATGCCAGCTTCTTGCGGACCAGATCGGCATCGGTCATAACCGCCGCTGCTCTCTATGCCGATAGCGCTGCAAATGCGGCAGCAGATCGAAGTATTCATTGCGGGCCCGAACCTCGAAGCGGACGCGCGCAGCGCGATCGCGCTCGAAGACCAGCTCGCCCTCGCGCAAGATGCGGTGGATCAGATCGACCGGCGCCCGATTCAGCACCACCAGATCGACCCGACATCCGAGTTCGGCACCCAGCCGATCGGCAAGATCGAGGTGCAGCCCCTGCAACGTCGGCGGCGGGTCGGTTGCGAGCAGGATCGCAAGATCGAGATCGCTTGCCGGCCCTGCCCGCCCGCGCGCTTGGCTCCCGAACAGATAGGCGCAACACAGATCCTCTGACAACGCCGACAACGCTTCCGCGATACGCTCGCTCGTTGCCTTCGGCCTTTGTCCATCGCGGGCGTTATCCCCAGACATGACACGGCCTGCCGCGGGCTGCGGCCGATGGCGGTTGGCATCGGACGTTGGGCCTTGATCATCGTCGCGACCAAAGCCCCTTGATTCCCGCAGAGATGCCATGTTGACTATCGAAACATCATGCCGCTGGCTTGCACTTCCTGAACTGCGGGTGGCAGGTAGAGCATTGGATGGTCAATTCGGGGCATTGATACGCCTCACGCTCATGGGAACGATGTCACCCCAAGACCATGAATCTCGTGTGATTCATGGCAAAGCCGCGGCGCATACCGACGCTGCTTAGGGCCTCAGAACAGGAAATACCGCTGCGCGAGCGGCAGCTCGGTGGCCGGCTCGCAGGTCAGGAGCTCGCCGTTCGCGCGGACCTCATAGGTCTGCGGGTCGACCTCGATCGTCGGCTGCCAGAAGTTGTGGATCATGTCGACCTTGCGCACCTGGCGCACATCCCGCACCACACCGACACGGCGCTTCAGGTCCAGCCGCTGCGGCTCGCCGGCCTGCAGCGCCCACTGCGAGATGAAGGTCATGCAGGTCTCGCCGAGCGCACCCCCCAGCGCGCCGAACATCGGCCGGTAGTGGACCGGCTGCGGGGTCGGGATCGATGCGTTCGGGTCGCCCATCGGCGCCGCGGCGATCATCCCGCCCTTCAGGATCAGGCTCGGCTTGGCGCCAAAGAAGGCCGGCTTCCAGAGCACCAAATCAGCCAGCTTGCCGACCTCGATCGAGCCGATCTCATGGGCGATGCCGTGGGTAATCGCCGGGTTGATCGTGTACTTGGCGACATAGCGTTTGGCGCGGTAGTTGTCGTTGTCGCCGCGATCGATCGGACCGGCCCAGTCCGGCGCGCTCAGATGCCCGCGCTGCACCTTCATCTTGTGCGCGGTCTGCCAGGTGCGGCTGATCACCTCGCCGACCCGGCCCATCGCTTGAGAATCGGAGGCGATCATCGAGAAGGCGCCGAGATCGTGCAGGATGTCTTCAGCGGCGATCGTCTCACGGCGGATACGCGACTCGGCGAAGGCGACGTCCTCCGGGATCGATGGGGACAGGTGATGGCAGACCATCAGCATGTCTAGATGCTCATCGACCGTGTTGACCGTGTACGGCCGGGTCGGGTTGGTCGACGACGGCAGCACATTGGCCAGCCCCGCCGCCTTGATGATGTCGGGCGCGTGGCCACCGCCGGCGCCCTCAGTATGGTAGGTGTGGATGCAGCGGTCCTTGAACGCGGCGATGGTGTCCTCGACGAAGCCGGACTCGTTCAGGGTGTCGGTATGGATCGCGACCTGCACATCCATCTTCTCGGCGATGCCGAGCGCGCAGTCGATCGCCGCTGGCGTCGTGCCCCAGTCCTCGTGCAATTTCAGCCCCATCGCGCCGCAGCGGACCTGCTCCTCGAGTGCGTTCGGTTGGCTGCCGTTGCCCTTGCCGAGGTAACCGATGTTGACCGGCAGGCCTTCGGCCGCCTGCAGCATGCGGCGGATGTTCCAGGGGCCGGGGGTGCAGGTCGTGGCATTGCTGCCGGTCGCGGGGCCGGTACCGCCGCCGAGCATCGTCGTGATGCCGGACATCAGCGCCTCATCGGCCTGCTGCGGGCAGATGAAATGGACATGGGCATCGATGCCGCCGGTGGTCAGGATCTGGCCCTCGCCGGCGATGATCTCGGTGCCGGGGCCGATCAGTACATCGACCCCGTGCTGGGTGTCGGGGTTGCCGGCCTTGCCGATCGCGGCGATGCGCCCCTTTTTGATGCCGACATCGGCCTTGACCACGCCCCAGAAGTCGAGGATCAGCGCATTGGTGATGACCAGGTCCATGACCTCGTCGGACTGGCGCTGGCATTGCCCCATGCCGTCGCGGATCACCTTGCCGCCGCCGAACTTGACCTCGTCGCCGTACTGGGTCAGATCCTCCTCGACCTCGAGGATCAGCTCGGTATCGGCGAGCCGCAGCTTGTCCCCTTTGGTCGGGCCGTACATCGACGCATAGGCCTGCCGGCTGATCTTGCTCATGGCTGGGTCTCCTGCTCGGCGTCTTCACCCTGGTCGGTTGCCGTGTCGGTGTCGGCTGCTGGCTCCGGATCGAGCCGGCCCATGATCTCGCCGCGGAAACCGTAGACGACGCGCGCGCCGGCATAGGGCACCAGATCGACGGTGCGCGACTGGCCGGGCTCGAAGCGGACCGCGGTGCCGGCCGGGATATCGAGCCGCTGGCCGCGCGTCACCGGACGATCGAACTGCAGCGCCGGATTGGTCTCGAAGAAATGGTAATGGGAGCCGACCTGGATCGGCCGGTCGCCGGTGTTCGCGACCTCGATGGTCAACACCGGGCGGCCGGCATTGAGCTCGATCTCGCCAGCGGCTGGAAGAACTTCGCCAGGGATCATGATGCCTACCTCGCCGGGGTTACCGTGAAACAACGGGGGGATGATCGTCTCTTTCTTCGGGGCGGCTGGCCGCCATCATCGTTAGACGATCGGATCATGCACGGTCACCAGCTTGGTGCCGTCCGGGAAGGTCGCCTCCACCTGGACGTCCGGGATCATCTCCGGAATCCCGTCCAGCACATCCTCGCGCGTCAGCAGGGTCCGGCCATAGTCCATCAGCTCGGCCACGCTGCGGCCCTCGCGCGCGCCTTCGAGGATCGCGCAGCTCAGGTAGGCCACCGCCTCGGGATAGTTCAGCTTCAGCCCTTTCGCCTTACGCCGTTCAGCGAGCAGCCCTGCCGTGAACAGGAGCAGCTTGTCTTTCTCACGGGGGTTCAGGTCCATGGTCGACGCCTCGTCGGATCGCGTTACAGGACGGGAGCGCAGCGGATGCTGACCGCCGCACCGCGCGCCAGTTTACGCCAGCCTTGTTGCCGGTTGCACCGTTGAGCCAAGAAACCGTGGCCTGTCGGCTCGTCGAAAGGGCAAGCCGGCCCGATAGCGACCGGTCTCACGGCCGCTTGGATAGCCAATGCAGCAAGAACACGGCCATTCAAGGCGTCAGAGGCCAAAGCACCCGATTCGCACCAGACGAGATCACTGGCGATCATGTCGCCCAGATGCGGGGCGACGACGCCTCCAATCCGAGCAGACGCGGACGCAGTATCTGCCAGATCGCCCGAAAGGCATGCAGCACCGGCTCGACCTGGTGCGCAAGTGCCCGCGCGATGAGCAGATCGTCAAGGAGCGTGATCCCGATCGGCCAGCCGCAGGAGTCCAACGGCAGCGCGGCGCGCGCGGCGGCGAGGTCCGCGGCATCGGCGCCGACGGCGACCAGCGTGGCGGTCACCGGCCAGCCGCGCAGCCCTGTCGCCGCGTCGAGCCCGATCGCAGCGTCGAGCCCGATTGTCGCATCGCCTGACGTTGCTGCATCCACTCCTGTCGCTGCAACGCCTCCTGCCGCTGCATCGAGCGAGGGGGCCGCGTCGAACCCCGCGACCCCATCGCACGCTCGGTCCCGAGCGCCCGAGACCGGCCCTGAACCGAGGGCGTGCGCGCGGAACCATGGCCGCGAGCGCTCTATCCCTCGGGGCGGCGCGCCGAGAGGATCGTCAGCACCCACCCGCAAGCGCTC
Organism: Gammaproteobacteria bacterium; assembly: GCA_009908845.1. GTDB lineage: Bacteria > Pseudomonadota > Gammaproteobacteria > Chromatiales > Chromatiaceae > Lamprobacter. The sequence goes on from JAAAOQ010000164.1 coordinate 9,705, forward strand.
GCTGAGCAATGGCCGGCCGTCGCGCTCGATGCGCAGGCCCAGATCCGCCGCTCCGCCCTCGAAGCGCTCGCCGATCACCGGCCGTCCGAGACTGACGAGGTCCCAGCCGATGAAGCGCGCGCTGCCCTGCAACGAGACCTGCAATTGCTGGCGGAGCCTGGCCCCCGGGAACAGGATCGATTCGGGCGGCAGCCACTCAAGAACCGCGCCGTCGTCGACCTGCAGCCGTTGCTGCAATGAGGCGACCGGCCCGGCACTGCGGTAGAACTTGGCCGCCCCGGGGGCGGTCATCAGGGCATGGGCGCCAGGCTGGAGCTGCGCCGCGATCTCGAGCCGGTCACCGCCGACCACCCCGCCCGGCGGGTGCAGCAGATACAGATGACAGGGCGTCCCTTCCGGATAGAACGCCCGCTGCACCGTCAGGGGACCATGCTGGCGTTTGCGCGCCAAGACGGTGCGTCCAGCGCGCGGCGCAAAATCGAGCGCGAGCTGCGCCCCCCAGCCCTCGGCCTCGGACATCAGACCGTCAGGTACTCGCGCACCAGGTCCTCGCCCAGATCGGCCATCGGTCCTTGCGCCTTGAGCCGGCCACGATCGAGGAGCGCGAAACGATCGCCGACCCGACGCGCAAACGGCAGCTTCTGCTCGACTAGGATCACCGTCAGCCCCAGCTCGTCCATCAGCCGGCGGATGATGTCACCGATCTCGTGGACGATATTCGGTTGGATACCCTCGGTCGGTTCATCCAGGATCAAGAGGGTCGGATCGAGCACCAACGCCCGGCCGATCGCGAGCTGCTGCTGCTGACCGCCGGAGAGATCGCCGCCCCGGCGCCCGCGCATCTGGTCGAGCACCGGGAACAGCTCGAAGATGAAGCGCGGGATCTGGCGGCTGCGATCCCGGCGCGCGGGCAGGCCGATGCGCAGGTTCTCCTCGACCGTGAGCAGCGGGAAGATCTGCCGCCCCTGCGGCACATAGCCGATCCCGAGCCCGGCACGGCGCTCGGCCGGCAGCCGGGCCAGGTCCTCGCCCTGGAACGCCATGCGGCCGCTGCGGATCGGCAGCAGCCCCATGATGCAGCCCATCAAGGTGGTCTTGCCGACCCCGTTCCGGCCCATCACGCAGGTGCACTCGCCGTCGGCGAAGCCGATGTCGAGGTCCCAGAGCGTGTGGCTCTCGCCGTAGAACTGATTGAGCGACTCGATCTGAAGCATTGGATTAGCCATCAGGTGCTTAACGAGCAAAGCGGAATCGATGCGAACGGAATCGATGCAACCGGAAACGATCCAAACGGAAAGGCTGCAAGCAGATTAGGCGCAAGGATGCCGTTCGGGGCAACTGGAAGGCAAACATTGCGCCATCTCTTAGAAGCCCTAACAGAATGCCCTCTACGGCCTGGCAAACCAGCAGCTTCTGCATGCCAGCCGGGCATTTTGATAGAGCCTCTTAAGCATGCCTTGAGCATCGACCACGCACCAGCACGAGGAGTCGGTTCGGACCATACACCTCATAGGCGAGGATCTGCTCGATATCGGCGGACTTGGACAGCCCCGAGATCAGCAGGATGTTGGAGGGCTCAGCTCACCGCAGCGCCTCCTGCGCGGCCTCGAGCGCCTCCCAACGGTCATAGCACTCAGCGAGCTCGGCCTCGACCTCGGCCAGACGCGCCTGGGTCGCGGTGACCTCGGTCGCCGGCCCCTGGTAGAGCGCCGGATCACCGAGCGTTGCATGCAGTTGCTCGACCTCCGCCTCGAGCGCTTCGATCCGCTGCGGCAACTGCTCGAGCGCGCGCTGATCCTTGTAGCTGAGCTTGGGCGGCTTGGGCGCCCCCTTGTTGGCGCCCGCCTTCCCGGCGCGCTGTTCGGTCGATTGGGTGCCCTGCGGCCGCGCGCCACGAGTCCCGGTTGCGGCCCCGGCCGCGCCGCCACCCTTAGGCTTAGTCGCCGGTTGTCCGTCTGCCTGCGAGGGCGGTCGCTGCCGCAGCCAGTCGCTGTAGCCGCCGACGTACTCCTCGACCCGGCCGTCGCCGGCGAGCACCAGGCTCGAGGTCACGACGTTGTCGAGCAGATCGCGGTCGTGACTGACCAGCAGCAGGGTGCCGGCGAAGTCGTTCAGCAGTTCCTCGAGCAGCTCGAGGGTCTCGACATCGAGATCATTGGTCGGCTCGTCGAGCACCAGCAGGTTGGCCGGCTGGGTGAACAGTTTGGCCAGCAGCAGCCGGTTGCGCTCGCCACCGGAGAGGGCCGAGACCGGCTGCTGCGCGCGCTCCGGCGGGAACAAGAAATCCTTCAGGTAGGAGAGCACATGCAGGCTGCGGCCGCCGACCTCGATCTGGTCGCTGCCGCCGGCGACGTTGTCGCGGACGCTGCGATCGGGCTCGAGCTGGGCCCGGAGCTGATCGAAATAGGCAATGTTCAGGTTGGTCCCGTGCCGGATCTGGCCCTGCTCCGGGGCGAGCTGGCCTAGCAGCAGCTTGAGCAAGGTCGACTTGCCGGCCCCGTTCGGGCCGATGATGCCGACCCGATCGCCGCGCAGGATCAGCGTGCTGAGCCCCGCGATGGTCGGCGCATCGGCACCGGGATAGCGGAAGGCGACCGCCTCGGCCTCGACCACCAGCTTGCCGCTGCGATCGCCGCTGTCGAGGTTCAGCCGGGCCTGCCCCGGGCCCTCCCGGCGCGCGCGGCGCTCCTCGCGCATCGACTGCAATGCGCGCACCCGGCCCTCGTTGCGGGTGCGCCGCGCCTTGATCCCCTGCCTGATCCAGACCTCCTCCTCGGCGAGGCGCTTGTCGAAGCGCTCGCGCTCCTTCGCCTCGGCGTGCAGCCGTTCCTCGCGGCGGCGCAGGTAGTTGTCGTAGTCGCCCGGCCAGTCACTGAGCCGGCCGCGGTCCAACTCCAGGATGCGGGTGGCGAGCCGGCGCAGGAAGCGACGGTCGTGGGTGATGAACAAGAGCGATCCGGAGAAGCCGAGCAGCAGCTCCTCGAGCCACTCGATGGTCTCGATATCGAGATGGTTGGTGGGCTCGTCGAGCAGCAGCAGATCGGGCTCGGTGACCAGGGCCCGCGCCAGCATCACCCGCCTTCGCAGACCGCCGGAGAGGGTCGCATAGACGGCCTCCCCATCCAGCCCGAGCCGCGAGACCACCCGCTCCGCGCGCTGCTCGATCTCCCAGCCGCCCTCGGCCTCGAGGCGCTGCTGGATCGCCGCCAGTCGGGCGAGATCCCGCTCGGGATCGGGTTCGAGCCCGGCTGCGGCCCCGGTTCTGGCCCCGGTTCTGGGCCCGGTCACAGCGCCGACCTCACCCGCCGCGAGCTGATGACTCAGATGATGATATTCGGCGACCAGCGCGCCCAGTTCGCCAAGACCACCGGCGACCACGTCCAGCACCCGGTGCGCGTCGCTCAGCGGCGCTTCTTGGGCGAGCCGGGCGACCCGCAGGCCGTCGCGACGCCAGAGCGAGCCCGAGTCCGGCTCGATCTCACCGGCGATGAGCTTGAGCAGGGTGCTCTTGCCGGTGCCGTTGCGGCCGATCAGGCAGGCGCGCTCGCCGGGACCGATATCGAGATCGACCCCATCGAGCAATGCCGGCTGGCCGTAGGATAGTGAGACACCGCGGAGCGAGAGCAGAGACATGCGCGAGTTCCGAATCCTCTAGGGAAGCACTAGGAGAGAAGCAATGGCAGCATGATACTGCCCGAACGGACGCGCAGTCCGGGTTGTCGAGTGCATTGTGCAGCGCAAAAATCCTGTACACTTGCAACGCATCCGTCATTGACAGCCGCCAACACAAAGCGAGAGGCATGGTCAAATCCGTGACACTGCGTGAGGCTTGGGCCGGCGAGGCCGACTGCCGGCGTTGCACGCTGCGTGAGTCGGTCCTCTTCGCCGGGCTCGGCGAGCAGGACTTCGACCGCATCCACGACCCCATCGACCAGTTCAACCTGAAGCCGGGCACACCCCTCTATCAGTCCGGCGAGGTGGGGGATCACATGTTCACGGTGCGCTCGGGCTCGTTGAAACTGGTCCAGTATCTGCCCGACGGCAGCCAGCGCATCGTGCGGATCGCGCGCGGGACCGACGTGCTCGGCCTCGAGGCCCTGCTCGGGAACGCCTATCAGCACGATGCGGTCGCGCTTGCACCGACCGAGGTCTGCCGCTTCCCGACCCGCGTCGTGAAGATGCTGAGCAAGGAGAATCCGAGCCTTCACGAGGAGCTATTGCAGCGCTGGCAACGCGCCCTGAACGAGGCCGATGCCTGGCTGACCGAGCTCTCCACCGGCTCGGCGCGGCAGCGCGTCGCCCGCCTTCTGCTGCGACTGGTCCGCGACCGCGAATCGAGCGAATGCCAGCTCTTTGGCCGTGAGGACATGGGGGCGATGCTCGGCATCACCACCGAGACCGCGAGCCGCACCATCGCCGGCTTCAAGCGCGAGAGCCTGATCGTGGAGTCGCGTCCGAACCGCTTCCTGCTCGATATCCCCAATCTGCGCCGCATCGCCGAGGATTAAGCCGACCCGGCGTGGACTAACCGGCCTTAGGGCCTGTTCCCGCCACCTGGCTCTCAGCGCTGTAGGAGCCCGCTTGCGGGCGACCCCACTGTCAGCGCTGAGGGCGACCACTCTCAGCGCGGCAGGCGACGCCTCTCAGCGCAGTAGGCGACCACGCCGCGCTCGCGGCAGCGACGATCGCCCGCAAGCGGGCTCCTACCTCACGACTATTGCGGGCAGCGACAATCCGGTCTCGGGATTTCCGCCGTCTTGCACAAGCGCTAACGATCACCTGCGGCAAGGCACCATCCGGTCGATCAGCTCGTTGCCGCAAGGGAACCGCGCTTCGCTGCCGCTGCCGCTGCCGCTGCCGCTGCCGCTGCCGCTGCCGCTGCCGACAAGATGGTCTGCCCGATGATTGATGGCTTTCAATGTTGATACCTTAGCAAGCTGGCTAAGCTGCGCCGGTTGATATCCTCTTTACGACCATGTCCGATAACAATCCATCCGCTGCCAACCGAGAACCCCGGATCAAGCATTTTCCGGTCGCGTTCTTCGCGATGATCATGGGCCTGATCGGCCTCTCGATCGCCTGGGACCGGGCCCAGGCGACCTTTGGCATGGCGTTCGACATGGGCGGGGCGCTGCGCTGGTTCGGCCTTGGTCTGTTCGGGCTGATCCTGGTGATGTATCTCGCGAAGCTCGTACTGTTCTCGGAGGCGGTGGTCAAGGAATGGCAGCACCCGATCCAGCTCAACTTCTTCCCCACCATCTCGATCAGCATGATCCTGCTCGGCATCGCCCTGTTGCCCAGCCTCCCTGGGGTTGCTGCCGTGTTCTGGATGCTCGGCAGCGCGCTGCACCTGCTGCTGACACTCTATGTGGTCAGCATCTGGATCCATCATGACCGCTTCGAGATCCATCACATCAACCCGGCCTGGTTCATCCCGATCGTCGGCAACGCCTTGGTGCCGATCGCGGGCGTGCCGCTCGGCTACACAGAGCTGTCCTGGTTCTTCTTCAGCATCGCGATGCTGTTCTGGCTGATCCTGTTCACGATCATCATCTACCGGATGCTGTTCCATCAGCCGCTCCCGGATCGGCTGATGCCGACCTTCTTCATCCTGATCGCACCGCCGGCGGTCGGCTTCATCGCCTATATCGAGCTGGCCGGGCTGGCAGGGGGCCAAGGTCTCGACGGCTTCGCGCGCGTGCTCTACTACAGCAGCCTGTTCCTGACCCTACTGTTGCTGACCCAGGTCGGGCGCTTCGTGCGTCTGCACTACTTCATCTCCTGGTGGGCGTACTCGTTCCCGCTCGCCGCGGTCACCATCGCCACGCTGATCATGTTCGAGATCACCGGTCTGTTGGCATTCGCGATCATCGGCTGGACCCTGCTCAGCCTGGTGACCCTGGTGGTGATCTTCCTGCTCTATCGCACCGCGGTGGCGGTCGGCAGCCGGAGCATCTGTGTCCCGCATCTTTGAGTCTTGTTCGACGCCTCGGCTCATCGGCGTCGTCCGCCGGAGGACCTGAGCCATGAAGCAATTCCTGTTGAACGAACGTTATCCGCTCTTCGTGCTCAGGCTGGAGCGCGGCGAGACCCGCTTTCAAAATCTCGATGCGATCTGCGACTACTTTCGCGGCTGCATCGAGGCCCACCCCTGCGGTCATTTCATCGCGATCTTCGACCACTATGCCCATACCTGCGCGCTGCCCGACGGTGAGGTCGACAGTGCGATCCAGGCGGCCAAGAATGTGCTTTTCTGCTTCGGCCTCGCCCTCCCGAGCCCCGAGATCCTCGGCTTGCGGCCGCGCTCGATCGGAGTCGCCGAGCTCGCCGCTCAGTTCGTCATCAGCTTCATGGAGACCCCGATGCCGGTGGCCAACGCCGCGATGGAAGACTGGGCGCTCGGGCTGCGCCAGGGGTCGGCCGAAGCGAGCCCATCGGCAGCGGACCCCGGGCTGCAGGCACCCATCGAGTAGCCCCAAGACCCACCAAATCAAGATCGACCCAATCAAGATCCACCCAATCCCGAACGACCCTTCGCCGAGCCAAATTCGATGCGCATCGCCGTCTCCAGCCAGAACCTCAGGACCATCACCGGCCATGCCGGCAAGACCCGACGCTTCCTGATCTATGCGCTCGCGCCCGATAGCGAGCCGACCGAGATCGAGCGGCTCGAGCTCCCCAAAGACCTCACCCTGCACGCATACCACGGCCCGGACCATCCCCTCTATCAGCGTCAGCTCGATGCCGTGCTCACCGCCAGCGCCGGCGAGAAGTTCGTCGAGCGGATGAACCGGCAGGGCATCGAGGTGATCACCACCGCCGAGTCCGATATCCAGGCCGCACTGAAGGCGATCGCCGCCGGCGAGCCGCTGCCGCCCGCCGAGCCGCACGCGCATTAAGAGGCCCTATCAAGACGGCCGCTTGACTCGCGCAAGCGCCTAACTTCAAGGTCAAATCATAAACGCCGCATCCCCATACAAGTTACTGATTTAAAGACAATAGATGGATTCTGCCAGGGCTCACAAGGCCGTTATCCGACGAGGTCGGACAGCACTTCGAACCGGTGGCCTCGTCTTTGGCGTTCGGCTTGACCCCGATCATCGCCCCACCCTGAACCCTTGAGTAAAACGCTCGGGATTGAGGATTCGCATTCTCGCCGGTGAGAATTCGCAATTAAGCTCCGGCTGATGGAGCTGGGCCGGACGCATGCTACCGCTGCGTTCGCTATCAGAAGACGCCACCTATCAGGACGGCGCGAAGACCGAGACACCGTGCCGCAACCGCGCGGCGACGGCGACGACGGGAGTGGTGGATGCCGGCTTCCTGAGGCCGGGATCTCAAGGGTTCAAGCTGACTCGGAATTCGAACAATGCTAGATAGCGCAATGATCGAGCTATCGCGGTGGCAGTTCGCCATCACCGCGATGTATCACTTTCTGTTCGTCCCGCTGACCCTGGGGCTCAGCTGGATGCTGGTGATCATGGAGAGCGTCTACGTGATGACGGGACGCGAGATCTATAAGGACATGACCAAGTTTTGGGGGAAGTTGTTCGGCATCAACTTCGCGCTCGGCGTCACCACCGGACTGACGATGGAGTTCCAGTTCGGCACCAACTGGTCCTACTACTCGCACTACGTCGGTGATGTCTTCGGCGCGCCACTCGCGATCGAAGGCCTGATGGCCTTCTTCCTCGAATCCACCTTCATCGGCCTGTTCTTCCTCGGCTGGGAGCGCCTGACCAAGCGCCAGCACCTGGGGGTCACCTTCCTCACCGCGGTCGGCTCGAACCTCTCGGCGATGTGGATCCTGATCGCCAACGGCTGGATGCAGCACCCGGTCGGCGCCGAGTTCAGCTTCGAGACCATGCGCATGGAGATGGTCAGCTTCTCCGAGGTACTGTTCAACCCGGTCGCCCAAGTCAAGTTCGTTCATACGGTTGCCGCCGGCTATGTCACCGCGGCGATGTTCGTTGCCGGCATCAGCGCCTTCTACCTGCTCAAGGGCCGTGATCTCCCCTTTGCTAAGCGCTCGTTCTCGGTCGCGGTCGGCTTCGGCATGGCCTCGATCCTGTCGGTCATCCTGCTCGGCGACGAATCCGGCTACGAGGTCGGCGACGTGCAGAAGGTCAAGCTCGCCGCGGTCGAGGCCGAATGGCATACCGAGGAGGCGCCCGCCGCGTTCACCGCGTTCGGGATGCCCAGCAACGAGGACGAGGAGACCCACAACGCGATCAAGATCCCCTGGGCGCTGGGGCTGATCGCGACCCGCTCGCTGGATGAAGAGGTCGTCGGACTCAAGGACCTGATGCGCGACCATGAGATCCGCATCCGCTCCGGGATGATCGCCTACGAATACCTGCAGCGGCTGCGCAACGGCCAAGACACCGAAGGCAACCGCGCGGTCTTCGCCGACCATATGGACGACCTCGGCTACGGCCTGCTGCTGAAGGCCTATACCGACAACCCGGCCGAGGCCACCGAGGAGCAGATCCAGATGGCGGTCAAGGATTCGATCCCGGAGGTCGCGCCACTGTTCTGGGCCTTCCGGATCATGGTCGGCGCTGGGGTCTGGATGCTGTTCCTACTCGCGCTCGGGTTCTACTACAACGCCAAGCGTCAGATCCAGGACAAGCGCTGGCTGCTGAGGGCGTTCCTGTACAGCATCCCGGTGCCCTGGATCGCCGCCGAGACCGGCTGGTTCGTCGCCGAATTCGGCCGCCAGCCCTGGGCAATTGGTGAGGTGTTGCCGACCACCGTCGCCGCCTCCAGCCTCACCGCGAACGACCTGATCATCAGCCTGAGCGCGTTCATCATCTTCTACACCCTGCTGTTCCTGATCGAGATGTACCTGATGTTCAAGTTTGGTCGTCAGGGTCCAAGCTCATTGCACACCGGCAAGTATCATTTCGAGACCCAGGGTTCGGATAAGAGCGACCACAGCAGCGGCGGCGCCCCCCCGGCGACGGCCCCGGCCCAACAGTATCGCGGAGACTGATCATGATCGTCGACTATGAGGTCCTCAAGCTCATCTGGTGGCTGCTCGTTGGCGTGCTGTTCATCGGCTTCGCAGTGACCGATGGGATGGATATGGGCGTCGGCACCCTGTTGCCGTTCCTCGGCAAGGGTGACGACGAGCGTCGCGTCATCATCAATACCATCGGCCCGCACTGGGACGGCAATCAGGTCTGGCTGATCACCGCCGGCGGCGCGATCTTCGCCGCCTGGCCCTTGGTCTATGCCACCGCCTTCAGCGGCTTCTACTTCGCGATGCTCTTGGCGCTGTTCGCGCTGTTCTTCCGGCCAGTCGGATTCGACTATCGCAACAAGATCCAGGACAAACGTTGGCGCAGCGCCTGGGACTGGGGCCTGTTCATCGGCGGCGCAGTGCCGGCGCTGGTGTTCGGCATCGCGTTCGGCAACCTGCTCCAAGGGGTGCCGTTCCATCTCGACGAGCTGCTGCGGCCGTACTACACCGGGAGCTTCTTCGCGCTGCTGAACCCGTTCGCACTGCTGGCCGGGCTGATCAGCTTAGGGATGCTGACGATGCACGGGGCGATCTGGCTGCAGTTGCGCACCGGCGAGCCGATCGCCGGGCGGGCCAAGGAGTGGGCGCGGAAGATCGGGCTTGCGACCATCGTCGGCTTTGCGCTGGCCGGAATCTGGCTGACCCTGTTCGTCGATGGCTACAAGGTGGTCAGCATGCCAGCGCTCGATGCGATCTCGAACCCGCTCACCAAGGAGGTCGTCGTCGACCCCTACGGCTGGCTCACCAACTATAAGCAGTACCCGCTCACGCTCCTGTTCCCGATCCTCGGCTTCGCCGGGCTCGGCTTCGCGGTTTCGTTGTCGATGCGCGATCGGGCCGGGCTCGGCCTGATCATGAGCGGACTCGGCATCACCGGCATCATCATGACCGCCGGCGCCGCGATGTTCCCGTTCATCATGCCCTCGAGCAGCAACCCCAACAGCAGCCTGATCGCCTGGGACGCGACCTCCAGTCACCTGACGCTGACGGTGATGTTCTGGGCCGCGGTGATCTTCATCCCATTGATCCTGGCCTATACCACCTGGACCTATGTAAAGATGTGGCGCCGGGTCACGGTCGAGGAGATCCGCTCCCAGGACACGCTGGCGTACTGACGCATCCAACGGCCACAACCTGGGACGGCACCCCATCCGAGATGCGCTCCGCTGGGGTGCCGGCAACCCGCTCAACAGGCTCTCTCTATCGAGGAATCAGCTCATGTGGTACTTCGCCTGGATTCTCGGCGTCTTGCTCGCGGTCGCCTTCGGCATCATCAACGTCATGTGGTACGAGTCCGAGCAATGCCTCGGCGACCCGGGAGATGATCCGCAACGCGACCAAGATCAGCTCTCGGCCTAAGGCGGCCCAACCGATCGATATCCCCTACCCTGAGCCGAAGGCGCTGAATCGCTCGGCGCTTTTGGCTCCGCGATCGCAAAACCGCATTTCGCCTGCTCCTTCGTTTGAGCTAGGCTAGCGTTTTGATTCCATTAGGACCCGCTGTGACCGACCCGATCCAGGACTACCAACCCCGCCCCGACCTCCTGCAAGACCGCGTGATCCTGATCACCGGCGCCGCCGAAGGCATGGGACGGGCGCTCGCGCTGGAGTGCGCGCGCCACGGCGCGACCGTGATCCTGAGCGGCTTCCGCGAGAAGGCGCTCGAGTCCGTCTACGACGCCATCACCGAGGTCGGCGGACCCGAGCCGGCCAGCCTGCCGCTCGATCTGGACAAGGCCGACGAGCAGCTGATGCTCGGCATCGCCACCACATTAGGCGACGAGTTCGGCCGGCTCGACGGCCTGGTGCATACGACCCAGTACATCCCGTTCCTGAGCCGGATCGACGATTACGACGCCGACCAGTGGAGCAAGGTGCTGCGCATCAACCTCACCGGCCCTTTCCTGCTGACCCAGGCCTGCCTGCCGCTGTTGCGCTCGGCCGAGGCGGCCTCGGTGGTGTTCCAGGCAGACCGGGTCGGCCGCCGCGCCCTCGCCTACTGGGGCGCCTTCGCCGCGGCGATGTCCGGTATCGAGGCCCTGATGCAGACCCTCGCCGAGGAGACCGAGGCCAGCAGCCGCATCCGCGTCAACAGCCTCGACCCCGGCCCCTTGCGCACCGCGCAGCGGCGCGAGCTCTATCCGGCCGAGAACCCGAACACAGTGCCCAAGCCCGAGCAGCTGACCCACGCCTTCCTCTACCTGCTCGGCCCGGATTCGCGCGGGATCACCGGAAAGGCCTTCAGCGCCCGCCCGGCGTCCGCCGATGCGAATCGGGATGCCGAGAGCGACGCGGAGACGGCGCGCGCATGAATCGGGCAACGCCCGCGCCGCTGCCCGTGCACAGGCCCCCGCCCTTACCTGCGCTCCTAACTGGGCTCCTGCCTGGGCCCCTGTCTGGGCCCAGGCCCGCGCAATCCGAGCTCGGCAGGATGGCAACACCCGCATGAGCGAATCAGCACCGACGCAAGCCGAATCCGCTCAGGCGTCGCCAACCCTGGCCGTCGCAACCGTCGCGGATCGCATCCGACGCCGCGTGCTCGAGCACACCTTGCGCAACAACGGCGGTTACCTGAGCCAGGCCTGCTCGGCCGCCGAGATCCTGGCGACGCTCTATCTGCGGGTGATGCGGCTCGGCCCGAGCCAAGGCCCGGCCGTGCCGCGGCCATTCGCCGGGGTGCCCTCGGCCGCGAACCCAGACGCCTTCACCGGCGCCGACTACAACGGGCCCAAACATCCGGACCTCGACCGCTTCATCTTCTCACCGGTGCACTACGCGCTGGTCCTGTATTCGTTGCTGATCGAGCTCGGCCGGCTCAGCCCCGATGCCCTGGAGCAGTTCAACCAGGACGGCAGCACCGTCGAATTGATCGGTGCCGAGCACTCGCCCGGCCATGAGGTCACCGCCGGCTCGCTCGGACAGGCGCTGAGCCAGGCCGGCGGCATCGCGCTCGCCCGGCGGCTGCGCGGCGAGCGCGGCCGGGTCTGGGTCTTCATGTCCGATGGTGAATTCCAAGAGGGCCAGACCTGGGAGGCATTCGCGGCGCTCGCGCATCATCGCATCGGTAACCTCGGCGTCTATATCGACGCCAATGCCCAGCAGTGCGACGGCGCGATGGCCGATGTGATGACCATCGAGCCGCTCGCCGAGCGGCTGCGCGCCTTCGGCGCCGAGGTCCACGAGGTCGACGGCCATGATCCCGACGCCCTGGCCGCGCCGGCGCTCGCGCGGCTGGCAGGACCGGCCGCCGAACCCGGCGCAACCGAGCGCCCGCTGGTCGTGATCGCCCGCAGCGATCCCTGTCGCGGCATCGGCTTGCTGCGTGAGCGCGCGCCAAAGCTGCATTTCCTGCGCTTCAAGTCGGCCGACGAGCACGATGCCTACGAGGACCTGCTCGAGCACTGGCAGGACGACGCATCATGATCGAGACCGTCACCCGCCCGCATCGTGCCAATCTGATCCGTTTCGGCGAGCGGCACCCGGAGCTCTTGGTGCTCGGCGCCGATCTGACCTCGTCCTGCGAGGCCGACGGCTTTCGCGACCGCTTCCCGGAGCGCTTCTTCTCGTTCGGGATGGCCGAGCAGAACATGCTCGGCTTCGCCGCCGGGCTCGCGCGCGAGGGCTTCTTCCCGTTCATCCATACCTTCTCGGTGTTCATCACCCGGCGCCCGTTCGACCAGCTGGCGATGAGCATCGGCTATCCGAACCTGCCGGTGCGGCTGATCGGCTTCCTGCCCGGCATCACCACCCCGGGCGGCGTCACCCATCAGGCCATCGACGATGTTGCCCTGCTGCGCGCGATCCCGAACATGACCATCCTCGAGGCCGGCGACGCGACCGAGGTCGAATCGCTGCTCGATTGCGCCCAAGCGATCGATGGGCCGGTCTATGTGCGCCAACTGCGCGGCGAGGTCCCGCGCCTGTTCCCGGCCGATGAGCCGCTGCGACTCGGCCAGGCGCGACGCCTGAGCGAAGGCAGCGACCTCGCCGTCATCAGCAGCGGCATCTGCACCGAGGAGGCGATGCGGGCCGTCCCGGCATTAGAGGCCCAAGGTGTCTCGGTCACGCACCTGCACGTCTCGACCCTGAAGCCGTTCACCGACCCGCAGCTCGCCGCCGCGATCGCCCAGGCCCGCCATGGCGCGATCGCGATCGAGAACCACAGCGTCATCGGCGGCCTCGGCAGCGCAATAGCCGAGCAGCTCGCCGAGCAGGGCATCGGCAAACGGCTGCTCCGGCTTGGATTGCGCGACACCTATGCGCACGGCGCCAGCAAGTCCTACCTGATGCGCGAGTACGGGCTCGATGCGCTGGCGCTGGTGAGCGCCGCCGAGACCCTGATCGGCGCATCACTCGACATCGGTGCGGATCATTTGGCGGAGGTTGATGTCGATAATGCATCCCAGCCCTTGGCCAAGGCTGACAAGAGCGAGGATCTCTAGTGGGATCTCTAATGAGGCTCTCTGGGCAAGCCGATCAGCTTCGGCATGTAAAATTGAGCGACAATGATTCGCTCTGAACCGGAAGCGTGCTGCGATGACGGATGCACAAGCGCTCTATCAAACCGACTATGCCACATGGGCGAAGCAGCAGGCAGCGCTTCTGCGCGCGCGGCGCTTCACCGAGCTCGATATCGAACACCTGATCGATGAGCTCGGCGACATGGGCAAGAGCGAGCGCCGCGAGCTCGAGAGCCGGCTACTGATCTTGCTGGCCCATCTGCTCAAATGGGAATACCAATATCGATCGCTCTCCGAGCGATGGCGCGAGTTCAGAGGAGACAGCTGGCGGTCAACGATCGTTGAGCAGCGCAAACAGCTCGGCGTGCTGTTGCGACGCGCGCCTGGACTCAAATCGGCGCTCGACGACACGATCCTGTCGACCTACACGGACGCCGTCGATCTCGCGACCAAGGAAACCGGCTTGTCCATTGAGACCTTCCCGAGCCGCTGCCCCTACACGAGGGATCAGGTGCTGGACGATGACTTCTACCCGAGCCTCGACGGGCACTCGCCGAAATCGACTTGAATAGCTCCAAACCGCCTCTTGCCCTCAGCGGCGAGCGCTTCACCGCGGTCTACCGGCTCGCCGTCGAAGCGGCCGAGGTCGAGGCGCGCGCCCGCGCGATCGGCCTCGAGCAGACGGTCGAGTTCCCGGAGGCGCTGATCCCGAGCGACGCGATCCGCGAGCAGATCGTCGGCGAGATCGCGGCGATCACGCCCTGTACCCGCACGGACGGCGGCAGCGGCTTCGAGGTCAGCATCCGCTATCCGGTCGAGGCCGCCGGCAGTGAACTCACGCAGTTGCTGAACGTGCTCTTCGGCAATGTCGCCTTGCAGCCTGGGGTGCGGCTGCAGCGCATCGAGCTCCCTCCGGCGCTGCTAGAGCAGTTCCGTGGCCCGCGCTTTGGCATCGCCGGGCTGCGGCGGGCGCTCGTCCCCGATCCCCTCCATCCCACAGGCACACCACCCGAGGCGGCCAAAGCATCCTCGACACCGCCACGGCGACCGCTGCTATGCACGGCCTTGAAGCCGATGGGCCTGTCCCCGAGCGAGCTCGCCGAGCTCGCCTACCGGCTCACGCTCGGCGGGATCGATCTGATCAAGGACGACCACGGCCTCGCCGATCAGCCCTTCTGTCGCTTCGACGAGCGGGTCGCCCGCTGCGCCGAGGCCGTGCACCGGGCCAATCAGGAGACCGGCGGCCACAGCCTCTACCTGCCCAATGTCACCGCCCCCGCGCCAGCGGTCATGGCCCGGGCCCAACGCGCCAAGGCCGACGGCGCTGGCGGCCTGCTGTTCTGCCCCGGTCTCGCCGGCCTGGATCTGATGCGTGTGCTCGCCGACGATGACGCACTCGCGCTGCCGATCCTGAGCCATCCGGCGCTGTTTGGCGGCCTCGCCATCAACCCCGGCACCGGCATCGCGCACGGTCTGCTGTTCGCCACCCTGCTGCGCCTCGCCGGCGCCGACGCCACCATCTTCCCGCACAGCGGCGGGCGCTTCACCTTCACCGCCAGCGAATGCCAGGAGATTGCCGACGCCGCGCAGGCCTCGCTCGGGACACTCCAGCCGATCTGGCCCGTCCCGGCCGGCGGCATGCGATTGGAGCGCGTACCCGAGCTGGTCGACAGCTATGGGTCCGACAGTATCTTCCTGATCGGCGGCGACCTGCATGCCGGCCCCGACCTGGTGGAACGCTGCCAGGCGTTCCGCGCGCTGGTCGAGCGCAGCGCTGATGGCTCCGTTATTGATGGACATCAATGACAGCTGTCGGCGTGCGGCGAACGGAAGTGATGACGGTTGCTGCTTCACTATTTTCTTATAAACTAACGAGCGTTCTGCCAGCTCTACGCGGGCCGGAATGATTTCAAGCCCGGGAAGCGCAGCACCGCCGCCGCGCCACGAGAACAACACCATAACGCTGCCGGCAGAACCGCTTGTGAAGCCCATCCGTTTCAAAATCACTGAGTGGAAAGAACCAATATGAAACGTCTTACCCTGTCCGTGTCAGCCGTCACGCTGGCCCTTGCGTCCATGAGCGCCGCCGCCTGGTCGGCGGGCCCCTACTATGGCGCCCCCTACGGCGCTCCAGCCCCCTCGCCCGAGCAGCTGCAACAGATGGCCGAGCAGCAACGCGAGGCGGCGATCAAGCGGATGGAAACGCAGCGCGAGGCAATAGCGTCGCGCCGCACAGCGCTGCCGCAGCCGCCTGCCTTCGCGAGCAACGAACGGATGCCTCAGATGCCCGGCCTCGGCCAGCGCCCGGAGGTGCCGGCGATGCCCGCCTTCGGTGAACGCCCCGAGATCCCAGAGATGCCGGCAATGCCCGGCTTTGGCGAGCGCCCCGAGATGCCGGCCCTGCCCGATATCCCGAGCTTTGGCCAGACCCCCGAGCGCCCGCCAATGCCCGACATGCCGGCGTTCCCGAAACCGGCTTACCCCGAGCTCGGAATGCCTGAGCTGCCCTCAGTGCCGAGCTATTCAGTGCCGGGCTATGACGAGCTGCCTGCCATGCCGGCCATGCCGGACGCCCCGCTCAGCGCCGAGGAGCTGAAAGCGGAGCGCAAGGCCCATCGCGCCGCGATGCAGAAACAAGCCGCCGAGCGGCGTGCCGCGATGCAAGCGATCTCCGAGCAGCGCCGCGCGCTCGCCGAGCAGCGGCATCGCGATTGGTTCTGCAGCCGCCAGCCGATGAGCCCGCGTGCCTATGCGCGGTTTGCCGACGAATGCAGCCCGAGCGAGCCCGAGAGCAAGGCTGACGCCGATCAGCGCGAGTCGGCCGAGAAGACCGCCGACACGACACCCTCGGCAAGCAAGGCCGGCTGATCCGCCGGTCACGGCCCAGCGCACGACGCCCCCGCCCTAGTGCGGGGTCAGTGTTACTCCCGAGATGGCAGATCGTTTGCCTGCTCGAGGGGCTGTTGGCTCAAAGCAGCCCGGTAAGCACGCATCGCAGCGGAGGTCGTCTCATAGCCTTCGAGAAACCGCGCAAGCAGTGCCGGTTCCAGGCCTGGCAGCACCTCGCTGGTCGCTATGGGTCGATATTGGTCGTCACGCATCGCATAGGGCGTCAATCTGGCGTGCTGCCAGATCCAAACCTCGGCAACCCCGAGCCGGCGATACAGATCAAGCTTGTCGAGCCCTCCTGAGGTCCAGATCACCTCAATGGCCAGGTGCGGTCGCTCCAACGACGTATCGGCGCCGAAGATATAGCACTCGTCTGGCTCGAGACCCCCTGCCTTGGCGGCCTCCTTCAGCGTCCAGCTGCCAAGGGCGGTGAAATCGACATCGCGCTCCTGGCAGTAGACCTCGACGAGGCGACTAATGAGCGATTTGATCCGTTCGTGATGCGACGATGGACTCATGATCTCGATCGTCCCCCGGTCATACGCGATTCTCGGCGCCGATCCTTCGCCACGCATGGCCAGAACCCGCTCGAAGTCGTCCCAGGTGGCCTGGGGCAAGAAAACGCGATGGTCCTCGATCGCAGCATCCGCCAGAATGTCCGCTGGGATCGCGACATGAGCAACCCGCGTATTGACGGGCCGCTCCGGAATGATTGATCGGAAATGCCCCGACATGGCTCATCACCTGTGACGATATCGGCTACAGGGGATGCAGCATAGACTGTCCCACGCATCGCTGCCATGCGCCGGTCGCGAGGTCGTGCCCCCTGCGGCCGCCGAGTCTGCGCAGACTTAACCCGCGCGAGCCTGAACCGATACCCGAGGTCGCGTTCTCGCAGCCCGCTGCCCTGTCACACAGGCGCAACGCGAACGCATCAGCGCAACACAATAATCAGTATTTGCCAATTCACTGTGGCTCGGTTAGGTTTGCGGGCTTTCGCCAAGCTGCTGAGTCGTTGCGTCCCCCTCGCGTCGTCACGCCCGCGCCCTAGGAAACGCCATGCCCAATAAGCCCGACATCGATCCCCAAGAGACCCAGGAGTGGCTCGAGTCCCTCGATGCCGTGCTCGAGAACGAGGGCATCGAGCGCGCGCACTATCTGCTCGAACGCCTGACCGACAAGGCGCGCCGCTCGGGCGCCTATCTGCCGTTCAGCGCCAACACCGCCTATGTGAACACCATCCCGATGCAGAAGCAGGAGCGCTTCCCGGGCGACCGCGCGATGGAGCGGCGCATCCGCTCGTTCGTGCGCTGGAACGCGATGGCGATGGTGGTCCAGGCGAACCGGCTGTCGTCCGAGCTCGGCGGGCACATCTCGTCGTTCGCCTCGAGCGCGACCCTGTACGACGTCGGCTTCAACCACTTCTTCCGCGCCCGCAGCAAGGACCACGGCGGCGACCTCGTCTACATCCAGGGGCACTCGGCGCCCGGTATCTATGCGCGCGCCTTCCTCGAAGGCCGCATCAGCGAGGAGCAGCTCTACAACTTCCGCCAGGAGGTCGACGGCCCCGGGCTGTCGTCCTATCCGCATCCCTGGCTGATGCCCGGGTTCTGGCAGTTCCCGACCGTCTCGATGGGGCTGGGGCCGATCATGGCCATCTACCAGGCCCGCTTCATGCGCTACCTCAGCGACCGCGGCATCCTCAACACCGAGGGCCGCAAGGTCTGGGCCTTCCTCGGCGACGGCGAGATGGACGAGCCCGAGTCGCTCGGCGCCATCTCGCTGGCCGCGCGCGAGCGGCTCGACAACCTGGTGTTCGTGGTCAACTGCAACCTGCAGCGGCTCGACGGCCCGGTGCGCGGCAACGGCAAGATCATCCAGGAGCTCGAGGCCGTGTTCCGCGGCGCCGGCTGGAACGTCATCAAGGTGATCTGGGGCAGCTACTGGGACCCGCTGCTCGCGCGCGACACCCACGGCATGCTGGTGCGCCGCATGGAGGAATGCGTCGACGGCGACTACCAAGCCTACAAGGCGCGCGGCGGCGCTTACACGCGCGAGCACTTCTTCGGCAAGTACCCGGAGACCGCGGACATGGTCGCCAACATGACCGACGACGACATCTGGCGCCTCAACCGCGGCGGGCACGACCCGGCCAAGATCTACAACGCCTATGCCGCGGCGATGCGCACCGAGGGTCAGCCGACGGTGATCCTGGCCAAGACGGTCAAGGGCTACGGTATGGGCGTCGCCGGCGAGGGGATGAACATCACCCACTCGCAGAAGAAGATGGGCGAGACGCACCTCAAGGCGTTCCGCGACCGCTTCAACATCCCGATCTCGGACGAGCAGATCGGCGCCGCTCCCTTCTACAAGCCGGCCCCGGACAGCCCCGAGCTCAAGTACCTGCAGGAGCGCCGCGAGGCCCTCGGCGGCCCGCTGCCGGCGCGCGCCGACGAGGCACCCCCGCTCGAGGTGCCCGATCTGGACGCCTTCTCGCAGCTGCTCGAGGGCAGCGGCGACCGTGAGATGTCCACCACCATGGCGCTGGTGCGGCTGATCAGCATGATCATCCGCGACAAGCAAATCGGCCGGTACGTGGTGCCGATCGTCCCCGATGAGGCGCGCACCTTCGGCATGGAAGGGCTGTTCCGCCAGCTCGGCATCTACTCCCACGTCGGCCAGCTCTACGAGCCGGTCGACTCCGATCAGGTGATGTACTACCGCGAGGAGAAGAACGGGCAGATCCTGCAGGAGGGCATCACCGAGGCCGGCGCCATCTCCTCGTGGATCGCCGCAGCCACCGCCTACGCCAATCACGGCCAGGCGATGATCCCGTTCTACATCTACTACTCGATGTTCGGCTTTCAGCGGGTCGGCGACTTCATCTGGGCCGCCGGCGACATGCAGGCGCGCGGCTTCCTGCTCGGGGGCACCGCCGGGCGCACCACGCTCGCTGGCGAGGGGCTGCAGCACCAGGACGGGCACAGCCACCTGGCCGCATCCACGGTACCCAACTGCATCAGCTACGACCCCGCGTTCGCCTACGAGCTGGCGGTCATCGTCCAGGACGGCATGCGCCGGATGTACGCGGACAAGGAGAACGTCTTCTATTACATCACGGTGATGAACGAGAACTATCCGCAGCCGGCCCTGCCCGAGGGCGCCGAGGAGGGCATCCGGCGCGGGATCTACAAGCTCGCCGACGCTGGCGACGGCGGCGGCCGGGCGCGCGTGCAGCTGCTCGGCAGCGGCACCATCCTGCGCGAGGTGCAGGCCGCCGCGGCGCTGCTCGAGCGCGACTTCGGGGTCGCGGCCGACGTCTGGAGCGTCACCAGCTTCACCGAGCTGCGCCGCGACGGCATCGACGCCGAGCGCTGGAACCTGCTGCACCCGGACGCGTCGCCGCGGCTGCCCTACGTCGGCGCCCAGCTGATGGAGACCGAGGGGCCGGTGGTCGCCGCAAGCGACTACATGCGCACCTACGCCGACCAGATCCGTCCCTATGTGCCGCGCCGCTACGCGGTGCTCGGCACCGACGGTTTCGGGCGCAGCGACATGCGCAGCCAGCTGCGCAAGTTCTTCGAGGTCAACCGCTGGTACATCGCGCTGGCGGCGCTCAAGGCCCTGGCCGATGAGGGCGCGATCCCAGCCGCGCGGGTGCGCGAGGCGATCGAGAGGTACCGCATCGATCCCGACAAGCCGAACCCGGTGACCCAATGACCCGTCCCGCGGCGCCCGCGCAGGGGGCGCACGTGATCCGCCATCGAGACCGGGCACAGGAGACCGCAGCGTGGCCAAGGTAGAAGAGGTTCTGCTCCCCGATATCGGCGACTTCGACGAGGTCGAGATCATCGAGATCCTGGTCGGTGCCGGCGACCGGATCGAGCCCGAGCAGTCGCTGCTGACGCTCGAGAGCGACAAGGCGACGATGGAGATCCCCTCGCCGCTCG
>JAAAOQ010000237.1 GCA_009908845.1 Gammaproteobacteria bacterium
AGGGGATGCTCGGCGGTCGGGTCTCGACATCGACATGGAACTGCTCGGACAGGCGGCGCAGCAGGACCTTCAGATGGACCTCGCCGAGCCCGCGCATCACGGTCTCGTTGGCGGCGGCATTGTGCTCGACATGAAAGCAGGGGTCTTCGGACTCGAGCTTGTGCAGCGCGTCGTTGAGCTTTTGCTCATCACCGCGCTTGGTGACATTGATCGCTAGCCCGAACAGCGGTATTGGGCACTCGATGCTGCGCAGATGGAAGTGATCTTCGTCGTGCGAGTCGTGCAATACGGCGTCGAAGTGGATGTCGTCGACGCGCGAGACGGCGAGGATGTCACCCGGCACGCCTTCGTCGACCTCGATCAACTCGCTGCCGTGGATGCGATAGAGGTGCGTCACCTTGAACGGCTTGCGGGCATCGCCGATGAAGAGCTGGCTGTTCGGCGTGATCCGGCCTTGATGGACGCGGAAGATCCCGATCTTGCCGCGAAAAGGGTCGTTGATGACCTTGAAGACATGCGCGATCGCGTGCTTGCTGGGGTCTGGCTCGACGCTGACCGGCTGCATCTCCGCGCCTTCTCCGCGCATGAACGGCGGGGGATTGCCCTCGGCCGGGTTTGGCATCAGGCGCACCAGTACCTCCATCAGCTCCTTGATCCCGGCGCCGGTCTCGGCCGAGCAATAGCAGATCGGCACGAGATGGCCTTCGCGCAGTGCCTCTTCGAACGGGTCATGGAGCTGCTCCGGCTGGAGCTCTTGCCCTTGCTCCAGATAGACCTCCATCAACTCTTCGTCGACCTCGACGACCTGATCGATGATTTGGCCATGCGCCGCCTCGACCGATGAGAAATCGGTGGCGTCACCGGACGGGTTGAAGAAGCAGTCGATCACGCGCTTGCCGCCGTCGGCCGGCAGATTGATCGGCAGGCATTCATTGCCGAAGGTGTCGCGCAGTTGCTCGGTGAGCGCGGCGATGTCGGCGTTCGGGTTGTCGATCCCGTTGACGATGAAGATGCGGCACAGATTGCGCTTGTCGGCCGCCTTCCAGGCGCGCTGGGTGATCGGCTCGATGCCGTTTTCGGCATTGACTACGATCGCGGCCGTCTCGACCGCGTTGAGCACCGAGAGGGTGCGACCGAGGAAGTCCGGGTAGCCGGGCGTGTCCAAAAGGTTGATGTGCTTGCCGTGCGCGCCGAACCCGGTGATGCCGACATCCAGCGAATGCTTGAGCTCCTTCTCCATATCATCGTGGTCACAAACCGTCGTGCCTCTTGTGACGCTGCCAGGCTCGGAGATGGCGCCAGCACTGGCCAGTAGCGCCTCGACGAGGGTGGTCTTCCCAGAACCGGCGTGACCGACGAGGGCGATGTTACGGACGTCCTCGGCGTTGTAGTCAGACATGAAGGAACCCTTCTCGCTGCAGGTGGTAAGCGGAGGCCGCCGCCGTTGCGGCAAGCCGGATTGGCCGAGCGAGTATAGCGTAACCAACTGGTCATTTCGGGCGGCGTCATTGGTGCAAACGGCATGGCGCGTGCTTTGGATCAATTCGCCCCTTACCATTCAGCTGACGCCACTCGCTACCTGCTCCCTCTCGGCAGCACGGAAAACCTGCAGTGAAGGCGTGCTCCGGGTGCGATCTGCTGTCAACATGGGCGCACCCAGCGGGCTGCGGCTGGCTTGTTTCGGCGGGGTGTCCCGTGTCAGGAGAGGGCTTCGGATGTTCGATATCGTCTGGATTGCGGTGGCGTTCGCACTCGGCCTCGGGGCGCGGCAGATCGGTCTGCCACCGTTGGTCGGTTACCTGGTCGCGGGCTTCGTACTGCACGCTTTTGGTGCCCGCGAGAACGCCCTACTCGAGGAGGTCGCGGACATCGGCATCACCCTGCTCCTGTTCACGATCGGCCTCAAGCTCAAGATCAAGAGCCTCGCCCAGCCCCATGTGTGGGGCACGGCGGCCCTGCACATGTTCGCAATGCTTGCCTTCGCGGTCCCGCTGCTGTTAGCGCTCGGAGGGCTCGGCGTTCCCTTATTGGCGGGGGTGGACATCCAGACCGCTGCGCTGCTCGCGTTCGCGCTCAGCTTCTCGAGCACCGTGTTCGCGGTCAAGGTCGTCGAGGAAAAAGGGGAGATGGGCTCACTTTACGGCACCATCGCGATCGGGATTCTGATCATCCAGGATGTTGCCGCGGTGCTGTTCCTAGCCTTCTCGGCCGGTAAGGTGCCGACGGTCTGGGCGTTGTTGCTGGTGTTGCTGATCCCGGCGCGACGCGGGCTCCTCTGGCTGATGAGCCGGGTTGGTCATGGCGAGCTCCTGTTGTTGTTCGGGCTGACCCTGGCGATCGGGACCTCAGAGCTGTTCGAGATCGTCCATATGAAGGGCGATCTCGGCGCGATCCTGATCGGCGTGATGGTCGCGAATCACCCTAAGGCGAGCGAGCTCGCGAAGTCACTGCTGGACCTGAAGGACCTGCTGCTGGTCGGCTTCTTCTTGAGCATTGGACTGCATGGGGCACCGTCGCCGGGCATGGTCTTGTTTGCGGCACTGCTACTGGTCGCGCTCCCCTACAAGTGGTATCTATTCCAGACGCTGATGCTCTGGTTCGGTGTGCGCGGGCGTACGGCCTTTCTCGGCGGTTTGACCTTGGCGAATTACAGCGAGTTCGGTCTGATCGTGACGGCGATCGGGGTCGAGAACGGTTGGCTCGATCCACGGTGGCTTGCGATCGTCGCGCTAGCGCTCGCGTTCTCGTTCATTGCAGCGGCGCCGGCGAGCAGCCGCTCCCATTCCTGGTACGAGAGGATGAGCGAGTGGCTGCGCGCGCGCGAGCGCAAGCGCCGGCTGGCCGAGGAGGCGGAGATCGACCCGGGTGACGCCAACGCGATGGTGGTCGGGATGGGCCGCATCGGCAGCGGTGCCTATGACGAACTGGCCCATGAGCGCGGACTGCGGCCGGTCGGTGTCGATGCCGACCCGGATACGATCGCGCGTCACCAGCAGCAGGGGCGCTATGTCGTGCAGGGCAGTGCGACCGACGCGGATTTCTGGCACCGGCTGCATCTCGATGACGGCCATATGCGGCTGGTACTGTTGGCAATGCCCCAGGTCTCCGAGAACCTGTTCGCCGCCGAGCACCTGATCAAGGAGGGGTTCACCGGCACCATCGGTGCGATTGCGAAGTATCCCGAGGACGAGCAGGCACTGCGGGCGGCCGGCGTCCAGCTGGTGTTCAATCTCTATGCCGAGGCCGGTGCTGGCTTCGCGCAGCATGTCTGTGCTGAGAGCCATTCGGTGCGGGTCGCGGCGCCGGCACCGGTAGCATCGAGCTGAGCGCGCTTTCCGGAAGACGGTCTTTGTTACTGATCGCGGTCTGCTCGCGTCGGCGCGCGTACAAGGGGCCACCCGCGAATAACCTGGGCAGGCCTGTTTGCTTGGCGGTTAAGAGGACCTGGCCGGCCTTTCCTGTCTTGCCTCGAGGTGTCCAAGCTCTTCGCGGACGAGCGCTTACCGCGTGCGCTGTAAGATGATCGTTCTGACGCGCCGCGAACGCAGCGGCAATCCGTCGGTTGCCTTCAGAAGGATCGGCGCACGCCGTACCAGCTGCGGCAGCAGCATTCGGCTCATGAGAGTGAGTAGAACGGTGATCGTTAGCAAGTCAAGCATCATCTGAGTCTCCTGCCTTGTCGTGGCGCGTCCGTAAGATGGACAGCGACAGATTAGGCAGGGAAGCGCGTCCGCTGCGCTAACGCGGTCACAGTTCGCTATGTGGCTGTTTACTCGCCGAGAATTTACCGATTGAACTGTGAGGCCGTTGGCAATTGCGTGATGGGCCAGGTGGACGCCAGGGTCATCGAAAGGTGATGGTTCCGGCGGTTGGGCCTGCGTGACTCACACCACCGTTCCCCTTACTCTGCGTTTTCAGTGCCCCATGGGTGTGCCAATGCGGGCTCAAGACAGCTGAGCTGGGGGTTCGCTGCGGCTGTTGCGTGGCCGTTTCACGCCCTGTTGGGCTTTGCTCGGTTTCATCGGTGGCGTCGACGCGAATGAGCTCCCGCCCCATCAGCAGCGGCATCAGCAAAAAGCTCGCGGCGCTGAGTAGGCCCGCGATCGTCAAGGCGTCAAGATACATCGATAGCTCCAGCCTGATCCAAGGCTTCGATTATCAAAGTAAAACAATATTACTAACTGCTGAATTAGTCATCAAGACGACCCCGTCACAACCCATGAATTTGGCGTTCGCGTTTTGTCGGCGGTGGATTCGTGCTGCGCTCAGCAGTCAATGACGATTGGCCGCTTGTGGCCCTGGTCCCGTCGGTGATATTGATGGCCGTATCATCGACAGGTCCAAGCCATCGATCGGGTTCACTGGCATCTGGGGTAGTGGCGGATTCGGTGCCCGGCGTCCATCACGAGCGCGCGGCATGAATGACTCCATCAACGCCGGCCGAACGCAGCAGCCGGGTTCCGGCAGTGCGGGCGACGGCGGCCCCTCGACGACTTCGTCGACCATCGGACTCTCGGGCCGCGTTGCGCGGACCTTCATCAATACCCCCGTCACCCCGATGCTGCTGATCGGGGCGCTTTGCATCGGCCTGCTCGGGCTCCTGTTCACGCCCAGGCAGGAGGACCCGAAGATCTCGGTGCCGATGATCGATGTCTTCGTCCAGTATCCTGGTGCTTCGGCCCAGCAGGTCGAGAGCATGGTGACCCTGCCGCTCGAGCAGCTGATGATGGAGCTGACTGGGGTGCGGCATGTCTATTCGGCGACCCGCCGCGGCGGCGCGATCGTCACCGTGCGCTTCACCGTCGGCGAGGACATGGGTGAGTCCATCGTCAAGGTCCATGACAAGCTGCAGGCGAACATGGATCGGATGCCGCCGGACGTGAAGCCGCCGTTGGTCAAGCCGGTCAGTATCGACGACGTGCCGATCGTGACACTCACGCTCTGGTCCGAGGAGATCGACGATAGCCAGCTACGCACCTTAGCGCTCGATGTGCTGCAGGAGCTCGGCTCGGTGCCCGATACCGGCAAGGGCTTCGTCGTCGGCGGGCGCGAGGAGCAGATCCGGGTCGAGGTGATGATGGAACGCCTGGCCGGCTACGGGATCACGCTGGATCGGATCGCCGAGACCATTCGCAGCGCCAACGCCGAGACCCAGACCGGTGCGACTGAAGGCGGCGGAACCTCCTACAACGTCTATTCCGGCGCCTTCCTGAACGACGCCGACGATATTGCGCGGCTTGTTGTCGGCAGCCAGGGCGGCCATCCCATCTACGTCCGCGATGTCGCGCGGGTGCTGCCGTTGCCGGAAGAGACCGAGCAGGTCGTCACCCATACGACCGGGCCGGCTTATGAGGGCGAGCACCCGTCCGATGGTGCCCAGGCTGTGACGTTAGCGATCGCGAAGAAGGAGGGCTCCAATGGCGTGACCGTGGCAGAGGCCGTGCTCGATAAGCTCGCGACCCTGGAACAGCGGCTGATCCCGGGCAACGTCCAGGTCGAGGTCACCCGCAACTACGGCCAGAGCGCCAATGATAAGGTCAACGAGCTGCTCAAGGCGATGTTCGAGGCGGCCTTGATCGTCTCGATCCTGTGCCTGGTCGGCCTTGGGCTGCGCGCCGCGATCGTCGTGATCTCGGTGATTCCGGTGGTCATCCTGCTGACCATCTGGTGGGCCTGGGTGGTCGACTACAGCATCGACCGCGTTAGCCTGTTCGCGTTGATTTTCGCGATCGGCATCCTGGTCGACGATGCCACCGTGGTGGTCGAGAACATCTTCCGGCACTGGCTCGAGCTCGGCAAGACCTCGATCAGCGAGGCGGTGGCCGCGGTCGACGAGGTCGGCAATCCGACCATCCTCGCCACCTTCACCATCATTGCGGCGCTGCTGCCGATGGGCTGGGTCAGCGGCCTGATGGGGCCGTACATGCGTCCGATCCCAGTGCTGGGCTCGTCGGCGATGGTCTTCTCACTGGTCGCCGCGTTCGTCTTCACCCCCTGGTTCGCATTGCGGGTGCGACCACGCCTGAAGGCGCTGGAGCGGGCCGAGCGGCGCGAGCAGCGCACGCGCGCGATCGTCGGGCGCTTCTATCGGCCGCTGGTGCTGCCGCTGATCCGCAATCGGGCGCTCGGTAAGGCGTTTCTCTTCGGCACCATCGCGACGACGGCCCTGGTCTGCACCCTGTTCTACTTCAAGGTCGTGCCGGTGAAGATGCTGCCGTTCGACAACAAGCCGGAGTTCAGCGTCGTTGTCGACATGCCCGAGGGCACCGCGCTGCCGGAGACCGCGAATGTGGTGCGGCGACTCGCGGACAAGCTGCAGGAGCTGCCGGAGGTGGTCGCGATCCAGACCTACGCCGGCACCGCTCAGCCGTTCAACTTCAACGGCATGGTGCGCCACTACTATCTGCGCGAGGAGGCCTGGCAGGGCGATCTCCTGGTGATGCTCAAGGACAAGCACGAGCGCGAACGGGGCAGTCATGCGATCGCGGTGGCCGCGCGCGAGCTGCTCGCGCCCTTGGCCCATGAGCTCGGCGCCCGGGTCGCCGTGGTCGAGATGCCGCCTGGACCACCGGTGCTGCAGACCGTCGTCGCCGAGGTGTATGGCCCGAGTGCCGAGATACGTCGCGAGGTCGCGCGCGATATGACCGCGATGTTCGAGCAGGCGGAGGGGATCGTCGATGTCGACAACTACCTGATCGAGCCTTATAGCTCCTGGCGCTTCGAGGTCGATACCGAGAAGGCGGTCCGGCGCGGGATCTCGGTCGACACCATCAATCGGAATCTCGCGATGGCCTTGGGCGGCGCCAAGGTCGGCGACGTCAAGCGCGGGACCGTCCAGGAACCGACCTATATCGTCATCCAGGTGCCGCTCTCGTACCGCTCGGAGATCAGCGCGCTTGGCAGCCTGCCGATCGCGGGGCCGGACGGGCGCCGGGTGCCGCTGGCCGAGCTCGGCCGCTTCGTGCGCCAGCCCGAGGGCCAAATCATTTACCACAAGGACCTGCGCCCGATCGAGTACGTCGTCGGCGAGATGGAGGGTCGTCTCGGCGCGCCGATCTACGGCATGCTGGCGGTCGAGGATCGGCTCGAGGACTATGATCCGCCCGGCCCCAGCAGCTCGATGAGCGGGATGCCGGACGGGCTGATCGGCCCGCCGAAGACCGACGCGGTAGCCGATTTCGAGTGGACCGGCGAGTGGACCGTGACCTACGAGACCTTCCGCGACATGGGCCTCGCGTTCATCGCCGCGCTGGTGCTGATCTATGGCCTGATCGTCTGGGAGTTCCGCGACTTCGCGCTGGCAGGGCTGATTATGTCGCCGATCCCGCTGACCCTGATCGGCATCATCCCGGGCCACCTGCTCATGGGCGCCGAGTTCACCGCGACCTCGATGATCGGCATGATCGCACTCGGGGGGATCATC
>JAAAOQ010000063.1 GCA_009908845.1 Gammaproteobacteria bacterium
CGGCGAGGACGCCCGCGGCCTGTTCGGCAGCACCTGGCTGCTGTCCGCGCGCGAGCCCACCGACACCCTCATCGCGCGCGCCCGGCGGGCGCGCATCCGCCTGGTGCCACCGGCGGAACTGCAGCGGTTGCGGGAGTTGGTGCGGCAGTGGCGGGGGTAATGGTGCACGCGCTTGCCCGGCCGCCATGGACCCGCCTGCCCGAGAGGATATCGTCGGCGGCCTGCATCCAGCTGAGCCGAATTGCGTCGCAAGGTTGCCGCGCGAGGCGCTTCGAGCGTTTCCATTCGACACTCTGCAGTAGCTGATGGTCGCCAGACATGCCATGACCGACCCCTCTGAACTTAAACAGGCTATGAATCCACAGGAGCTCCTCGCTGCCTCCAGTCGCGTGGCGCTTGCCGGGCTGGTCCACGACATCGGCAAGTTTGCCGAGCGCGCCGGTATCGATCCGGGTGCCGAGCTGCTGGAATCGAATCTGCACCAGTACGCCCGTCGTCAGGAGGGCGGTGGTCGGCAGTGGTTCACGCATCGCCATGCTGCATATACTGCCGTGGCCGTCGACCTGCTCGAGCGCCACTTCCCGCGCCTCAAGGGCGATGACGTCGCCCCCTTTGCCGCCTGGGATACTCCGGACGTCGATGATTCGCTGATCAACGCCGCCGCGCGCCACCACAAGCCGGAGACGGCCCTGCAGTGGATTATCGCCACCGCGGATCGGGTCGCATCGGGGTTCGAGCGCGAGACCTTCGACCGTTACAACGACGCCCAAGAAGGCACGGAGACCGGCGGGGATCATTTCTCGGCGCGCCAGCTCACGCTGTTCGAGCAGATCCGGCTCGATGGGTCGAGCAGCCACAAGGCGTCACTGCACTATCGCTACGCCTTACAGCCGCTCTCGCCGAAAGCCATCTTTCCGCAAACTGCCCAGGATTGCGAGCCACCCAAGCGCGAGCGCGACAACGCGAAGAAGCAATACCGCACGCTTTGGGATCAGTTCACCAAGGCGCTGGAGGCGATCCCGGCCTCACACCAGGATCGGCTCGATCTCTGGCTGGACCACTTCGATACGCTGCTGGCGACCTTCGCCCACAGCATCCCGGCGGCCACGGCGTTCGGCGTCAAGCCGGAGGTCTCGCTCTACGATCACAGCAAGGCGGTGGCGGCGCTCGCGACTGCGCTCTGGCGCTGGCACCAGGCCCGCGACGACGACCCAGCGTCCATTGTTGCCGCCCATCATCAGCGCTCCGACTGGGACGGCGCCAAGCTGCTGCTGATCCAGGGCGACCTATTCGGCATCCAGGACTTCATCTTCGCCGCCGGCGGCGAGACCCAACGTCGGGCCGCCAAGCTGCTGCGCGGGCGCTCGTTCTACGTCGGCCTGCTCACCGAGTGCGCGGCCATGCGGGTGCTCGATGCCCTGGCGCTGCCCCCGACCAGCCAGATCATCAACGCGGCCGGCAAATTTCTCATCGTCGCCCCGAATACGGAACAGACACGCAGCGCGCTGACGGAGGTCCGTCGCAGCCTCGATGCCTGGTTCCTGGAGCACAGCTTCGGTCAAGCCGGTGTCGGGCTGGCTTGGCTGGGGGCCTCTTGCAATGATTTCTTGAGCGCGCCGGGCGATCAGGCCAACAGCCACCAGCGCTTCCAAACCTTGATGAAGCGGCTATTTGCGCAATTGGACAACGCCAAGGCGCAGCGCTTCGATCTTTGCGGCGGTGACCCGCCGCCAGCAGTGTTCGAGGGATTTCTCGATCGCTTCGACAACCGCCTCGGCGCTTGTCAGATCGATGGCCGCTCGCCTGCGGAGCTCGCAGAGCACCATGAGGGCGGGACTATCGCGCTGAGCCGTCTGGCGAAGGATCAGATCGACATCGGCAACTGGCTGACCCGATTCGAGCGCCTGCTGGTCACGCGCGAGGCCATCGGCCAACACACCCTCGACGTCGATCTCTTTGGTTACCGCATCGCTTTCACGGGCGATGAGACCGACAGTGGCCGTTTCGGCCCGGCCGTGCGCGACGGCAACCTGCTGCGCGCCTGGGATTTCAGCGTCCCAGCCGACGATGGCTGGTGCGCCCTCTGGAACGGCTACGCCCGGCGTTACATCAACGGCTATATCCCGCGCTTCAGCGGCGAGTCGCTGAGTGACTACGAGCGAGACAAGTATGCGGCCTGCGATCCGGATGCCGATGGCGATTTCTCGGCACACGAGCCGAAGACGTTGAATCACCTCGCCTGCGAAGACCAACGTCTGGATGAGAAGGAGCGTTGGGTCGGCATCCGCGCTCTCAGCACCCTCAAGGGCGACATCGACAACCTCGGGCTGATCTTCCAGCAAGGTCTGGCCGAGCCGACCTTCGCCAAGATGGCCGCCCTGTCGCGCCAGACCAATGCCTTCTTCGCCGTCTATCTGCCGTGGCTATGTCAGCACGAGTACCGGAACACGTACACCGTGTTCGCAGGCGGTGACGACTTTTTCCTGATCGGCCCTTGGCGCTCGCAGATCACACTGGCGCGGCGGTTGCGCGCGGAGTTCGAGCGCTATGTCGCCGGCAACCCCGAGATCCACTTCTCGGCCGGACTCTCGACTACGAAGCCGGGACTGCCGATCCGACATCTCGCCGAGCTCGGCGAGCAGGCGCTTGAAGATGCAAAGAGCATGCGCCCCGAGAAAAATGCCGTCACCTGCTTCGGCGAGACGGTCTCCTGGGAGGCTTTCGAGGCGCTGGCCAAGGCCGAGGAAGAACTGGAAAGCCTGAGCGAAGAGCTTGGACTGAGCACCGGCTACGTCTACGGGCTGATCGAGCTCATCGAAAAGGCCGAGACCGTGAATGAGCGCCCCGAGCATGCGATTTGGCACAGCCAGTTCGCCTACCGCACCGCGCGCATGCTCGAGCGCCTGCCCGGCCTGCGCGACCGCTCAAAAGCCGATGAGCGCCGGCGTTTGCAGCAGCGCCTCGCGCAGGTCATCGCTCAGGGTGGCATCGAGCGCTTCGGCGGCAAGTACCGGATTCCACTCTTCACCCATCTCTACCAGACACGCGACTAGGAGCAAGCAAGCATGGGCGAGCCCAGACATCAGCAACAGCGCGGCCGCTCCCAAGGTGGCGGCTATCGTGGCGGCGACCGCGGTGGGCGAGGACGCGAGCAGGAGCCTCTGGCCGAGCTCACAGTCGATGATATCCGCTTCAGCGGTGACATCGATCCCGAGCTGTTCAACGGCATTGCGAAGCGCTGCGCTGCAACCATCGGCGGTAACAAGAAGCGCAATAAACCGAGCCAGCTGCGGCGCTTCTACGACGAGCTGGTGATGTGGCAGACCAAGGTCGGGACCGATGACGCGCGTTTTCAGGAAGCGCGCCCCTTCATCCTGATGCTCAATGCTAAGGCCGCTTATGCCGAGGGCCGTGAGCTGGTCGACAAGAACTTCGTCGCGCTGCTTGAGCGCTGCCTGCGCCAGGCCGAAGACGCCAAGACGCTCGGCTACGCCAAGCTCTTCTTCGAGGCCTTCCTCGGCTTCTACAAGGAAGAGCGCCCCAACGAGAATAAATGACGGCCGCCGAAACAAGGAGACCCGCATGCAACTGACCCACATCCGTAAGATCACCGCCACCCTGGAGCTGCTCAGCGGCCTGCACATCGGCGGCGGCAATACCGAGATGCACATCGGCGG
The DNA here is from genome assembly GCA_009908845.1 of Gammaproteobacteria bacterium. Lineage (GTDB taxonomy): Bacteria > Pseudomonadota > Gammaproteobacteria > Chromatiales > Chromatiaceae > Lamprobacter. Next base: position 3,678 of record JAAAOQ010000063.1, read on the forward strand.
TACCGATAATCCGGTGATCAAGAACCCGGTCACCAACCAGCCCTACATCCCGGGCTCCAGCCTCAAGGGCAAGATGCGCAGCCTGCTCGAATGGCGCGCCGGTGTCGTCGGCCTCACCGATGGCAAGCCGCTCGGCTTCCAGCACATCCGCCAGCTAGAGGGTGCACAGCAGGACCACGGCAAGGTGCTTCTGAAGCTCTTCGGTGGTGCGCCCGAAGGCAAACCGGACCTGGCCCTGCTCAAGGAGATCGGGCCCACCCGGCTGGCGTTCTGGGACTGCAGTCTCGAGCCCGCCTGGGTCGCGGAGATGGAGCAGAGCCACCTGCTGCTCACCGAGCACAAGACCGAGAACGCCATCGATCGCATCGCCGGCGTGGCCGAGCACCCGCGCAACACCGAGCGCGTCCCGGCAGGTGCCCGCTTCACCTTCCAGCTCACGCTGAAGGTACATGGCGACGAGGATCTGCTCGAGGAGCTGCTGGTCGGCTTCAAGCTGCTGGAGCTCACCGGCCTCGGCGGCTCCGGCTCGCGCGGCTACGGCAAGATCCGCTTCGCGGGATTGGCCATGCAGGGCGAGGATCTGCAGACACAATTGGACGAACTGCGCCTCGACTAAAGGGAGCTGCGCATGGACACGCTCACTCTGCGCCTGCGCTTGCAGGCCGCGTTCGGCTCGCCGCTGCTCGGCGACATGCTGTTCGGCCAGCTCTGTTGGGGGTTGCGCAATCGCTACGGCGACGCCCAGCTGCAAGCGTTGCTGGACGGCTACACACACGGGCGCCCGTTTGCGGTCGTCGCCGACGCGATGCCGATGGGCTGGCTGCCGCGCCCGGCCTTACCGCTGTCGCTGTTTCCGAAGCTGGCTGAGGTCGACCGCAAGCAGGTCAAGAAACGCCATTGGCTGCCGGTGACGGCTCTCGGACAGCCGCTGCCGGAATGGCTCGCGCTCTGTCGCAGCGATGCCGAGGTGCTGGCCGACGCCGACGCGCCAACCGGCCCGGGAGCGCGGGCACGCGCACGGCCGACGGCGTTGAGCACCCTGCATCCCCAGCCGCACAACAGCATCAACCGCCTCACCGGCACCACCGGGCGCAGCGACTTCGCTCCTTACACGCTGATGCAGCGCTGGTATGCGCAAGGCGCGGATCTTTGTGTGCGCCTGGTCTATGACGCCGAGCGCATCAGCGCCGAGACGCTCACCGAGCTGGTGGAGGACATCGGCACCATCGGCTTCGGCCGCGACGCCAGCATCGGTTTGGGTAAGTTCGCCGTCGCGCCGCTGGCGGAGCCCTGGCCGGGGCACGGGCAGACTGAGGCCGACGCGAACGCCTGCCTGACGCTTGCGCCCTGCGCGCCCCAGGGGCTCGGGCTGGATGCCGAGCGCAGCTTCTACGAGGTCTTCACCCGCTTCGGCCGCCATGGCGATCAGGCCGTGCATCAGGGCAATCCGTTCAAGGCGCCGGTGCTGCTCGCGCGCACCGGCGCGCTGCTCACGCCACCGGCGGTGCCCGCCGATCCATTCATCGGCCAGGGTCTCGGGGGCCAGGGGCAGCTCTCGAAGGTCATCCCCGAGACCGTGCAACAGGGCTACGCACCCTGCGTCGCCGTGCATCTGCCCGAGGAGGTCGCCGCATGAGCGAGACCACGCGACACGCCGTCCATCAGTTGGCGCTGACGGCCCTTTCGCCCCTGCACATCGGCACCGGCCAGGATCTGGACCCCACCGGCTATGTCATCGACGGCGAGGATCTCTACCGCTTCAGCCCCGAAGCGGCACTGCGCGCACTGTCCGCCACCGCGCGCGAGGAGCTCGACCGTATTCTCGGGGCTGCACCGACGGTAGAGCTGATCAAGCAGGTGCAGGCCTTCTTCCACCGCAACCGCGAGGCGCTGATCGCCGAGGCCGAGCAGGCGATGCCGGTGCTGCCGAGTATTGCCGAGGAGTATCGCCAGCGCGTCGGCAGGACGGCGCAGCAGGAGCAGGATCGCGACATCATCAACCAGCTGCAGATCGCACGGAGCTACGCCGATGAGCGTACCGGGCGGCCCATCCTGCCGGGCAGCAGTCTCAAGGGGGCCATCCGCACCGCGCTCCTGGACTTGGAGAATGATGGTCAGCCACCACAGCGCGGCGAGCGTAGCCGCGATCTGCAGCAGCGGGTATTCCGCTACCGCCAGTTCGACCTCGATCCGATGCGACTGGTGCAGGTCGGTGACGCGCGGGACCAAAGTGCGGCCGACAGCTACGCCACCGAGGTGCGCTACGCTGTCAATCGCAAGCGCGAGGCCGTGTTTAGGAACGGTCGCGAGCTGGCTGCGCAGGCCGAGCGGCTGCGCCAGGTGCTCGAATGCGTGCCGCCGCTGCGCCCGCCGGCCTTCACCGGCCTGCTCGGTGTCCAGGATGTCAACGCCATCGCAAGCCCGAAGCTGCCCGACCCCAGCCTGCGCTGGACCTTCGAGGACATCGCCCACGCCTGCAATCGCTTCTACCAGCCGATCCTGAAACGCGAGATGCAAGAGTTGGGCAACCGCGGTTACCTCGCGGAGCGCTGGGGCGCGTCGATTCTGCAATTGCTTGCGGACAAGCAGCCGCAGCTGGAGGGCGGACAGGCCTTCCTGCTGCGGGTCGGTCGCCACAGCGGCGCCGAGTCGGTCACGCTCAATGGCGTGCGGTCCATCAAGATCATGGGTGCCCGAGGAGAGAAGGCGCAGTACCTAAATGCGGCCAAAACCGTCTGGTTGGCCGCGGGCGACATCCAGCAGCGCACCGAGCTGCTGCCGTTCGGCTGGGTGCTGGTGGAAGCAGCCCCCATTGGCGAGGCGCTGCCGCGCTGGCCGGCGGGGCTGCTCGAGCAGTTCGCTGCGTTCACCACGGAGCAAGAACAGACATGGTCGCAACGGGTCAGCGCACGGCGTCATGCCCTGCGTGAGGCGGCGGCCGAGCGCCGCGCGCGCGAGCAACAACGCGCTGAAGAAGCAGCCCGGGCACAGCGTGAAGCTGAAGAGCAGGCCGCACGGCGCGCGAACCTGAGCGACGAGGCGCGTAAGCTCGAGGATCTGCGCGAACGCCTGGCCCAGGATCAGGCCGCCGGCCGTAATGAGAAGGGCGGCGAGCTGGCCAATCAGCTCGTCGCGGTGCTGTCGGAAGCCGAGCAAGAGTGGTCCGGCCCGGCCTGTGGCGAGCTGGCCGACCTGGCCGAAGCGATCTACGCCTTCATCGGCTGGCCGGCTAAGAAGAAGAAACAGGCGCGTAAGGAGCAGATCGCCGCGATCCGGGCCAAGGCTTGAGCGTGGCCCCAGTATTCAGCCCCAGTATTCAGCCCCAGTAATCTAATGACTGGCAGAGGAAGACTTGACGAGGTGACAAACCATGCGAGCCGTGCGCTTGAAGGCGGTCTTGGAAGACGATCATCGCCTTCAGATCGAGGTCCCCGAAGAGATTGCCGTCGGCCCCGTCGAGGTGATCGTGTTGTCCGAGCAGCCCGCGGCAAGGCGACCTGAGCAAGGTCTCGACGCCCTGTTCGCTGACATCGACCAGATGCCCTGCAGCCAACAAACGCGAGAAGAGGTCGACCGCGCACTCGCCGAAGAACGCGCAAGCTGGGAGTGACGGGACCCATGTCCCGGC
>JAAAOQ010000135.1 GCA_009908845.1 Gammaproteobacteria bacterium
CCCCATCAGCTAAAATGGGGCGGTATCTCACCAGATGTGGGGTCGTGTGTCCAGCCCCCAGTCGGGTCTGGCCCTTTTGAGATGTGGGTAATGGTATGATTGCGTGGGAGGTTATCGATTGAGCCGCTTGAGCTCGCGCTGACCGGGATTTCGTTGTTGCTTGATGAAGGCGTCGGCTTCCCGGGCCAGCTCGCGAACCGAGTCGGAGACCGAGACCGGATAGGATGGCTCGGCATCCAGGCGGCGCAACGCCGAAGGCAGCCGGGCGACCTGATCCGAGCGTCGCGCCCGTGCTTCCTCGAGCGTGCCGAGCCGGCCTATCCGACGCCCTTGCTGGATGATCGGTTGCAGCAGCGCCTCGCCTTCGTCCTGGACCGGCTCCTCTGCGAGCTGGATCTGATCGCCGGCCATCTTCCCGTTCTCATCGAAGCGGCGCACGACCTGCTTGCGCCCCGGCCAGGTCGACTTGTCCTCGGAATGCTTGCGTCGAGGACGACCACCGTATTCCATGAGCTTGTAGGCGCAATCGAGATAGGGGGCATCGGCCGAGGTATCGAGCTTGCTGCCGACCCCGAAACCGTCGATCGGGGCACCCGCGTCCAGCAACGCTTGCAGCTGATGCTCATCGAGCCCGCCGCTTGCGAAGATCCGGATCTCGGAGCGTCCGCCGGCGTCCAGGATGCGCCGGACCCGTCGCGCGTGCTCGGCCAGATCGCCGCTGTCGATCCGGACCGCCTGGATCGCGATGCCCCGCTCGGCCAGCCGTGGCGCGAGCCCGAGAAGCTTGCGCGCCGCGGCCTCGGTGTCATAGGTGTCGATCAGCAGGACCAGACCTTCGGGACGGGCGAGAGCGAAATGCTCGAATGCGGCAAGCTCGTCGTCGTGGGCCTCGATGAACGAATGCGCCATCGTGCCGTAGATCGGGATGCCGTAACGCGGTGCCGCCAGCACCGTCGAGGTTCCATCGAAGCCACCAAGATAGCAGGCCCGCGCTGCCAGCAGTCCGGCCTCGGCGCCGTGCGCCCGGCGCAGACCGAAGTCCACCAGCTGTTTCCCTGCGGCAGCGGTTGCACAACGGCTCCCCTTGGTCGCGATCAGAATCGGATACTGGAGCAGATTGATGATGCGGGTCTCGAGCAGCTGCGCCTGCGCGAGCGGGGCGGTGATCCGCAATACCGGCTCATCCGGGAAGAACAGCGTGCCTTCGGGCATCGCATCCAGACTCCCGGTGAAGCGAAAATCGCGCAATCGGTCGACGAAGGCCGCGCCAAAGCGGCCGCTTTCGGTCATCCAGTCGAGCTCGGCGTCGGTAAATCGGGCATGTTCGACCAGCTCGGCCACATCTTCGACCCCGGCCGCGACCAGATACCCGTATCCGACCGGCAGCTCGCGAACGAAGAACTCGAACACCGCTTCGTCCTCCATGTCGCTGGCGAAATAGGCCTCCAGCATTGCAAGCTCGTAGAGGTCGGTCAGTAGCAGTCCGGTGGTTGGGATCATGGGGCCTCCATCGCGGCGCGGTTCCAGCTGGTGTCATCGCTTTGCAATATCAGCTCTTAGCAATGTCAGGGCCACCGCGGGGTGCGGCGATCAGGCGAGATGCCGGTGATGACGCGAGACGCCAACGGGAGGCCGCCGCATGACGCGAGGCGGCACCGGTTCTGATCGGTCGGCATGCGCATTGCTCTGATATCTTCATCGAGCTTGCTATCGCTGCGCGGGGCGCTTCAGGACTGCGAATGACCTGAAGGGCACAGGGAGCCAATCGAGCCCGTTGCGGCCTGAATCAACCGCCCGATCGATCAGCGCCCCAGGCGTTAACCGATACAAGGATCAGATGAGATGAACGAAGCCAGCAGCGCCAACGGCGCGGTGCCAATCCTGCTCACGGTCGGCGGCATCTTCCTGATCGGTCTGTGTGCCGATTTCCTCGGCCGGCATACCTTCCTGCCGCGCGTGACCTTGTTGCTGCTGGCCGGCATTCTGGTCGGTCCAGAGGTGCTGGACCTGCTGCCGGACTTCACCGAGCAGTGGTTCCCGGTGCTGACCAATCTGGCGCTGGCGATGATCGGGTTCCTGATCGGACAAACCATCCAGCCGGAATCGCTGCGCCGCCTTGGCCGGCGGGTGCTGATCCTGGCGACCAGCAAGGTGGCCCTGGCCGCGCTGCTGGTCTTCGTCGGGCTGCTCCTGCTCGGGGTGCAGCTCGAGGCCGCACTGCTGCTGGCCGGAATCGCGCCGGCGACGGCACCGGCCGCGACCTTCGATGTCGTCCATGAGATCCAGGCCGAAGGCGAGTTCACCGACACCCTGCTCGGCATCGTCGCAATCGACGACGGTTGGGGCATCATCCTGTTCAGTGTGCTGCTGAGCATCGCGGAAGGCGTCGCCGGGACGAGCGGCGCGGGCGCGGTGCTGCTGTCGGCCCTCTGGGAACTGTTCGGCGCACTCGCGCTCGGCGCCCTGCTCGCGCTGCCCATGGGTTATCTGACCGGCCGGGTTGCGCGCGGCGAGCCGACCCAAGCCGAGGCGCTCGGCTTCGTGCTGCTGTGCGCTGGTCTCGCGCTCTGGGCCGAGGTCTCCTACATCCTCGCCTGCATGACGCTCGGAGCGTTGGTATCGAGCTTCGCGGCCCATCACAAGCGGCCGTTCCGGGCGATCGAGGGGATCGAGTGGCCTTATTTGATCTTGTTCTTCCTGCTTGCCGGGGCGTCGCTGCATCTCGACGCGCTCGCCACGGTTGGGCTGCTTGGTGTGATCTATATCCTGATGCGCAGTGCCGGTCTGTACCTCGGCGCCCAGCTCGGCGGCCGCATCAGCGGCGCCCCACCGCGTCTCTATAATTGGATCGGTATCGCGGTGCTGCCGCAGGCCGGCGTCGCGCTGGGACTCGCGTTGGTCGCCGCGCAGGCCTTTCCGTCATTGGAAGACATCATCCTGCCGGCCGTGCTCGGCACCACTGTGGTGTTCGAGCTGATCGGCCCAGTCGCGGCACGGTTCGCGTTGCGTCAGGCAGGCGAAGCGCGCGCCTGAGTATCCTTTAGCCTGAAGCACAGGCCTTCGCTATCCTCTTCATGCGCCGCTAGGACGGGCGTCTGTTGGAGGCCAACGACGCCGCGCTCAATGCCTATGGCTATCCCCGCGCAGAGCTGCTCGAACTGACGATCCATGATCTGCGCCCCTCAGATCAGGAATGCAGGCGGAAGGATGCACCCAACGCTGACCCTTGTCCCTACCGGATCGGCCGCACGCCACCGCGACGGCCAATGGCCGCAGCCACCCGAAACAGGTCGGGAATATCAATCCTCTCGTCATCGATACGACGGATCACGCCGATGCGCTGCAGTTCCTGAATGAGCGTCTTCTCGGGAACCTCCGACGATGCAAACGCCAACGCGTGCGGCGGCAGATAGAAGCGCTCGTCATCAATTTCCCCATTTCCTTGAGCGTCCGGTGACAAGGTCGCGAGCCGGTCACGCTCGATCGCCTGGAGCGTACCGGCCTCCTGCCAGCGCTGCTCGATCTCTTCGCTCCGGCAGGGCACGGTCTGCCCGTTCAACGGGGCCAGTACCGTGCCAATCCAGGGATAGTCCTCGCGAAGCTCCTGAACGCGTACCGCTGAGGCACTCTGCACGCCGCGCTTGATGCCTTCCCAATGCAGCACTTCCGCATGCCCCTCCGCCCGGGTCTCACGCTGCGCATCGCGCACTGCGATCAGGAAGCTGCGCGGGCTGACCTGCCCCTTGGCGTCGGCCAGGTGGTTCGGCAGCCAGGTATAAGTCCGCCCTCGCCGCCGGTTGGTGCCCATGTAGCGGGTCGCCATATCGTGCAGCAGTGCCTGCTGCAGGTCTTCGTCCTGGCGAAGCTTCGTTGGAATCGGATAGACCTGTTCTCCATCCGCTTCGGTTGGCTTGAAGGGCAACCGATGCTTTGCGTGGAGCCAATCACGATAGCGCTCGGCTTCGTCGCCGTGATTGCACAGCCAATGCCAAAGCAAGCCAAAAAGATCGGTACGGCGCCATTCCAGAACCACCCGGCCGTGGTGCAGCTTCGACGAATCCGGAAACTGCCAGATGGCCCGATCTTCCCACAGGTCCGGGCGCAGGAAGACCTTCGCCTGGATACCCGGCTGCCCCTTCAAGTCCAGGCACAGCTGAAGGAGCCCTCGGGCCAGCTTACGGATGGTCTTCCAGTCCGACCCCGTGCGGTCGATCGCATCGAAGACCACGAGATGGCGTTTCCCCTCGGCTGCCAGGCGGCTCGAGATCCGATTCAGGAGTTGTTCTTCATGCTCCGGGTTATCCGCGACCAAGGCCACAGCATCGTCCCAGGTCTCGACAGGTAGCTCCTCTGCATACCGGGCCGCCAGCTGGCGCAGCACCACCGCACGCCAGATATCCTCGGGAGCAAACCGATCCTGCAAACGTTGCAGGACGCGGCGGGATGGATGATCCTCGTTGCGCGTGGACACCGAGAAGCCCCAGCTCGTCTGCACCCGATCCAGATGCAGCCTTGGCAACTGGGCGTGGATCAAAGTTCGAGAGACGGGGCTATTGAGCGCCGCGCTCCAGAAGCTCTTGCCAGTTCCGCGGTCGCCGACGACGAGCGAGCTGTCCGGATCAAGCGCGCGCTCATGACCGAGCACGACATAGAGCTCGCTCGGATTCGGTTCCGCCGTGCTGACCGCCATGGTCTCCGGCAGCTCATCGAGGGATTGCCGGACCTGAGCCGTCGGAAAACCGTCAGCCGCCATCCGATGCTCCTGGTGCATCATCACCCAGTACACGCTCACCCAGCGCGGCCATGAATGGGCCGAAAGTGCTTGAGATCGCGGCTTCGGCGGCCTCGTTCAGGTCCTCCAACGGATTGAACTGCTCGAAGACCGGATTCTGTAGAATCACCAGCGGGTCATGCGGCGCCGCATCGTCCGTTTCGGCAAAGCTGAACACATCAGGACCGTCTTCCGGCCGCTGCTCGTCATAGAGCTGTTCCAGCCATAACGAATAGGCCTTCGACCGGAAGCTCTCCAGCGCTACCTTTGTCTTCGCTGCCTTGGCATAGACCATCTTCAGCCGTAACCGCCAATCATCGTCGCCACTGGCTGGAGCGATATGGGCCATCTGCGCCAGTTGCGCCAACAGGTAGCGATAGCCCTCCCAGACCGTCGGCTGATCGGTCGCAAACAACAACACGTCCGCGTCCAGGTGCAGAATCGCGGCCGCGGCGGTTTCATGCAGCCCGGCACGGCTATCGATCAGCACGACGTCCGGCTCCAGCGCCTGCTCGAGCCGCTCCAGCAACCGTCGCGCCCGCGCGGCGAAACCCTCGCCCTCACCGCGATCGGATTCAAGATAGGCGCGGGCAAGCTTCGCAATGAACCCACCAGGCTGTTGCATTGACCGCGTGCCGGTTGCCGGGGTCACGTAGAGATAGCCGGCCTCGACCAATGGCGAGCGTGCGACCAGCTCGGGCTCGACGAGCATCGCTTCGGCCAACGGACTGGCGACCAGATCCTCCGCGAGCCAGTCCACGACGCCGAACGCAGGCCGGTCGCCGGGCGGCAGCAACTGTGCCCCGAGGGCCGGCGCCTCGAGGTCCAGGTCCAGTAGCAGGACCCGCTTGCCCTGTGCTGCAAGCTCGCGGCCCCAAAGGAGCAAGGCGGTGCTGCGCCCAACACCGCCTTTGAGACTGAAGAACGAGACCCGCGGCGGGTGTGTGGTCGATCGCGGCCCATCCACCCCTGGAGCCTGCGTCCAGTCTTTGCCGACCACGCGCCGCTCAATCAGCTTCACCAGCGTACCGTCGATGTCCTCGACCACGAAAGGCTCCTCGAGGAGCGCTGATCCGGAAAGCGTCTCCGAGAAACGCATCAGCCCAGCATCCAAGCCCGGACTGTAAGCACCAAGGGCATCCGCCAAGGCCGAACGTGCGTCAAGGATCGCGGATCGATCGGTCGCATCCGGCAGCACGACATGGACCCGGCCGTTCATGTCGCGAATGAATCGCAGATCGGCAAAGCCAACCCCCGGAAAGGCCCGCCTGAGTTGCGCAACCGCGCGCGGCAATGCATCGTCGAAGGAGCAAGGTGGCATGATCAGGCCCCGAGGTTGGCCGCGATCAAGGTGCGCCGGCAATGGTCCCGATACAGCCTGCAGCGGTCTTCCGAGAATGCGGCGTTCGGCCAATAGCGGCTTTCCATCGTCCAGCCGTCCATGTAGTCAGTCTTGTTCAGTAATTGCTGAACGCCGACATCTTGCCTGCGACATAAGGTTTTCCGCGCATGATCGCGCAGCTCGGGCAGATGCGCCTGGCGGACCTCCACCACGCCTGGATGGCCCTGGAGCAGCACCTTCAGCGCGCACTCGGCACCCAGACCGAAAAGATGCGTGGCGTTGGCGAAACGAGCAGCCCGCAACAGCAGCTGACCATCCGAGAAGCAGCGCTGCGCCGCGGCTACGTAATCGTCTCTCAGCGCTGTCAAGCCTGCGTGCTCTCTGTCATTCGCTCTGCCAAACTGCTTGCCAGTCGCAGCTGTGCCGTCTGCTCCGGGCAGCTTCCCATCAGGCGCTCGCGCGGTGGATCGGGGTCAAGTTTGCCACAGCGGCTCCTATGCGTCAGAGAAAGGGCCAACTTCGCTCAACGGTGTCCCCAGCGTTAGCGCTGGTCGCGATGTCCGGGGTGCAGCTGCAAGCGGGGCTCCAGGTCGTTTGCAGCGGGTGGATTTGCACCGGGCGCTCGGGGAAAGCCCCCGCTTCCTGGTTGCGCTCAGCCGCCTTGTCTTCGGCGGCGGAGCCCGTCCCCCGACATGGCGGACCGGGAAGCCGCTCCTGCGGGCGCCTTGCCGGCCTCGCGACCATGCTGGTGGCGCTGTTCTTGCTTATCGCACTCGCTATCCATTCGTGCTGTAGGCGCACGCTCGCCAAGGGCAACCATTCGCGAACAGGCGGAGGCCGGTCGACGTGAGGCGTAAGATTCAAACGCTCGAAGAGCTTGTCCCATCCCTGCGGGCGCGCGCCGACAGGGTTGCGCTGATCGCGCTCGAGCACAAGCAGCGCCAGGACTGGCGCGCCGCGCCCCTGGCTGAGCAAGCGCTGCGCCTGGCCGCCGCGCTGCGTGACCAGGGGCTCGAGCCCGGCGCGCGGGTGCTGCTGTTCGCCCCGAACTCGCCGCACTGGATCATCGCCTGCCTTGCGATCATCGGCGCACGCGGCGTCCCGGTCCCGGTCGACAGCCAAATCGGCGAGCGCGACCTCGCCCACATCGCCGAGAACAGCGGCGCGCGCTGGGCCT
>JAAAOQ010000242.1 GCA_009908845.1 Gammaproteobacteria bacterium
GTCGAAGCTGTTGTCGAGCGCATGGAGCCGAACGGCGGTCAGGAAGCGCGCGTCGCCGAGCAACTCGCGCTGATCGCTGCGGCCGGCGAGCTGGCGACCGAAGCCGGGTTGACCGGCTGGACTGTTGGCGCGGCCACCACCGCTGCGCTCAAAGCCTTCGAGGCTTGGCGCAACCATCGAGGTCAGGCCAGCGCGGAGGATCAACAGATCCTTGAGGCCGTGCGCAGCTTCATCGACCGGCATGGCGATAGCCGATTCTCACCACGCAACGGCGACAGCCGGCATGTGATTCGTGACCGCGCTGGCTTTATCGATCGCGAGACAGACGGCCGCCCCGTCTATCTATTCCTGCCCAGTGGGCTGAGCGAAGCCGTTGCCGGGCATGACATCTCACGCGCGCTGCTAACGCTGAAATCGGCCGGCTGGCTGAAGACGAAAGACGACGGCGGCCATCGTCTACAGCGCAAGATCGACGGCCGTAATACCGGCGTCTATGGCGTCCTGCTACCCGACGATGATGGAGGTCTTGCGTGAGCGCGATCGACATCATCGGCCGGGCACTGCGGGAGGCCAAGGTAGCACCGGTAGCATCAGGTAGCACGGCAGATGCTACCCCTTTTTCTGAGCAAAAACAAAGCGGTAGCAAGGGTAGCACGGGTAGCACCGAAAAATCGGGTAGCGAGGCACGGTCCGGGCGCATCGTCCTGAATGTCACCGTCGATACCGATGGCGTACCCAAGCGCATGACCGTGCTCGCGGCACCGGGGGAGACGGCACAGCAAGCGGTCGAGAGCTTGCATCTCCGCTTCGGCGCTCGGCTGATCGAGGTCAAGGAGGTTGCGCGATGAAGCGATGCGAGCACTGCGGCGAATGGTTCGCGCCGAGGTACCCCAAGCTGAAGCTGTGCTTTTCGTGTTTCCGAAAGCGCGAAAGGGCATTAGCCGAATACGATTCCCTGCTATGGGAATTGCGTTTGCTGCGCGACGAGAACGCACGGCTTCGGACGAAAGCGGGAGCGGTTCCGGCCGATATGATTGGGAAGCTGATTCGGTTATGCCATCCCGACAAGCATGGCGGTTCCGCAATGGCAAATGATGTAACACGATGGTTGCTTGAGCAACGCAACTAGCCTGTTCTTGTAGGAGGGAGCACGATTGACAGCGCAACGAGATAGCCGGGGCCGATTCCGCCCCGGATTCACCGCGAACCCCAATGGGCGACCGAGGGGCAACGAGAACCGAAGCCACATTGCCCGCGCAGTCGGAGGCCGGCTCGACACCATTATCGAGAGGTTGGTCGAGCTGGCGCTTGAAGGCGATGTTGCAGCGGCGAAGACCCTGCTCGATCGCATCGCACCGCCCCTGAGAGCCCGAGACGAGGCGGTATCAGTCCCGGTCAGCGGAGACCCTGCGAACGATGCCCGCGAGGTTGTGCGGGCATTGGGGCGGTCTGAGATCACGCCAGTCGAGGCGGCAACCGCGATGCGGGCAATATCCGAAGCGGCGAAGGTTTCGGAGCTGGCTGATCTCGAAAACCGTATAGCTGCATTGGAGCAAAAGCAATGAGTAACCTGAAAGCCCGAATTGAACGCTTGGAGCGCGAGCGATCAGCGCCGAAGGTCGTGTTTATCGGTAGACAGCCGACAGAACGCGAGCGCGAGGAATTGAATCAAGCCGGTCTCGCGGCACTGCTCCTACCGGACAACGGCCGCGATCCCGAGCTGGTAAACTGCTGTCATGATCAACAGCCTAATGAGGGCAGCGAATGAGCAAAGAGAACCGACGGCGCAAGATGATCCAGCTTCCAGAAGCGGTGCATTCCAAGCTGGCCGATGAAGCCCGCCGTCGCCGCGAGAGCATGACCGCAATTGCTGCCCGCGCCATTCAGCGCGAGATCGGCGCGGAGGTCCGCACCAATGCCGTTTGATGGCGTCTATCTGCGCGCACCGCTGGAATTGCGCGAAACCCGAGAGGCGACCCGCTTTCGAGGAACCGCCTATTCTGGCGGCGTCATTAAACACGGCGAGCGGCTGATGATCGACCTGGCACGGACCACGATCGAGAACAGCATGCCGGTGCTGTTGGAGCACGACCGCCAGAGTGTGATCGGCGCGATCGAGTCGGTCCGGAACACTGGCTCCGCCATCGAGGTCACCGGCCGGTTGTTCGTGTCCGCAGACCGCATGGCCGAATCGGTTGCCGCCAAGCTGCGAGACGGTGCGCGTTACCAGATGAGCGTCGGGCTGTTCGGCGCGAGCACCGCTGAGATCGAGTCAGGGACCGACGCCGAGGTCAACGGCCGCCGGCTGAACGGCCCGCTACTGATCCTGCGAGGTGGCACCGTCCGCGAGGTCAGCATCGTTGCGCTTGGGGCTGATCCGGGCACCAAGGCTGAGCTGTTCTCTGCCACGTCCTATCACGAAGCGATCTATGCCGCACGGCAAGCGCCGGGGCATGCCCTCAGTGCCCCTAGATCAATCCAAGACATCTACGACCGATACCAATGGTGAACCACATGGCAAGCATGAAGACCACGCAATCGGCCCTGACGGCCGCAGAGAAAGACCTATCCGCAGCCCGCGAGACGCTGGCGCAGTTCGAGCAGGATCAGCGCGAGGCCGAACGCAAAGCCGCTGAGCTGCGCGAGCAGAAAAAGACCGCGATCGCTGAAGGTGCCGAGCGCGAGGCGATTCATTCGCTCGATCGTCAGATCGCGGACGCTGATGCGGAGGTTGCAGCCCACCGCGAGACGATCGAGATGCAGCATGGCGTGGTCGCGAGCGCAGAGACACGGCTTGCTGATGCTCAGGAACGGCATGACCGCGCCAGTTCCGAGCACTGGGCCAAGATCGCCAACGAGCGCCGGAGCGAATTGGTGCGCGTGACCGGTAAGGCGCTGGCTGATCTGTTCGAGGCTGAGCGCAAGTCCGGTAGTGAGCTGACGCCACGGAGGCTCTACGAGTCCGTGAGCATCAAGAGCGACATCGTTACGGCTGCCGAACAGCTTGCCGAGACTGCATGAGGGACCCGCGCCCGGTAACGCGGAGGCCGTTGCTGGGATGGGTCCCCCGGCGGCGGCTACACGCCTTCCGCACGGAACCAGCATGAAACGCCACCTGCACTTCAGCCACGATCCAGCAAGCCGGACGGTCTCCGGTCCTGACGCGGACCGCGTGTTGGCGCTGATCGCGCGCTGGGATGGACAGGGAACGCTCTACGGCACCCAGCCCGCCAAGGCCCCGGACCCGCTGGGATCGCGTCGCGACATGGCAATCATGCTGACGACGATGCTCTACGAGGTTCCCCGCGAGCTTGCGGCCCACCTGCCACCGCCTGACCCGATCCCGCCTGGTGCTGTCGCTTAGGCGCCTACCGCTCTCACCCCGCTCCTGACGCCCACCACCGTTGACTCTCCGCGATCGATGCCTTGCCGGGAATGATCGGCATTACCTATCGGGCATGAATATTGACGGGTTCTATTCGTCAATGGCTTAGCGAAACCAATGCACGAACCATACCTATAGGCGTTGCCTATCATTGAGGTATGGCCCCGCCCTTGCTTAGCGATCGGTTGCGTCTGCGGAAGGGTGTATCCAACGATACCCACCTTGGACGAGCCGAGATGGGGTTTTCGTTGGAAAGCCCATCCTGACCGCGGAGAGGGCATAAAACGGATAGTAATACTACCCGTTTTAGTGATGACCGAGGCTCCACCTACACGGGCTGGATCGCGACAAGACCTTGAAGGAGCTGGAGCGGTTGTCAGTGGCCGGTGTCGAGAAGGCCAGGAAGATCATTCAAGCCTGGATCGAGGGCGATGGTGGCGATGGTGCGCTGGCGCTGCCTGAGCAAACCCCGGAAGCGTTGGCTGATTGGGGCAGCAAGGGAGGCAGGGGTCATAAAGCCGATCGTATTACGAACGGCTTTAGAGAATCAGGCCAGGACGCCACATACAACCTCCGCCGTCTCTACCGTGACCGCCCAGACCTGTTCAACCGCGTCAAAGCAGGCGAACTGACACCGAACGCGGCAGCCATCGAGCCGGAGCAGGGGCAGTGCCCAATGTGGGTAAGTTCGTGGGTACGGACTCCAAGCCGATGGCGCTTTGCCTTAACGCTCAACGGCTTAGAGCCCTCAAATGGTGGAGCCGAGGGGGATCGAACCCCTGACCTTCGCATTGCGAACGCGACGCTCTCCCAGCTGAGCTACGGCCCCAGGAACTGAGTTGGTGCGGGCGTCGGTCAGGATAAGAAGGGCGCTGGGTAAGGTGGCCCAACCGACGGCGGGGTTGAATGTTAGCACCCCTAGCCTACGTTGTGACAAATCCTATCGCCGTTGCGCTTGCCGCAGCGCCAGCCTTCCGAGCCCCGGTCTAAGGTGTTTGCTGTGCTCGATTCGAAGCCGTTACTCTTCCCGTCCGCGTTTCCCCGCATCGCACGCCGTCCATTGCGCACGCTGCAGGTCAATCTCGGTTATCGCTGCAACCAGTCCTGCGTGCATTGCCATGTCGACGCCGGACCCAAGCGGTCCGAGGAGATGGACGCCGAAACCATGGAGGCTATACTGCGTTATCTGGCGCGGGGCGGCGTCGAGCTGTTGGACATCACCGGCGGGGCGCCGGAGTTGAATGCGGTGTTTCGTCCGCTGGTCATCGGCGCGCGCGAGCTCGGGGTGCATGTGATGGACCGCTGCAACCTGACCATTCTCGACGAGCCGGGACAGGGCGATCTTGCCGACTTTCTCGCCGCGCAGTCTGTCGAGGTCATCGCATCCTTGCCCTGCTACCTTGAGGAGAATGTTGATCAGCAGCGCGGGAGCGGCGTGTTCGATGCCAGCATCCGCGGCCTGCGGGCGCTCAATGCCCGTGGCTACGGAGATGCCGAAGGCGGGCTGGCGCTCAACCTGGTCTACAATCCAGTCGGCGCCGCGCTGCCGCCGGCGCAGTGCGCGCTCGAAGCCGATTACAAGCGCGAGTTGGAGTCGCGTTATGGGGTCCGCTTCAATCGTCTGCTGACCCTGGCGAACATGCCGATCCGCCGCTTCGGCAGCTGGCTGCAGTCCACCCGGCAGTTCGACAGCTACCTGGCGATGCTGAAGGAAGCGCACCAAGACGCCAACCTGGATGCGGTGATGTGCCGTGATCTGATCAGCGTCGATTGGCAGGGCTTCGTCTACGACTGCGACTTCAATCAGATGCTCGATCTGCCACTCTCGGTGGATCAGGGCGAGCGCCTGCACATCCGCGATCTCGCCTCGCCTGAGGCACTTGCCGGTCGCGATATCGCGGTGGGCGATCATTGTTACGGCTGTACGGCTGGGCAGGGCAGCAGCTGCGGCGGGGCACTGAGCTGAGCACCGACAGCCGACCGCGCTCGAACGGGTTAGAACCGAACCAGCCGTACTCGAGCGATGGTTGCCGCTGAGGATCTGCGCTTTCCGCTTGCAAAGATCCTGATCTTTGCCAAGGCGCCTGTGCCGGGCGCCTGCAAGAGCCGGCTGATCCCGGCCTTGGGCCAGGAGGGTGCGGCACGGCTGGCCGGTGAGCTGTTGATCTCCACCGTTGAACGGGCCTGTCAGACCCGTCTGGCGCCGGTCGAGCTCTGGTGCGCGCCCGACACGAGCCATTCGCTGTTCCGACAGCTCGCCGGGCGCTACCCGTTGCCGCTTCAAGCGCAGCGCGGCACCGACCTCGGCGAGCGCATGGGCGGAGCCCTGACGGTCGCCTTGGCCAGTGCAGAGCGTGCGGTGCTGATTGGGACGGATTGTCCGGGTCTGGATGCGGCCTATCTCGAGCAGGCGTTGAACGCCTTGGATGAGATGCCGGTCGTGCTCGGGCCGGCCGCTGACGGCGGCTATGTGCTGCTGGGGGTCAACCAGGATGCTGCGCCCGCCCTAGAGAACCTGTTCGCGGCCATGCCATGGGGAAGCGATTGCGTGGCCGCGCAGACCCGCGAGCGGATCAGGGCCGCAGGCTTGGGCTGGGCGGAGCTGGCGACCCTGGTCGATATCGATCGGCCCGAGGACCTGGTGCGTGGGCACGAGCGATCGTGATGGCGCGGTGTTTGGTTGACCCGGGCAACCTGCTGATCGATCTGGCTACAGGGGTATTTTGTTACCGTGAAACAATAGGGGTGATCGTCTTATTACCCGGGGTGGCTGGCCGCCAGGGTCGTGAGGGCTTCGCGGTCGTATCGGGCATTCGGTCAGGACCTCTAGGTGGGCTGGTGCAGGATCAGTTCGAGTACGAGCTTGGAGCCGAAGTAGGCAAGGATCAGGATGCCGAACCCGCTCAGTGTCCAGGAGATCGCCTTCCGGCCGCGCCAGCCCCAGAGTCGCCGACCGAGCAGCAGGCCGCCGAACACCATCCAGGCGAGCACCGAGAGCACGGTCTTATGGACCAGGTGCTGGGCGAACATGTCGTCGAGGAAGGCAAAGCCGCTCAGCAGCGCCAGCGTGAGCAGGATGAAGCCGATGCCGAGCATCTCGAACATCAGGTCTTCCATCGTCAGCAACGGCGGCAGCGCGCGCACGAAACCGCCTGGCTTACGATTGCGCAGGTAGGAGTCTTGAACCCAGAGCAGGACGGCCTGGACGCTGCCCAGCGTGAGCAGGCTGTAGGCGAGCATCGACAGCAGCACGTGGAGCTTGAGCACCCAGCTCGTACTCTCACTGAGGAACGGGGCGCTGGGATAGAGCATGTCCAACAGCACCGTCACCGCCGCAAGCGGCAGCACCACGAGACCGAGGTTTTCGATCGGCTTGCTCAGGCTAGACAGCAGCAGCGCTGCGACCACGGTCCAGGCCGCGAGCGAGAGCGCATTGAAGAACCCGAGATTGAGCCCTGTATGGCTGAAGATCGCCATGTAGAGCAGCCAGGTGTGCAGCGTCAGCCCGGCATAGGCGAGCCCGAGCGTAAAGCCGCGCAAGCGGGCCGTGTTGGTATCGGGTTGATGGGTGAAGAGCCTCCAGCCGATCAGGGAGGCTGAGCCGACGTAGGCAATCAGGGTAGCGATCGAGATGACGACGTTGTTCATAGTCTGCGATCATCGCACAAGCACAGAGGGCTGCAAACGCATGCGAGCAGGCGCCGGGGCGCATTCCGTCCAATTGGTCGCGCCGCCTTGATATAGGTTAACAAACCGCCTCCTTGCACGCGTTCGATAGATCGGCACCCAGGTTTACCGCCGCCCGGAATCGGCCCTTGGGCCGGGGCGGACCGCATCGAGAGACTCAGCATGTTCGACAATCTTCAGGAACGCTTCGGCGAGGTCCTCAAGGGTCTGCGTGGGCAGGCACGGCTCACTGACGACAATATCAAAGATACCTTGCGCGAGGTACGCATGGCCTTGCTCGAGGCCGATGTGGCGCTGCCGGTTGCGCGCGGCTTCATCGACCGTGTCCGCGAGAAGGCAGTCGGCGCCGAGGTCACCAAGAGCCTGACACCCGGCCAGGTGCTGATCAAGATCGTCAATGACGAGCTGGTCACGCTGATGGGCGAGTCGAACGAAGGGCTCGACCTACGCGTTCAACCGCCCGCGGTGATCCTGCTCGCGGGTCTGCAGGGCTCCGGTAAGACCACCAGCGCCGCCAAGCTGGCCCGCTATCTCAAGGAGCGGATGAAAAAGAGCGTGATGGTGGTGAGCTGCGACATCTATCGTCCGGCCGCGATCGATCAGCTGCGCATGGTAGCGGAAGAGGTCGATGCCAGTTTCTTCCCGAGCAACTCGCAGCAACAGCCGGTCGAGATCGCGACCGCGGCGCTCGATGCGGCACGCCGTCAAGGCAAGGACGTGCTGATCGTCGACAGTGCCGGCCGGCTCGCGATCGACGAGGCCATGATGCAGGAGATCAAGGACCTGCACGCCGCGGCACAGCCGGTCGAGACCCTGTTCGTGGTCGATAGTATGACCGGTCAGGATGCGGCCAAGACGGCGCGCGCCTTCCATGATGCCTTACCGCTCACCGGCGTGGTGCTGACCAAGATCGACGGCGATGCCCGCGGCGGTGCGGCGCTTTCGATCCGCGAGGTCACCGGCAAGCCGATCAAGTTCCTCGGTGTCGGTGAGAAGACCGATGCCCTTGAGCCGTTCTATCCGGACCGGATCGCCTCGCGCATCCTCGGCATGGGTGATGTGGTCTCGCTGGTCGAGGAGATGCAGCAGAAGGTCGATCAGGACCAGGCCGAGAAGCTGGCGAAGAAGATCAAGAAGGGCAAGGGCTTCGACCTGACCGATTTCCGCGATCAGCTCAAGCAGATGAGCTCGATGGGCGGCATGGCCGGCCTGCTCGAGAAGCTGCCCGGCGCGGGCCAACTGCCCGAGCAGATGAAGAGTCAGGTCAACGACAAGGAGGTCGTCAAGCTGATCGCGATCGTCGACTCGATGACCCCGATGGAGCGCGCCCATCCGCAGATCATCAAGGGCTCGCGGCGGCGGCGCATCGCCAATGGCTCTGGCACTCAGGTCCAGGATGTCAATAAGCTGCTCAAGCAGTTTACCCAGATGCAGAAGATGATGAAGAAGATGAAGGGCGGCAACATGGCCAAGATGATGAAGCAGATGCAGGGCCGTCTGCCTCCCGGTATGGGCGGGATGGGCGGTATGCCGCCGGGCGGCGGCTTTCCACCTGGCGGCGGCTTCCCGATGTAAGGCGGCTGCGATCCCCGATGGCGGCTCAGCGGTCAGCGCTCCTTCCGGCCAGCAGCGGCCAGCGCTCCGGCAACAATCCTCCTCGGTCGTCGCACCGTTGATGTTGGAGTGTGATTGGAATCGAGCACGATGGACATTCTCGGTGGACTGATTCAGAACGCCTCTCTGCTGTTGGCGCTGGTTCTGGCCTACAGTCTGTTCATTGCTCGCCTTCCAAGCGACAAACGCTCCACCCAGCTCCTGATCGGGCTGTTGTTCGGGGTTGCGGCCCTGCTGGGGATGATGATTCCGGTGACGCTCAAGCCCGGTGTCATCTTCGACGGGCGCACCGCCGTCGTCTCCATGGCCGGGCTATTCGGCGGTCTGCCCGCGGCGCTCCTCTCGGGAGCGATTGCCGCCGCCTACCGCGCCTGGATCGGGGGTGCCGGTGTCGGTATGGGGGTCGCGACGATCTGCACCGCCTCGGCCTTGGGGGCGCTGTTCTATACCTTCCGTCGCGCCGGGATCATCACGGTGAGCCCCTGGACGCTCGCCCTGTTCGGCCTGCTGGTGCACCTGAGCGCCCTGGCCTGGGTCGTGGTCCTTCCGGCGGCGTTGCGTAGCCAGATCCTGGCTCAGGTGGCGATCCCCTATTTGACGGTGCTGCCGGCGGCGAGCCTGCTCCTGGGGTTGCTGCTGTTGGGCCAGAAACAGCGCATCGATAACGAGCATGCGCTGCGGCGCGAGCATGACCGGATGCGGATGCTGCTCGAGACCGTGGACGCGATCATCCTGGCATTGGACGCCGACGGCCGGATCACGCTGATCAACCGGAAAGGCTGTCAGCTGCTTGGATACGGGGCCGACGAGCTATTGGGTAAGGACTGGTTCCAGATCGGGCTGTCTTCCGATCAGGATGGCGAGCAAGCGCGAGCGGATTATCGGACGCGATTCAGGCAGGCTGCGGCGGGCGCCATGGATCGGTCCTCTCGCATCCGCACTCGCGACGGCCGGGAACGGACGATCGCCTGGCGCAACAGCCTGATTCGCGATGACGACGGTGCGGCGATCGGCATCCTGTCCGCGGGCGAGGACATCACCGATCGCGAGGAATTGCACGCGCGCATCGAGAAGATCGCTGCCCATATTCCAGGTGTGATCTATCAGTTCCAGCTGTGGCCCGATGGCCGGAGCGCATTCCCCTTCGCGAGCAAAGGCGTACAAGACATCTTCGGGATCGACCCGGAGCAGGTGGCCGAGGATGCGACCCCGGCATTCGAGCGGCTCCATGCTGACGACAGCGAGCGCGTGCGGGCGTCGATCGAGCATTCGGCCAAGGCGCTGACCCTCTGGCACGATACCTATCGAGTCAATCTGCCGGACGGCAAGCGCATCTGGGTCGAAGGTCAGGCATCTCCGCAGCAGCAGCCCGATGGCAGCGTGCTCTGGCACGGCTACATCCGCGATGTCACTGAGCTGAAACGTCATGAGGCCGAGCTCGAGCGCATCGCTCACTATGATCCGCTCACCGGCGTGCCCAATCGCCGGTTGCTGACGGACCGTCTCGATCTCGCCATCAGCCGGACCAAGCGCTCCGAGCACGGCTTGGCGGTCTGCTATCTCGATCTCGACGGGTTCAAGCCCATCAATGATCAGTGCGGCCATGCCGTCGGCGATCGTTTTCTGGTCAAGGTGGCCGATTCGTTGCGGCGGGTGGTGCGCGAAGAGGATACCGTCGCGCGGCTCGGCGGTGACGAGTTCGTGCTGCTGCTGAACGAGGTCGGGCGGCCAGAGGATTGCTTCGGGCTGCTGAACCGCGTGCTGGCCGTGATCCGCGAGCCGTTCCGGGTTGGCGAGATCAGCTACAGCGTCTCGGCCAGCATCGGCGTTGCGCTCTGTCCGCCGGATCTTCCAGACCCGGATACGCTGCTGCGCCATGCCGACCAGGCGATGTACCGCGCCAAGGATTCGGGGAAGAACACCTATCATCTCTATGATGCCGAGCAGGACAAACTGCTCCAACGGCGCCGGGGCAAGGTCCAGCAGCTCGGTCAGGCGGTCCAGGATGGTCAGCTGGTGCTCCATTTCCAGCCTCAGGTCGACATGGTCAGCCGCGAGATCATCCGCTTCGAGGCCCTGGTGCGCTGGCAGCGCCCGAACGAGGGCCTGGTGATGCCGGGTGCCTTTCTGCCCGACATTGAGGGCACGGAGCTCGAGGTCGCGGTCGATGAATGGGTCATCGAGGCGACATTGCGGCAGCTCACCGACTGGAAGGCCCTTGGGCACCGGCTTGCGGTGAGCGTCAATATCGGTGCCCGGCATCTGCTGCGGGCCGATTTTCCGTCACGGCTGAAGCAGTTACTCGATGCCTATCCAGAGGTCGATGCCTCCGACCTGGAACTCGAGATCCTCGAGACCGCGACGCTGAGCGATTTCGATCAGGCGCAGCGCTCTCTGGCCAGTTGCCGCGCCTTGGGCGTGCACTTCGCCCTCGATGACTTTGGCACCGGCTATTCATCGCTCGCCTATTTCCGGACCCTGCCCGTCGATGTGCTCAAGATCGATCAGAGCTTCGTCCGCGATATGCTGCACGACCCGGGCGATCGCGATATCGTCGAGAGCGTGGTCCGGCTGTCGAATGCCTTCAACCGTTCGGTCGTCGCCGAAGGCGTCGAGACCCTGGCCCATGCCGCGCTGCTGACCTGGCTCGGCTGCCGGTTCGGACAGGGTTATGGGATCGCGCGTCCGATGCCCGGTGGCGAGGTCCTCAACTGGGTGGCGGGCTGGTCGGCCGAAACCGGTTGGAACGGCCTCGGCTCGGAGCTCGATCGCGATGATCTCCACCTGATGGTCGTGGCCCAGAACCATCGCTGCTGGCTGCAGCGGGTCTTAGGCGCGGCAGAGCGCTCGGATACAGTGGCGCTGAGCGAGCTGGTCGAGATACCCTGCGACTTCGGTGCCTGGTGCACCGGGGTTGGGCGAGAGCGCTATCAGCGCTACCCCGAGTTCCAGTCGGTCGTGCGCCGGCACGACCAGGTGCATCAGTTGGCATCGAGGCTCTCGCCCGGTGACGCGCCGGAGGCCCAGGACCTCCGCGCACAGCAGTTGGCAGCGCTGGGCAAGGCCAGCGATCTGCTGCTGGCCGAGATCGGACGGCTCATCGCCCACTTCGACAGCACGGCACCGGCGCCGAGCAGGGCCGCAACGTCTGTGAATCCGCAGCCCCCCAGCTCGGCGCCCGCCCGCAAGCGTCCGGCAGACGTTTTCGCATGAGGTCCGCTTAAGTCCAGCTCAAGAGGCCCTATCAAATCGAATCAACCGACCCTATCGGCCTGGCCTCGTCAATGTCTATCTGGTCGATACCCGCCGGCTAGGGGACCGGAATCCTCTGGCCGAGCTCGAGATCCCGCTCGATGGTCTCGCGGGCAACGCCTTGGCCGACGAGGCCTCCGGTATCCTGCTGGTCGACACTGGGCTGCTGAAGTCCTTCGTCACGGCCGCGATCCTGTACGCCACGACCGAGATGGACACCCTGCTAGGCGGTCGCTTCCTCACACGGGCTAATCTCGATCACAAGCGCCGACGGATCGAGAACCTGATCCTGGCCGACGCGCATGCGGCCCTGTGCTCAGCGCCGGCCGCTGCCGCTTCGGTTGAGTCGATCAGGCGCGCGTGCACGGCGGCGATCCTAAAGGGGCTCGATGAGGCCGAGGTCACAGCGGAACCCCATCAAGTCGGGATGATCGCGGCCGTCTGCGCGCGCCTCGTCGCGACGCCGTCGGTTGCACAATGGTGTGCCACCAGTCCTTAGCGTGCCGCTGGCGACGGCTGCTGGGTGCGCTGTCCATGGCTGCCATCGTCGGCGGGGCCGATGCGGCGCCGCCCTCGCTGACCCCCGAGGACGCCTACCGGCAATTGCGCCAGCAAGGACGGCTGGCGGACGTCACGATCGACGGCGACCTCGATCTCGGCAGGTTGCTGCAGGGCGGGCAGCCGTCAGCCCGATCTGACGCCGTGCGCTTGGACGCTGTGCGGCTCCGCGGCAAGCTGATCCTGCGCGCGCCAGCGCCGCTGCGCCTGCGCATCGGTGACTCGCATCTCCAAGGCGGCATCGATTTCCACGGTTGCGAACTCGACCGCTTCGCCTTGCACGACTCGGTCATTTCAGGTCCGGTGCGGATCGAGGACTGCCGCTTCACCGGTCCGATCATCCGCTTCGACTCCAACCAGTTCGAGGGCGAGGTACGCTTGCATCGTGTGACCATGACCCACCGGCCCAGCTTTCGTGAGACCCGCTTCGGCGCGCGGGCGGAGCTCTTGGGCTGCGAGCTCGCCACCGAAGAGGGGACAAGCCGTGCAATCAGCTTCAGGTCGGCCAGCTTTCTCGGACCGGCCCTCTTCAACAACTCGGCCTTCCATGCCATTGCCGATTTCCATTCGGCCTTGTTCGCTGCCGACGCCGCCTTCTTGAACGTGCGCATGCCGGCCGGCGCCGCCTTCCGGAATGTCCACTTCCGCGGCGACGCTGAATTCCGTTTCTGCACCCTGGGGCGCGGCGATTTCGGCGATCGCGACAACCTGACCCTGTTCGCCGGGCGCGCCGACTTCCGCGGCTGCACCATTGACGAAGCCCGCTTCCGCTTCACCGACTTCCGGGGCGAATCCAATTTCGTCGAGACCCGCTTCGGTAGCGGCGGCGCCTCGTTCGCCTACGCCAATCTCGCTGGGCGGACCGATTTCCATGGCCTGCACTCGACGGGACCCTTGGACCTGACGCATGCCTATTTTCCTGCCTTGTCGTTCGTTTGGCTCGAGATCCGCGACGCCGTGCTGGCCGCGGTGCCGGACCTGCGCACGCTGACCGCGCTCCATGCCCGCGCCGCGGCCGCCGGCGACAAAGCCGGCCGGCTCGAGCTCGAGTATCTGCTCGAGCGCGAACGCTTCCGCGCCCGGCAAGCGAGGCCGCTACCACCGCTGACGAAGGCGCCGCTGGCGTTCGTCGAAGAGCTTGTCGCACGGGCGGTGGGGATCAGCGAGTGGCTCGTCTGGGGCTGGCCGACCGGCTATGGCACCAAGCTCGAGCGCATGCTCGGGCTCGCCGCAGCGGCCTGGGTGCTCACCTGGTTGTGGCTGCTGGTGATGCCCGACGTGCGCGTGAAGCGGCAGGGCGGGGAGCAGGGCGACGGCGCGCCGCCATTCTATCGACCGCTCGCAGCCGCAGGTCTGCGCGGCCTTGAGGCTGCCACCAGACTCGAGCGGCTGCTATGGTCGGCGCAGCTGGCGTTTCGGCTCCTGTTCAAGGTCGGGCCGCAGGACCTCCGCCTGGCCGTCGCTTACGAGGAAACGGCTGCCGCGGGCCGTCGCCTTCGCTGGCTGCGGTACGGACTGCTGAGCCTCTGGCTGCTGGGCTCATTGCTGCTCGTGCTGTTAGCCCTGACTCTGGCCAACACCAGCCCGGTGATCAACCAGCTCGTTGGCGAGCTCTTTCCGATCTGAGCGCCCATCGGACCAGAGTGGCGCACCGTTCGAATCGAGCCCTGTTCGCTTGAGCGCCACTTCAACCGTGGCGATGCCGCAACGCGACCTGCATCACATCGATTCGATCATCCAGGAAGCCGGCCTCGCAGTAGCTGAGGTAGTAGCGCCACATCCGGATGAAGCGCTCGTCGTAGCCGAGCGCGCGCACGGCGTCCTCATGGGCCAGGAAACCTTGGTGCCAGGCGCTCAACGTGCGTGCATAGTCCTTGCCGTAGAAGCGGCGTTCGACGACCTCCAGACCGGCCTCGGCAGCGGCCGCATCGAAGCGGCCGACCGTCGGCAGCATCCCGCCCGGGAAGATATAGTGCTGAATGAAATCCGGGCTCGCCTTGTAGTCGTCGAAGATGGCGTCCGAGATCGTGATCACCTGCAGCGCAGCGGTCCCGCCGGGCTTCAGCCGGTCGTGCAGGGTCTGCATATAGACCGGCCAATAGTCCTCGCCAACGGCCTCGAACATCTCGATCGAGACGATGTGGTCGAAGGTCTCGGTGACGTCGCGGTAGTCCTGAAGGCGCAGCTCGACCTGCTCCGCCTGTGGCGACCCCTCGAAACGCGCCTTGGCCCAGGCAAGCTGCTCCTCGGAGAGCGTGATGCCGGTGAGCCGAAAGCCCTCCGCGGCGGCGACCTCGGCCATCGCTCCCCAGCCGCAGCCGATCTCGAGCAGGTGCTGTCCGGGCTTGGCATCCAGCATCTCGAGCAGGCGCTGATACTTGCGCTGCTGGGCTTCCTTCAGAGCGGGGCTCAGATCAGGGTTCAAGTCGGGGCTCAGGACCTGGCTCCGGGTCCGCTCGTCGTCGGCCGCGGTCCCGTCCGGCTGCGTGTCGTTGTCGTGAGTGTCGGCGTCGAAGACCGCGCTCGAGTAGGTCATGCTCGGGTCGAGCCAGAGCTGGTAGAAGTCGTTGCCCAGATCGTAGTGATAGGCGATGTTGCGTCGGCTGCCGGTGCGCGTGTTGCTTCGGCGCTGATGACGCAGCGGCGAGAGCAGCCGGTGCAAGGGACCGCCGCGCTGACGCTCGCGCCAGCGATGCTCGTTGACCGCGAGCAGGTGTAGCGCCGCGGTGGGATCGGGACTGTCCCAGTCGCCGGCCATCCAGCTCTCGCCCAGTCCAAGATGGCCCTTGGTGGCGAGGCGGCGCGCCATCCGGACGGGCCGCAGGATGCGGATCTCGGCGCTTGGGCCGTCATGCTCGCTCTCGAGCAGGTAGCTGCGCTTGCCGAGCGTGAGCCTGAGCTGGCCGGCGGCGATCTGGTCGAACAGCCTGGTGATCGGCCAAATCAGCGGTCGCAGCAGGGTCTTGACGACCGGGCCGAACAGCGGCTGCTGCAAACGGGGGAGGGCGGCCTCGGCCGTCTTGTCACTTGGCATCAGGTCACCTCTTGACGGGGCGGGTCGGTTTTCGGGACATAGCGCGCGCCGCGCAGCCAGATCTTGAGCGCCTGCCAATGGATGGCGGCCATGACCTTGAAGGTCATCAATGGGGTGCGACGAAAGGCGCGCCAGAGCGCCCGATTGGTCAGGGGCTCGCCGTCGCCGGTTTGGCTGGCCACGAGCTCGAGCCGGCCGTCCTCGTGGAACTGCCGGATGAAGACCGCGAGCTTGTCGTCGGGCTCGGCGAGCCGGAAGCGGTATTCACCGGCCACCTCCATCAGCGGCGAGACGTAGAAGCATTTGCTGGCGGTATCGCGCACCGGCCAGTCGAGCGGGGCGCCGTCGTTGGCCAGTAGGTAGAAATGGCACTCACCGAAGGTATTACTGACCTCGGCAAGCACCGCGCGCAGCCGCCCATCGGCGTGCTCGCAGTACCAGAGGCTCAGC
This sequence comes from Gammaproteobacteria bacterium, assembly GCA_009908845.1. GTDB lineage: Bacteria > Pseudomonadota > Gammaproteobacteria > Chromatiales > Chromatiaceae > Lamprobacter. The sequence continues at coordinate 15,981 of JAAAOQ010000242.1, forward strand.
GGGTTGAAGCCATAGCCGAGCACGCGCGGGAAGCAGAGCAACCGGACGCGTCCGCCCGCGAGCTCGATCCCGTGCGCGGCGAGCACCCGCTCGGCCCAGGGGCGCAGCGGCGAGCCGTCGCGCGGGCCGTGATCGGCGCGGTCGAAGCGGAACAGCCCGCGGCCCTCGGTCTTGAGCAGCGGCGGCAGACGGTCGAGCGCGTCTAGATCGAGCAAGAGGCTGAAGACCCGATAGGTGAAGCGGTACTGCACCGGGAACAGCCGCCGGTGCATCACCTTGGTGAAGTAGATTCGGTGCGGGTTATCGCTCATGCGGTGGAGCCGGCGGGCGTCGTCGTTGCAGGTGCGCCGCTCCGCTGTGGACGCGGAATGCTCGCTTGATCTGGCAGTGAAGCGGTCAAGATGTCGGTCTCGACGCCGAGGCGAGCGGCCATCTCGACCGCCGAGGCGAGCGCGTCCTCATGGAAGCCGTAGCCGAAGTAGCTGCCGCAGAACCAGACCCGGTCTTGTCCTTGCAGCTCTGCCAAGCGCGGCTGGGCATCCATCGCGGCCTGGTCGAAGACCGGGTGATCGTAGGTCATCTCGGCGATGACGCGGTCTGCGCGCGGCGGGCTAAGCGGATTCAGCGAGACGAGATAGTCGCGCTCGGTCGCGAGCCCTTGAAGCCGATTCATCCAGTAGGTCACCGAGACCGCCTGGGTGCCGTCCTGAGCGACCTGGGATAGATAATTCCAGGAGGACCAGACCTGGCGCCGGTGCGGCATCAGCGCTATATCGGTGTGCAGAAAGGTCTGATTGGGCTGATACCGAAACCGGCCCAGCAGCTCGCGCTCGTCCTCCGTGGGCTGTTCGAGCAACGCCAATGCCTGATCGGCGTGGCAGGCGAGCACGACATCATCGAACTGTGCCCGCTCACCCGAGGCGAGCGCCACCTCGACGCCCTGCTCGGTACGGCGCACCGACCGGGCCGCATCGAGCTTGACGCGCTCATGGCCGATCTCATCGAGCAGCCGCTCGACATAGCGCACACTGCCGCCGGTGACCGTCCGCCAGAGCGGCCGGTCGATCAGGTTGAGCAGGCCGTGGTTGTTGAAGAAGCGCGCCAGGCTCTCGGCCGGGAAGTCGAGCATCGTCCGGGTGGGGCAGGACCAGATCGCAGCGGCCATTGGCAGCAAAAAATGATCGCGAAAGCCATCGCTCATGCGCTCGCGTTTGATCAGATCGCCGACACTGAGGCCGTCGAAGCCGCCGTCGCGCAACATCCGCTTGCAGCGCCGGTTGAAGCGGACGATATCGGCGGCCATCCGCAGGAAGCGCGGGTCGAGCAGGTTGCGCCGCTGCGCGAACAGGGTGTTTAAGCTGTCGCCGGAGTACTCGATCGCGCCAGGGCCGATCGAGGCCGAGAACGACATATCGCCCTCGCGTGTCGCAACCCCGAGCACCTCGAATAGTCGCGTCAGCAGCGGATAGTTGGCGACGTTATAGACGATGAAGCCGGTGTCGACCGGGACGATGCGGCCATCCTCGTCGCAATCGATCGTATGCGTATGGCCGCCGACATAGTCGTTGCGCTCGATAAGGGTGACGTCGTGCGACCGGCCGATGAGCCAGGCCGACGCCAAACCGGCGATTCCGCTGCCGATGACGGCGATCTGTCTGCGCATGAGGGGCATTGTCCGGGTTTTGTCGATACCGCTCTCGGGAAATCTGGACGTGGGACCGGATTTCAACCGGTGCATCGCACTTGACCCGAGCTGCGCATTCTAACGGCGGCGGTAGGTGATTCGATACCAGCGCTGTCCCGGCGGCACACTGAGCACGCGCAACTTGGTATAGCCACCCTCGGGCGGGGCCGGGAGCCTCATCGCTGATGACTCAGGGTGCTTGGAATCTGCGGCTCAGACGGCGACTTGCTGGTCGAACTGCCGGGCCTTGCGGAGGAGCAAGGCGCGCACGTCCGGGTCGGCTTCGCGCAGGGCCTCGATTGGTGTGGTGCCCAGGTCCCGGTCCTGCGTGAGGAAGAAGCGCAGCTTGGCGACAGCACTGTCCGTATTCAGCGTCGCGAGCAGTTCGTCAAAGCCAGGCACGACGTGGCCCGCCTCAATGTCGAACTGGCAGGCGGGGAATACACTGTGGCCACCGCGCGGCAACGCGAGGAGCCCGCCGCGGCGGGCGCGCTTGCGCACCGCATCCGGGGTGATGCCAAGCAGTTCGGCGACTTCAGCCACACTCAGTGTCCCGCCGTGCTGCGCGAGCAGCCGTCGCAGCGCGAGCTGTCCTTGCAGCCGCAGCCGGAGCTCCTTCGGCGTTAAGGGGTCGTCTTCCAATGCCTGGATGATCAGCTCGGCGATGAGCGCCTTGTCATCCAGGGCCAAAAGCGGGCGATCGCGCCCGGCATCGCCGAGCCCCTCCTGCAGCCCGATCAGCTCACGCATAAAAGCGGTGGTGGCGCGATTGAAGAGCGCCGCCGCCCCGGGGCGGGCCGCGAGCTGTGCCTGGGCCTGCGCCACCGTTTCAGGCAGGTCGCTTCCATCAAAGCGTGTCGTCGCGTCGCGTTGCATGCCAAAGAGTCTCGCTTGTCCTATCTGGATCTAGCATTATAGACAAGCAATACTTGCGACGGTGCCGGATCGGTCAGCCTAACCCACTGGCCGGGATGGGGCGCAGCGCCCAGCTGCCGAGATTCCTCCGCAGAGTCGCAGGCGCAAAGCCTAAGCCGGGGCCAGTCTGATGTGGACGTGGACTGGGTTTTATACCCAAAGCAGGTCAATGCTCGGCACGGCAGAGCGGAGGGTCGGGTGACGGCGAGCGGGGGTGTCGACGGCATGGATGCCGTCGTCAAGCCTCCACGGATGGATTCACGGCGTCCCCCCAATGACTGCGCCAAGCGCCGTGACACGACCCGGAGCGGTCGAGGAAAACCGAAAATCGGTTAGCGATGGGTATAACGGCGGCGACACAATCGAACAGGCGTCGTTGCGATCGTAGGTCCAGCCCGCATTGTTCGCCTCATCGACAATCGCTCGACCGAGAGGGACCCAGCATGCCGACCCGTCTATTCCTAGTCCGCCATGGCGCGACCGAGCTGACCGCCGAAGATCGTTTCTCAGGCGCGACCGACGTGCCACTCTCCGATGAAGGGCGCAAGCAGGTCGCGAATCTCGCCGAGCGCCTCGCGAGCGAGCAGATCGATGCGGTCTACGCCAGTCCGATGGGACGCACGGTCGAGACGGCGCGCATCCTCGCCAAGCCGCACGCAGCTGAGGTCCGGGTCGACTCGGCGCTGCGCGAGATCGACTACGGCCATTGGGAGGGCAAGACCCGCGCCGAGGTCGAGGCCCAGTACGGGGAGGAATACGAGAACTGGCAGGAAGACCCGCTGACCATCGCGCCGCGCGAGGGCGAGTCCGGCGTCCATGTGCTGGCGCGAGCGCTGCCGGTTGTGCGCCGGATCGTCGAGCAGCACCAGCACGGCTCAGTGCTGGTGGTCTGCCACAAGGGGACCAACCGGCTGCTGATCAGCAGCCTGCTCGGGTTCGATGCGCGCGGCTATCGGGACCGGCTCGATCAGAGCCCGGCGGCATTGAACATCCTCGACTTCGTCAGCCCGGTGCGGGCGCGTCTGCGCCTGTTCAACGACGTCTCGCACTACGAAGGGGTACCGGACCGGACCTTCTCGCACCGGCTGTCACGCTGGTGGTCGCCGCGGGGGTGATCAAATTAGCAACTTGTACGGGCTATCCGGGCATTTTGATAGGGCCTCTTAGGGCTTCCAGGATGCGCGTCTCGAGCCAGCTGCCCGAGTGCCAGGGCCAGGGGCCGGCAACGAAGCCGACATGGCCGCCGCGGCGGGCGAGCTCGAGGGTGACGCCGGGACCGAGCTCGTGCGCGAACGGCACGGTGCTCGCGAACATGAACGGATCATCGGCGGAGTGGATGATCAGCGTCGGGGTCTGGATCTGGCGCAGGTAGCGCCGGCAGCTCGCCTGCTCGTAGTAGTCGAAGACGCCGGCGAAGCCGTTCAGCGGCGCGGTGATCCGATCATCGAAGGTGTTGAAATCGCGGATGCGGTCGAGATCGACCTGCAGGGGCGCGGGGCGGTGCTCGAACTTGTTGCGGTAGCTCGCCTTGAGCCGGCTCACCAGGTAGCCGCGGTACAGGCGCGAGAGGCCGATGTCGAGCCGCAGCATCGCATCGCGCAGCACGAAGGGTACCGAGACCGCGATGGCATGGCCGAGCAGCGGATCGGTGCACTCGCCGAGGTACTTCAGCAGCAGATTCCCCCCAAGCGAAAAGCCGATCGCGGCCTGTACGGGGCCTTCCGGGTCCTCAGCCAGTTCGGCGAGCACCTCGGCCAGGTCTTCGGTCGCGCCGGAGTGATAGGACCGGGCGAGCCGGTTGGGCTCGCCGCTGGCGCCGCGCAGGTGCATGAACAGAGGCTGAAGTCCGGCGTCGGCCAGGCTGTCCACCAGGCTGGCGGCGTAGTGGGAATCGAGCCCGCCCTCGAGACCGTGTACGATCAGCACCCGTGGTCCCTCGATGCCGACTGGGATCGAGAGATCGATGAAGTCGCCGTCGCTGAGCTCGAAGCGGCGGCGCTCGAGCTCCGTGCGCCCTGGGTTGCTTGATCGGCGGCGGCCACCGAGATGCATTCGGATCTTCGGCCAGAGGGTCTGCAGATGCGGATTTCGCAGCCACCAGGCGGGGCGGAAATCGCTCTCAACGATGCGGCCGTGCGGCGGGCTTGTCCGGCTTGTCGGGCTCGAGGCGGGTGACATGATCTCGTCTGTGCGTTCCTGGGGCGCCGCTGTGATTGTCGGCAACTGACGACGACTCCTCTGCCTCAGCTTGCCGCGGCTCAGCCACGTTGGCGCGCATAGAGCGCCGCATAGCTCCCACCGCGCTCGATCAGCTCATCATGGCGCCCTTCCTCGACGACGCGCCCGTGCTCCAGCACCAGGATGCGGTCGGCGCGGCGCACCGCGCTGAGCCGGTGGGCGATGATCAGGGTGGTGCGATTGGCGAGAAAGTCCTCGAGCGCGCCATGCAGCCGACCCTCGGTGGCGCTGTCGAGCGCCGAGGTCGCCTCGTCCAGGATCACCACGGCGGGGTCGGCGAGCACCATCCGGGCGATCGCCAGGCGTTGCCGCTGACCGCCCGACAGCCGCACGCCATCGCGGCCGATGCGCTGGTCGAGGCCGTCATCGAGCTGGCTGACCACCTGCTCGAGCTGGGCGATGCGCAGCGCATGCCAGAGCCGGTCGTCATCGAGGTCGCGCCCCAGCGTCAGGTTCATCCGCACCGTGTCGTTGAACAGCGCCGGATGCTGCAGCACGGTGGCGACATGATCGCGCACCACGTCCATGCCGATCTGATCCACCGGCGCGCCGTCGAAGCGGATGCGGCCGGAGGTCGGCGGATAGAGCCCGAGCAGCACCTGGACCAATGTGGTCTTGCCACCGCCGCTGGCACCGACGACCGCGAGCTTCTCACCCGGCGCGATCCGAAAGCTGATCCCATCGAGCACATTGGGGCCCTCGCCATAGGCGAAGCGCACGTCCTCGAGCGCGACCCCGACCGTGGTCTTGCCGGCGAATGGGTTCAGCCGGTGCGGATAGTCCGGCTCCTGATGCATCTGCGTCAGCCGGTTGATGCGCCTCAGCGCCGCATCGGCGGCGTGGAAGGAGTACTGCACGGTCAGCACCTCCTGCACCGGTCCCATCATGAACCAGAGGTAGGCGAACACCGCCAGCATCTCGCCGATGCTCAGCCCGGAGAAGAGCACCATCAGCATGCTGACGGCGCGGAACAGGTCGAAGCCGACCAGGAAGACCATGAACGAGGCGCGGCTCGCGGCCTCGCTCTTCCAAGTGAAGGCGCTCGAGAACTGGCGCATCCGGTCGGCGGTGGCGATGCTGCGGTCGATATAGAAACGCTCGCGGTTGCCGGCCCGGATCTGCTGGATCGCATCCAGGGTCTCGGCCAGGCTCTCCTGGAAGGCCTGATAGGCGCCGTTCTCGCGCCGCTTCATCTCCTTGACGCGGCGCCCGAAGACCGTGGTCACGTAGATCACGATCGGGTTCAGCAGCAGGATGAACAGCCCCAGCTGCCAGTGCATCCAGAGCAGGATGATCGCGGTGCCGATGATGCTGAGCACCGCGACCAGCAGCTTCGAGACCGCCCCGCCGATGAACTGGTCCAGCGCATCGAGGTCGGTGACCAGGTACGAGGCCACGGTGCCCGAGCCGAGGGTCTCGTACTCGGCCATCGAGACCCGCTGCAGCCGGGTGAGCAGATCGCGCCGGATGCGGTAGACAACCTCCTTGGCGACGACCGTGAACTCGCGGGTCTGCCAGACCTGCAGCGCCAGCGCGACCGCGCGCAGCGTCACCGTCAGGCCGAGGACCGCGAGGATGTAGAGCACCGGCCCCTGCCAGTCTGCGGGGAAGATCTGGTCCATCAGCGCGACGGCGGTACCCGGCTGATCCAGCAAGACCTCGTCGACCAGGATCGGCATCAGCATCGGGATCGGCACCGCGGCGAGCGTGCCGAGGATCGCGATCAGATTGGCTAGCACCAGCGCGCGCCGGTGACGCTGCATCATCCCGAGCAGGTCGCGCCAGGCGTAATGGCTGCGTTGCGGTGCCTCGGGATGCGCCGCGCGCGAGCGTTGCGCTGGGGTGGCTGCGGTGTCTGGGCTGGCAACGGTGGAGGCGGGCATGGATTCCGGCAAGCTCCTCTGCTCCAATGCGGCGAACGGTTCGCGGCGACCTGTTGCGGCGATTTGCGACGGCGCTATGACTGATTTGGCTCAAGCTTCGCGGCAGCTGATCGTCGGCTTCGGTCCACGCGGCAGAATCGATCGGCGACCGTCATTGTGACGCATCGGGGCGCTCGCCTATACTCGCGCCAGTTGAGACCGACGCCCTGCCGCTCGCCCCTCGAAAACGGATGCGCCCGACCAAGATGATGAGACCGCTCTGCAGAACCCTGCGCCCGCTGCTGCTATGCAGTCTGATGCTCCCCGCTGTGCTGTGGACGGCACAGGCCTCGGCTGCCGATCTGCTCGACATCTATGATCTGGCGGTCAGAAGCGACCCGACCTTGCGCGAAGAGGAACAGACCCTGTACGCGACTCGCGAGGCGAAGCCGCAGGCGCGCGCGTTGCTGCTGCCGAACTTCGGCATCAGCGGCAGCGTCGAGTACACCGATGTCGAGTCGAGCGGCCGAAGCCAACTCGGCAATGATTTCAGCCGTCAGGACGAATTCCAGAGCCGGACCGCATCAGCGGTCGTCTCCCAGTCCGTCTATAACCGTGGTGACTGGATGCGGCTAAGCCAAGCCGATGACACCATCGCGCAGGCCCAGGCCCAGTACCAGAACGCCCAGATCGACCTGATGGTGCGCACCACCGAGGCCTACTTCGGCGTCCTGCGTGCCTCGGACCTGGTCCGGGTCCGGGAAGCGCTGGTCGCCGCCGACGAGCGCCAGCTCGAACAGTCCAAGCAGCGCTTCGAGGTCGGGCTGGTCGCGATCACCGATGTCAACGACAACCAGGCCGCCTATGACCGCTCCCGTGCCGATCTGATCACCGCGCGCAATGGTCTGGACAATGCCTGGGAGGCGCTGCGGCGGATCGTTGGGCCGGTTCAGGTGCCGCTCGCGCGACTCGGCGACCGGCTGCCCTTATCGCCGCCGCAGCCCAATGATATCGACGTCTGGGCCGAGACTGCACTGGCCAACAATTTCGGCATCGCGGCGGCAAAGGCGGCAGCCGAGGCGGCCCGAAAGGGTATCGAGATCGAGCGCTCGGGCTACTATCCGAGCCTCGACATGCAGGCCGGCTATGATCTCTCCCGCACCGAGCAGGAATTCGGTACCGACACCGATTCGGGGTTCATCGGCCTGAACATCAATATCCCGATCTACCAGGGCGGTGCGGTCGCCTCGCGGACCCGGCAGGCCGGTCATGAGTTCCGGGCCGCCCAGGATCGGCTCGACCAGCAGCGCCGCGCGGTGATCAATCAGGTCAAGGATTCCTTCCGCGGCATCCTCTCGAGCATCAGCGACGTCAAGGCGCGCCAGGCCGCGATCGTCTCGGCACGCAGCTCGCTGGAGTCCACCGAGGCCGGCCTCGAGGTCGGCACGCGCACCCAGGTCGATGTGCTGAATGCGCAGCGCAATCTCTTCCAGGCCGAGTTCGACTACCTCTCGGCGCGCTACGACTACATCATCAACGGCATCCTGCTGCACCAGGCGACCAGCACCCTGACGCGCGAGGTGCTCGCGAAGGGGAACGCCTGGCTGACCAGCCAGGATCGGGTGCCGCCGCCGTCTTACTGACCGACCGTGTCCGGAAACAGTTTCGGGCGCTCGTTCGTCCTCACCAGCTTCGGCGAGAGCCATGGACCGGCGATCGGCGGCATCGTCGACGGCTGCCCGCCCGGATTGCCGCTCTGCGAGGCCGATCTGCGGCACGACCTCGATCGGCGCGCCCCGGGCAAGTCCCGCCACACTACCCAGCGGCGCGAGGCCGATCAGGTGCGCATCCTCTCGGGGGTCTTCGAAGGCGAGACCACCGGCGCGCCGATCGGGCTGCTGATCGAGAACCAGGACCAGCGCTCGAAGGACTACAGCGAGATCGCGGCGCGCTTCCGCCCCGGCCACGCCGACTACAGCTACACGATGAAGTACGGCCGCCGCGACTACCGCGGCGGCGGCCGCTCCTCGGCGCGCGAGACCGCGATCCGGGTCGCGGCGGGCGGCATCGCCAAGGTCTGCCTGCGCCAGCTCGGCGGGATCGAGGTGCGCGGCTGCCTGACGCGGCTCGGCCCGATCGTGCTGCCCGTTCCGGGCGACGCCGCCTTCGACTGGGGTCAGGTCGAGCAGAACCCGTTCTTCTGCGGCGCCGCGGACCGGGTCGCCGAGCTTGAGGCGTTCATGGATGAGCTGCGCAAGTCCGGCGATTCGATCGGTGCCGAGGTCACCGTCATCGCTCAAGGGCTGCCGCCGGGCCTCGGCGAGCCGATCTTCGACCGACTGGACGCCGAAATCGCGCACGCGCTGATGAGCATCAACGCGGTGAAGGGCGTCGAGATCGGCGCCGGATTCGCCAGCGTCGCCCAGCGCGGCACCGAGCATCGTGACGAGATGTCACCGGCCGGCTTCCTCTCGAACAACGCCGGCGGTGTGCTCGGCGGCATCTCGACCGGCCAGGACATCGTCGCCCGGCTGGCGCTGAAGCCGACCTCGAGCATCCGCCTGCCGGGTCGCTCGGTCGACCTGACCGGCGCCGCCACCGAGATCGTCACCAAGGGCCGCCATGACCCCTGCGTGGGCATCCGCGCGACGCCGATCGCCGAGGCGATGCTCGCGCTGGCGTTGGCCGATCATCTGCTGCGCCATCGTGCCCAGAACGCCCAAGTGGAGCCGCCCCTCGCGCCGATCCCGTCCCAGGCCCCTTGAGCTCCAGCCCTCGAGAGGCTCGGACCCCTTGACTCAGGTCCCGCGCTCGGCTGAGCCGATGCCCTACGCGCGTCTCTCCGCCTTCTACCTCTTCCACTTCGGTGCCCTTGGTGCGCTGGTGCCCTTCTGGGGGCCGTATCTGCTCGAGCGCGGGTTCGCGCCGGTCGCGATCGGGGTGCTGATGGCGATCCTGATGGGCACCAAGATCGTCGCGCCGAACCTGTTCGGTGCGCTCGCCGACTGGCGCGGCGAGCGGATGCCGATCGTCCGTCTCGGCGCGCTGCTCGCGCTGCTCGCCTTCACGGCCGTATTCTGGGCCGACGGCTTTTGGCTGATGGCCCTGACGATGGCGGTCTGGAGCTTCTTCTGGAACGGCCCGCTACCGCTGATGGAGGCGGTGACCTTCAATCACCTCGGCACGCGGGTCAGCCGCTATGCCCAGGTGCGGGTCTGGGGCAGCATCGGGTTCATCCTGACCGTGCTGTTGGTCGGCTGGTGGCAGCAGCAGGCCGGTAGCGGCGTGGTGCCGGTCGCGGTGCTGGCGATGTTCATCGGTATCCTGCTGAGCGTGCTGCTGGTGCCGGATCGTCCGCATGCGCATCAGGCGACTCAGCATCTGTCGTTGCGACAGCTGCTGCGCCGCCGCGAGCTGCTGTTGTTCCTGACCGCCTGCATGCTAATGCAGGCCAGCCATGGCGCCTACTACGCCTTCTATTCGATCTTTCTCGAATCCGCGGGCTACCGCGAGATGTCGATCGGGATGCTCTGGGCGCTCGGGGTCGCGATCGAGGTGCTGGTGTTCCTGCGGATGCATCGGTTGCTGGAGCGATTCGGCGCGCGCCGGCTGATCCTCGCCAGCCTTGCGCTGGCCGCGCTGCGATGGCTCATGATCGGGTTCTTCGTTGAGCTCGTCGCCGTGCAGATCCTGGCGCAGAGCCTGCACGCGGCCTCGTTCGGGGTCTTTCATGCCGCGGCCATCCATCTGACCCATCAGTATTTCCCAGGCCCGACCCAGGGCCGCGGGCAGGCCCTCTACAACAGCCTGAGCTTCGGGGTCGGCGGCGCGATCGGCAGCCTGATCAGCGGGCTGCTCTGGTCATCGGCCGGGGCGGACTGGACCTTCAGCGTCGCTGCCGGCTTCGCGGCGCTAGGGTTCGCTGCAGCCTACTGGAGCCGCAGTGCGGAGACCGCGCCCGCGGGATCAGGTGGTGAGCCGGCGGATTGAGCGGTCGGACGGCTCGACTCGGGGAGGCGGCTGGGGAAGGCGCCCGACGGGGCATTCCACCCCGCGGGCTGGCGCAGCACTGGGGCACTGAGCCTTGTGACCGGGCCGACGACGGTCTCTCGTCTCAGAGCTCGCCGTTGGCGCCGGCGGTCATGATCGACTCGATGTTGTCGCGCACGAGCTCGGCCTTCTCGAGCAGATCCGGCGGCAGGTTGGCGCCCGGGATGATCTTGCCGAGATCGAGCGTGACGAGCCAGGGCTTACCGTCCTCGTCCTCGATCAGGGCGATACGGCAGGGCAGGTAGGCGGCGAAGTCGATATTGAACTGAAGCATCTGGTTCGCGATACGGGCATCGCAGAACTGGAAGATCTCGATGCGTCCGGACTCGACATCCATGGCCTCCAGCTCCTTGTAGAGCGGCAGGTGGGCGACGAGCTTGAAGTTCAGGCTGTTGGCGCGGAGCTTCATCGAGTCGACGGCATCGTCCATCGACACGTCATCGGCCAATGGCATCTTCAGGATGGTATCCGAGATCGCCATCTCCTGGGCGCTGGCCTGGAGCGGTGCGAAGGCCAGGCAGAGGGCGAAGAACGGAAGGAACAACAGGGCTTTGGAACGCATCGTTAAGAGAACTCCCCTCGAGCTTGATTCTGGTGTTGCGGCTCAGCCTAAGCGGCTGGCCAGTCTCGGGCCGGCAGTCGGGTTGCGACGGTGCGGCGCCCGGCATTGTGACCGGACTCTTGCCGTCTGCCAAATGATGACGCTGATGTGAACGATTCTGGCGGCAGGCGTATACTCGGCGCCCCGTGCAGACGGGCGATTCGGTTCGGGCGCGACCCGCTCCGCCCGATCGCCCGGCGCCGGTCGAATGCGAACGAGCCCGAGCCGACGAGCTCGGGCGATAGCCCAACCACCTGGGGGACAACCACCTGGGCCAATCGCCGAGGATAGAAGAGGAGGGGCACGATGGAGCGAGACCATGGTGCAATCATTGACCGTCTAGAGGGACTGGAGACGGCTGCGGTCGCCTTCTCAGGCGGCGCCGATAGTACCTTGCTGCTGGCGTTGGTGCGTGAGCGGCTCGGCAGCGATCGGGTCATCGCACTGACAGCGGTGACACCCTATATGGTGCGGCAGGAGATCGGCGACGCCGTCGGGCTGACGTCGAAGCTCGGTGTCCGCCATGAACTGGTCGAGATGCCGATGCCGGAGGGGATGGAGGTCAATCCGCCGGACCGCTGTTTTCGCTGTAAACGCGCGATGTACACGCGGCTGCGCAACAGTGCGGCCGAGCTCGGTTTCGAGACCTTGCTCGATGGCAGTAACGCCGATGATGGCGATGAGCAGCGTCCAGGGCTGCGCGCGCTCCGTGAGCTCGGGATCAGGAGTCCCTTCATCGAGGCCGGGATCGACAAGGCCGCGGTGCGGGCGATCGCGCGCGACATGGACCTGCCAACCTGGCATAAGCCGACCAACGCCTGCCTACTCACGCGCTTGGCGTTCAATGTGCGGTTCTCGATGGAGCAGCTGCAGCGCATCGAGGAGGCCGAACGTTTCCTCACCGATCTTGGCTACACCTGGGTGCGGGTGCGCTGCCATGGCAATCTGGCGCGCATCGAGGTCGCCCCGGTTCAGCGCGAGCGGCTACTTGCCGATGCCGGGGCAGTGATCGAGGGGATTCAGCGCTTCGGCTTCCGGCATGTCGCGATGGATTTGGGGGGGTACCAGTCGGGTAGCATGGCCGACTAGCAACCAGAAACCACTACTGTGAGTCACGCGGAATTCATCGTCCGGGGTGGCGCCGCGCCATGAGCGTTAGCCAGTAGCCACGAGTGCAAGACAACGAAAATCCCGAGACCGATTGTCGCTGCCGCCAATGGTCGTGGGGTAGGAGCCCGCTTGCGGGCGATCTTCGCCGCCGCGAGCGCGGCCTGGTCGTCATACAGCGCTGAGCGGCCTGGTCGCCCGCAAGCGGGCTCCTACAGCGCTGAGAGCCAGATGGCAGGAAAAGGGGCTCGGCATTTCTGACGCGATGCACTAGCCAGGCGCCCTGCGGCGAGCACCGCGTTCTACCTTACTTTGCCATCGTTCCGGCAGGATGCTGGAACCCCGTGCCAAAGGCGTTAGCTCGCGGTCGGCACAGAGTGGCAAGATTAGCGGGAACGGTCTACTAGTCGAGTCGGTAATGCTTCTCGACCGGCTTGGTGATCTCCCACACACAGGTCATGCCCGCTGGAAAGGTGATCAGGTCGCCGCGCTTGAAGTGCTGGGGCTCGCCGCCGCTCGGGGTGACGCTGAACTCGCCGCGCACGATGTAGCAGGTCTCGCTTTGGTGATAGGTCCAGTCGAAGCGTGAGGGCTCCTTCTTCCAGGTCGGCCAGCCCTCGACGCCGAGGACCTCGAGCTTGGCAGGTGGTGGGTTGTGCTCGCAAAGAATGGCTTGATCGGACATAATTCGACGTGTTAAGGGTTTGGTTTTAGGTGGGGCCGCGTCGGTTGCGGCGTTCGCGCGATCCATTCGAGCTTCTCGGTCAGAATCGCTCCGGGCGGTTTCGCTCTCGGTGAGGCCTGGTCGGCTTTACTCGACCGCTCCGGGTCGCGTCACGGCGCTCGGGGGACGCCGTGAATCCATCCCTGGAGGCTTGACGACGGCATCCATGCCGTCGACACCCCCGCTCG
>JAAAOQ010000149.1 GCA_009908845.1 Gammaproteobacteria bacterium
GTTGAAGATGTCGGGCTTGCACGGGTAGAACTCGCCATTCACCCCCTTGATGATCCAATCGCCATGATTGGCGGTCATCACGCCCTCAAGGGTCGGGATGCCGACTTGTATCGCGCCGCCGAACTCGCCGCACATATCCGACGCTTCGCTTTCGTCGACGTGGCGCGCAGGATTTTCTTGGAAGAAACCTTCTGGCACAAACTCGCAAAGCTCTTCCCAAGTCTTCCACGTAACTTGAACCGCCTCGATCACGACGGGCTTCTTTCGGAAACTTGGCATCAGTCACTCTCCTGTTGGTCGTAGCTCGGATCCAGCGCCAGCCGGTGCATCGTCTCCAGCCAGGCTACCGCGCGGCGAACGCCCTCGTGCTGCCGGAGTGCCTGATCTTGCGCCTCCGCCGTGAACGTGGCCTCCGCCCACACCCGCAGCAGCGCGTATACGTCAGACGCCTCGGCGCCTTCGCGGGCGATGGCGTGGCCGACCGCACGGATCGTCTCATCGTGGACCGGGGGCGCTTCCGGGAAGAGCTGGTGCAGAACCTCCGTTCGACTGGAGGGCCTGGAGGAGGGGTCCGAGTTCCTGGGCGGCACTGGCGGCACCTTGCTGGTCGCGGATGAGATCGGCCGGGAAGTTCAGAAGCTCGGCGATCCGCTGGGCCGACTTGAAGATGTCGACCACCGCCGGCATCAGCTGTGGATCGCCCACCGTCTGCGCGATGATCTGGATGCCTTCGCGGATCGCCAGCGCTTCCTCGAGCCGCTGGGCGCGGGCGAACGGCCCCATGAACTCCGGCTGCAACTCGTCGGGTAGGCTCTCGGTCTTCTTCTGCTCGCGCATGATGTAGTGCATGCGCGTGACGATTTGCTCCATGCCCTCGATGATCCGGCCGTAGGGCAGCCCGATGACGCGGCCGAGCTCGGCCTGGCGCTCGATCACCTCGGTCGCCGACATCGGCGTGCCCTGCACCGGGCCAAGACGGTCCAGATAGAGCGCGCGGTCGACGTTCTCCTTGAACTCACGCTGCTCGAACATCGCGACGTCGGGCCGGCCTGGCAGCTGCAGCGGCTGCAACCCGCGGCTGTTGGGCTGCACCGGCACGATCATCCCAGGCCGCAGCTTGAGGTTGCGGGCGTTGACGGTGTTGTCGTCGTCGATCTGCCAGACGCCCAGGGCCGCGAGCTTGGCATGGCTGATCGAGGACGAGCGCATCTCGTTCGCCGCCATGACCTCGGGCAGGATGTCCCAAATAGGTCCGTAGCCCCACCAGTTCTCCGGGCTGGCGTCCCAGCGTACGCCGATCCACGGGCACGCCCCGGCACCGCGCATGGCGTCGGATTTGTACAGCACCTCGGTGTACTGCTCGCCGCCCTGGTGGAAGCGCAGGATGTCGACCCGGTGCCAAACCTCTTCACGCTCCTCGGTGGTGTCGCGGACGACGCCCTCGATGGTGTCGTACTTGAAGCTCTCGTCGCGGCCCGGATCGCGCGGGATCTTCGACGCTGCCTGCTTGCCCCACTTGGCCTCGATCTGCCGGGCGGTGCGACGACGCTCGCGGAAATAGGCCGAGAAGTGGCCCCAGGCGTCGATCTCGACCGCCATGTTCGCCATCGGCTCAACCTCGATCCGAAAGCGGTCTTCGCGCGGATCGGGCTCGATCAGGATGCAGCCGATGCCAATGCCGATGTCGGAAATGAGCTGGCCGAAGCGCGTCGTCCACGCGCTCTTGCCGAGCATCCGCCAGAGCTCGGTGTTGAGCTTATTGACCTCGGTCTGCGACCGCGCCTTCTGCTGCGCGTTGAGATCGGCCCTCTTCGGCACCTGATACTTGATCCACTGCTGGAACAGCGGCGTCGTGCCGGAAAGGATGCGGCTGGCGAACTCGCGCACGCGGGTCTTAGCGAACGACGTGCTTGAGGCCCGCATTGCCTCGTCGACGGACTGGTCCAGCGCCGCCACCCGATGCGGGAACAGGTAGCGGTAGATTAGCCCTAGCGTGCGCCGGTTCTCGTCGCGGTAGTACGAGGCCGCGCGCCAGCGGGCGATGAACTGCTCCGGGCTGGGTTCAGCCAAGACGCTCGACCTCGACGCGGCCGTCGGACCAGACCGTGATCTCGTAGCGCTTCACCTCGAGCACGTACGGGCTCGGCCAGGCGTAGATGGCACGATGAAACTCCGTCATCCTGCCTCACCTCCTTCCAAGAGCAGCTTGCGCTTGAGCTGCGCCGGTGTGAGCACGAACGGCCACCAGACACCCAACAGCCGCTTGGTCGCCGACACGCAGGTGAGGCCCGGACAGAAGGCCGACAGCAACGCCGCACGCCGCTGAAAAACCACCGCCGTGCTTTCCTCGCTCACCGCCGGGATGAACTCGTAGTCCTCGACCTGGACGTCGAAGGCGCCGAGACGCGGGTTGAGCACCACCGCCACCCGTCGCCGCGGATCGTGGTGCATGACGAAGACATGCTGGAGCCCCGCCGGGAACAGTCGCCCCAGCCAGCGTGACTGCGAGTTGCAAAAAATCACGACGAGGCTGGGTTCAGACAACGGACCAGCACTCCTCCATGGCATCGTAACTTCCGTCGATGACCTCGACCTGTTGTCCTCCGCCGAGCAGGCCGTGCTGCGCGCCGAGACGCAGCGCGCCGTACTGCAGCGCGTCGTGCAGGTCCGAGTACGGATGGGTCTTTGAGGGTTTCTCGTCGTAGCGCGTGCTATCGCCAGCCACGCGCTTGTAGTGGTAGCGGCCCTCGAAGCCGGAGATCAGAAGCCGGCAGGAGGGGTCGATCAGCAACCCCGGCTTGCCGGCGCCCACCATCTTCTGCAGGTGGTGCTCGACCGCGCCGATGCGGATGACCGGGTCGTTGGTCGGCGCGGCCATCATCGCGATCCGCTTGTTGCGGAAGACCCGGAACGGGCTGTTCTCGTCGGCCTGGGTCTGGTCCTCACCGCGCGGGTCGCCCGAGTAGAGCCAGTTCAGCCGCGGATACCAGCCGAACCGGCGGGCGACGAACGGCAACGCGAGCTCGTCCAGGAAGCGCTCGGCCCCCATGTTCGAGCCGGTGATCTCGCCCAGCACCCGCAGCTGGCCGTCGACCATCTGCACGAAGATCGCCGAAGGCGTCCGGCCAAAGTCCTGCGCCCAGCAGATCGGGTAGCTCGGATTGACCTCGAGCGAGCGCGAGCTGACGTGGATCGAGCGCTCAAACGTCGGATAGACCGGCCGCCCCGGCTCGAACTCGCCGTACTGGTTGCCGTACTGCACACGGACGACGTTGAAGCTCTTGCCGCGGATGTTCTCGCTGTAATAGTTCTTGGAGAGGTAGCGCTTGTTCTCGCGCTTCGGGTTTTCTTTCCAGCCCAGGAACTCGCCCTGCTCCCGGTCCTCGAACACGGCCGGCGGCTGGGTGTAGAACGTCCAGCCTGGCGGCTTGACCAGGAGCTTGCGGTCGTCCTCGGTCATCCACTCCGGCGGCTCGCAGTCGCCGGACATGATCGCCCACCAGTGGTCGTCGGTTGGGCTGTTGGTGTCGCAGAGGATCCCCGGCTCGGTGGCGCCGGGGAACATCTCCGGGTTGTCGTTGTCGCGCTGCGGGTAGCGGTCGATGCGCTCGCGCAGCCGGTCGATGATGGCGAAACTGAACTCTCGGACCTCGTTCGCCCACACCGCCGTGACTTCGAGGGACGACAGGCTTTCCAGCGTCTCCTGGTGGTCGTCGGGCACCGACTTGAAGATCACCTCCATGTCGATGCCGGGCACGAAAGACTGCGTGCCGATCTTGCCCTGCGGCGAAATGATGACGTGATGGCGCGGCATCGGCGGCGCCATGTTCATCTTGCCGAAGGCCTTCTCACCCGTCTTCGGGTCGACCTCGGGAAACCACTGCCGCCAGGTCTTGACGGTCGTGGCCATCAAGTCGGGATAGCTCTTACGGACGACGGCGAAGCGGGTCCGCTTCCAGCCGGTGGCGTCGGGCTTCTGCGCCAACGCACGCATGAACAAGTCGCAGCAGCAAGCGGACGACTTCGCGCTTCCAACCGGTCCGCGAATGCCTTTGAACAGGCTCTCCCGGTCGCGGAGGAATGTCTTCAGGGTCTCGCCGTCAGGGTCGAAGCTGAAGCTGGGCATGCTCCGGCTTTACCTTGGTTGCGTATGCGCAACAAGACTTGAGCAAAAAAAGAGCGACGCCCGGGGGTCGCCGCTTGAGCTCACTGGGAGGACACCAGTTGCGTGTACGCAACCTCGCGTCCGTGGTCAACCGCTCGCGATGCGCCGAAGCAGATCCACCGCCGACGGCGGGCCTTCCGTTCGCTGCTCCGCCCGTGCCTGCGCTTCGGCCGCCTGAGCGCGTTCTAGCCGGCGTAGGCCTTCGAGGTAAGCCGGGGGATCCGAGCGCCGTGCCTCCGCCTCGGACTGAGTGCGCACGGCCTCCGCCTGCCCCAAAGCCTGAAACGCCTGCATCAGCCGTTCGCTGCCGCCCGGCGCCTGGCGCAGCTCCGCCTCCATTCTGGCCTGCTGAGCCTCGGCCTCGCCGAAGTTCTGCAGCGCCTTCCCAAGCCTGTTGGACATCAGCTCGCCCACTTCCGGTCGACCGCCAGCTTAATCAGGTTCTGCTCCGTTACCGGCCCCTGGCTGTCGATCATCTTGTCGATCTCGTAGATCGGATCGACCCCATCCGGGATCAGATGCCCGAACCGATGCCACACCGCCGACCTCAGCCGACGGCGGTCCTCCGGCTTGAGACGCAGGGAGAACGGCAGCTCCTGGGCTTTGAGAAGGACGGTGTCTCCACCGCCGGAATCTCCACCGGACAGACGCTGTGCATCCACTCGAACGGTCTCCGATCGCTCCGCGGCTGGCGAAAGGCCATGCCGCTCAGGACGTCAGTAGCCGTGATCTCGGTGCGGCAGAGCTTGCAACGCCGCGCCATGGTGCATCTCCGGTGGTTGCGGAAACGCACTCTACAGCATCGGCGTGGAATGGAAAGCCTTGAGAACTACTCCTCTTGATCTTCTTCCAATGGCGCTTCGAGAAGCATGCTCGCAAGCTCTGAGACCGCTGCTTCTCGATCCTCGTTTGCCCGATAAATGACACTGTCTAAAGCACGTAGCATATCGCCAGCAGCAACCTTTGCGGCAAACTGCCTGACCTGTTCAGGCGTATCATCACTGACGATCTTGTTTGAAGCTATCTGAAGCGATAGCTGGAACTCGGACGCCCTTCCCCCGCGAATTTTGCGAGAGCGTCGCCGAGCACAGAAAATCTCTTTGAAGTCTGGGATCACGGTGACGGTCATGACGTTTCCTCGAAAGGGTCGACCTCCAGGTACTCGATTTTTTCGAGTGCAGACCAGTACAACGCACGGGCATAAGCCCCGTGGCCGGCGCGTTCATCGACCTCGCTGATTAACTTGCGGCGTACTTCAGACAACCCACCAGGGCGGTGCATCACCGTCACCTGTTGGCCTTGGAGAGCGGCTTGCGCCGCTTCCTTGAACTTGGACTCGTGGAAGGCTTTGCGGGTCATATGTCCTCACCGCTTGTAAGAAGCTCCAGAGCTCGAATGTGTCGGGCTCGGTGATCACATGCTCGTCGAGCCGCTTCCTCATGCAGCTCAGCGTCGCCTTGGCCCAGGGATGCAGCTCGCTCCGCGCGGGCTCGGACGACGTCAGCCACCACCGAAACGACTTGTCCACCCACCAATAGCGCGAGGTCCGGTCGGCGAAGAGCCCACTGGGATAGGCCGACCACGCCAGCCTGTAGGATGGGAACCACCGCTTGAAGCCCTCCTTGCCCTCGGATGTGTCCCGCAGCGCGATCGCCGCAGCGTGGAGGGCGAAATGCCGGTGCTCGGCCGCCTCATCCAGCCTCGGATCCTGTTGGGCGACTTCGAGGATCCGGCCGTGAAGCTCCCCCTTAGCCTCGGCCTTGACGTGCTTGAGCTTGGCCCGCGCCCAGGCAACCGGCCCCTTCCTCGCCCGCATGAGCTCGCCATCGAGCTTGAGCGAGGCGCACCGCCCGGTCTTCTGGCACCCCTTCGGACTGGTGCAGCCGCTGCACGACACCACCAGGTCGGAGCCATCCATCACCGCCGGCACCGTCACCGCGAAGCTCGGATCGAGCCGTACCACCCGGCAGCCGCGCTGCAACCGCTCCTGCGACCGGCGCTGGCGCTCGAGCTGGTGCTGAACCCAGACCGGGAGCTTGGTCATCCGTGCGCCTCCAACAGGGCTTCGAAAGGGCCTCGATGATACCCGCCCTGTTGGGCCTACGCCACGCCGGGGCTCCTCGCAGGTTTGGGGAGAAAAAATATGGGTGGGATACGATCTCTCTCGAGATCCGCGCTTTTCCGAACCGCCCACCCCCTGTTGGTCTCTACGCTACGGCAGACCAACAGCTCCTACATCGAGATGTAGATGACAGCCTACTCGCTGCTGTCCTTCGTGGCATTGATGGTCTTCACCCCATCATCGCCACTACCCAGGTTGATGTTGACCTGCAAGCCACCCGAACCAGTACCGCCACTGTTGGTGTTGCCTACGCCAGCCATGTCCAACAGCTTAGAGGCAGCTTCCAAACGTACCTTCTCACTCCTAGCCTCAGTCGACAGCTCCAAGATGCTGTCACTGGCCAAGACAACACCCATGGTGAGTTTTTGCCTTATCCTGTTGGATATTGCTTGGAGGACGTGAGACTTTCCTAGATCATTATACACCATCACTCTCCCCGAATGGGTATCGGGGTATCCTGCTGCTTCAGCGATCAGCTGGCGATGGCGCTTACGTGGCTTGACCTCGGATTTATCCTTTGCCTTCGCAGTTTCCCGTTTCCACCTCTCATAGTCTGCCTGTCGCAACTCCTGGAAGTTGCACACGGCGTCCACGAGCAGCTTCTGACGCTCGGTGAGAGGCCGTTTCTTGGCCTTCTCATCGCTTGCGGCTGCTTCGAGGGCTTCTAGTGAAATGAGAGACTGTGTCACGGCTCATGGCTCACATGGTCACTCGCTACGCTCGTGATGTTAGGGAGGCGGAGCACCACCAACCGCCTGTGAGTTCAGCGACCGGGGGGTTGGTCGCCGTCGTGCTCTTCATTGGGTTCCGTGAGGTGCTAACTCTTGGGGGGTGTGGGACCATGCCCAACAGCCCCTGTCAAGATGGTTCTGTGTCACGCATGCACCGGAGTGTGTCGAATGCCC
>JAAAOQ010000189.1 GCA_009908845.1 Gammaproteobacteria bacterium
GCGCGAACTCGGGGATATGGCAGGTCTGGCAGGCGACACTCTGGACATGGTCGTTGAGCTTGAAGCTGGCCAGCGAGTCGACTGGATGCGGTGCCAGCCCGTGGCAGGATTCGCAGGTCGCGACATCGGTGCGCTGGCCGGGTAGGCCGGTGCCCTCGGTGTCCTTGGAGACGACGTTGTAGCGGCTGCCGGCCCAGATGTGCTTGTTGGTCACATGGCAGGCGGTGCAGGCGAAGTTGAGACCGTCGGCGCCCATGTGCACATCGAGGGTGCGCGGCGGCTCGATCAGCGCGGTCGAGAGGTCGCCGTGCTTGACGTTGTCGCCGCCGCCGCCGTTGAAGTGACAGCTGCCGCAGTTGGCACGCTGCGGCAGGTCGACGCTCTGCGCGGCGGCGGCCAGATCGATCGGCTCCTTGCCCTCGAACATCACCGAGCAGGCCGCATGGCCCTCGCTGTTCGGGGTCTTGTAGTAGGTGCCGGTGGTCTCGTGGCAGACCAGGCAGTCGATCTTGGTCTCGTCGCTGAAGTCGAAATCCTCGTCCTTCCAGCCGTAACCGGCGTGGCACTGCGCGCACATCCCCTCGTTGCCGCGCGAATTGGTGCAGAAATTGTTGATCAGGTAGCGCTTGCCGAGCTGCTGGCCGGTGTTCGGGTCTTGGTACGACCAGGTCCAGTGGATGTTCTGCATGAAGTGCTCGCCGGTCTCGGTGTGGCAGCCGAGGCAGGCCTCGGTGACCTCCGAGCCGTTGGCGAAGGGACCCTTGAGCTCCTCAAACTTGCTGTGATCGGCGGTGCCGCCCTGCAGCGGACCGGAGACCTGCGGCTTCGGTGCCTCGCTGGCGGGCGGGGTGGGCCAGCCGGATGCATCGGCGAAGAGGGCGCTCGGCATCGCAGCGAGCGCGGTGAGCGCGAGGACGAGCGTCCCAAGCGCGGTGAGCCCCGGCGTGAACGCCGGCAGCGACCGCGCCTGTTTGGGCGCTGGTCGGCTCTCTTGGGTGGGCTGTGCGTCGGCCGGGGCGGCCTCAACGAACCGGCGCAGACGCTGGTTCAGAATCTGGTGCAGAATCTGGCGCGGTCTATGTCGCAGCATCTGAGGTTGCGCGAAGTGGATGCGGCCTCGCATGGGCGGGTCTCTCCAGAAGATGGTCATCTCTGCTCTGGCCCTGTACCCAGGCTGGAGCATGACCGCTTAGCTTCCTAAAGGATGCCCCGTCGCGTCTGTGATATGGCGCAACCCCCGGGTCTCAAATACGCGATGCGATGTCGTCGGTCAAGCAGTCTGGAAATAAAAAACCCGCCTTGCGGCGGGTTTCTGCGTTCGAGCAACGCCCTGAAATCGAACGGCTTATCGAGCCGCTTAACCGAGCTCGTCGGCGCCGATCTGCTTCATCAGGTTGAAGCTCTTGACGAACGGGCCGGCCATACGCGGGTCCTTGATCATCGCAGAGTAGTCTCCGGTCTTGAACTTGAGCTTGCCGGTGGCGTAGGCGGTGCCCATCCCGACCATGCCGATCCCTTTCTCGACCCACTTCAGCCAATCCTTCATGTCAGCCCGCATGTCCCAATCGGGCTGCTCATCCGACCAATCGCCGGCGCGGACGCAGATCCCTTTCTCGACCACGAATACGCCACGCGGATCGGCCTCGTCCTTGAATCCGCAGGTGATGATGGAGTCGAACCCGATCTCGGCGAGTTTGCCGCTGACCTCGGGATCGTTGTTCCAGGCGTCCTTGAGCTGGTTCATCCATTCGGCGGAAAAGAGTTTGGCCATGATCTAGAATCCTCCGTCAATTGGTGTCTGGAGCGGCGTGGTACGTCAGTTAGGGGCAGTTACAGCGAGGACGAGGCCGGGCGCGACGCGACGACAGCGGCTCGCACTCACCTGCGGAGATTCTACCAGCAAGCCGCGCCGTTTGCGCCGATGTTGAGGGTATCGGCGGTTATCGCTCAGCCAAAATCGAGTCTGATGCCGGCCGGGGCGAGGCGTGCGGCCTCCTCCTCGAACTCCAACCGCGTGAGCGGGTGGTCATCGAGCCAGTCCGGCGGGAACCGCAGTGATAGATTCTCGTCGTCGGTGCTGACCTGTGGTCTGGGGTTGGCCTTTGCTGAACGGCCGCGATGCATCAGCACCGCCAACCGCAGCAGGATGGCGAGCCGACGGCCACACTCGCGAGCCGGCTGCGGCAGCTCCGCGAACGTATCGACCGGGAACTTCCGCCGATGCCCCAGGACGAGGGCCGCAAGCACGTCCTGTTCCTGGCGAGTGAAGCCGGAGAGGTCCGCATTGCGGAGCAGGTAGGCGCCGTGCTTCTGGTACTGGCTATGCGAAACCGCCAGCCCGATCTCGTGCAGCTCGGCCGCCCAACCGAGCATCTTCGGATGGTTTTCATGGCCTAGCGACCAGGGCTCGCGCAGCTGCGCATGCAGTTCCAGCGCGGTGGCGCGCACCTGTCCCGAATGCTCGGGATCGGTCTCGAAGCGGCGACAGAGGGTCGCGACGGTGCGCTCGCGCACATCCTCATGGTGCACGCGCCCGTCCATCTCATAGATGAGCCCTTCACGCAGCGCCTGGTCGGAGGCGCGCATCTGCTGGACGCCGAGGTGCTGGAAGACGGCGCGCAAGACGGCGACACCGCCGGCGAACACGGGCCGGCGCTCATCGCTGAGCCCCTTGAACGCCAGTGCCGAGACCTTGCCGCAATCGATCATCGCGTCGCGCAGCCGTGCCAGGCCCTCGAGCGTGATACCGTCCTCGCTCCAGCCCTCGGCTGCAAGCACTGAGGCGATCGCCTTGATCGTCCCGGAGCTGCCCGTCGCCGTCGACCAACCGGACTGGCGAAAGAGCTCGCGAACCGGCCGGATCTCGAGCGCGCAGGCCAGCTCCGCCTTGTCCATCGCCTTCGCGGTGATCTTGTCGTTGGGAAAGTAGCGCCGCGAGATGCTGACGCACCCCATGTGCAGGCTTTCGCGCAGCGTCGCCTGGAAGCCCTGGCCGACGATCAGTTCGGTGCTGCCGCCGCCGATGTCGACGACGAGCCGCTTCTCATCACCGATCGCGAGCCCATGGGCCACACCCAGATAGATCAGCCGCGCCTCTTCGCGGCCGGCGATGACCTCGATTGGGTGATCGAGTAGCCGCTCGGCCTGCTCGACGAAGCCCGTCTCGGCGCGTAGCTGACGCAAGGTGTTGGTGCCGACGACGCGGATATTGTCCGGGGCGACACCGCGCAGGCGCTGGCCGATCCGCTCGAGACAGGCGAGGGCGCGCTCGGCGACCTCGGGAAGGAGCTGCTTATCCTCGGTCAGGCCCTCGCCGAGGCGGACCATCTCCTTGTAGCGGTCGATGACCTGCAAGGTGCCGCCGTCGAGGCGTGCCACCAACAGATGGAACGAGTTCGAGCCGAGGTCGACCGCGGCAAAGCTGTCCGGCGGTGTGGGGGCTTCGGGGGCCGCAGCCCTGACCTGCGGATCAGGATTCCGATCGGGATGACGGGCAGAGTGCCCATCAGGAGGCTGATCAAGCGTACGGTCAGGCGATCGATCGGGCCGCCGATCAGACGGCCGATCAGGATCTGGGGTGACGGAAACGGCGGCGTCGGCCATGCGGTTCTCGCAACGTGGCGGCAACGGCTGCAGAGTATAAACAGCTTTGCTCGGCTTTGCGGCATCGCCAGCCGGGATGCGGCGCCGGTGCGGCTTCCATCCCAGCGCTGTCTGGCCATCAGTGGCCGGGCGGGATCAACTCGTCTGGTTGGCGCCGGCTTGATCAGGTGCTGCCGGCGACTGCGGGCTATTCGTCGGCAGTGCGGCTGTGCGACGCATCCTGATCTCGATCGGCTCGGCCGAGCGCAGGTGGATATCGCGCTGCGGGAAGGCGATGCCGATGCCGGCGGCGCGGAACTTGTCATCGATCGCCTGATGCAGCTCGCTGATCGCTGCGAGGCGGAAATCCAGCGTCTCGAGGTAGCAGCGGAGCACGAGGTTGAGGGCGTTGTCCCCGAATCCCTCGAAGGTGATCATGGGCTCCGGGTCGTCGAGGATCAACGGATGCTCGGCGGCCGCCTCGCTCAGCAGCGCCAGGGCCTTGCGGGTATCGCTGCCGTATTCGATGCCGACCGGGATCACGACACGGTTGAGCTGATCGCTCAGGGTCCAGTTCAGCAGCCGGCCCGTGATGAACTCCTTGTTCGGCACCAACAGCTCTTGGCGATCCCAGTTGCGGATGGTCGTCGCGCGGATCTCGATCTTGCTGACCGTGCCGGTGGTGTCACCGATGGTGACGATATCGCCGACCCGCACCGGCCGCTCGAACAGGATGATCAGGCCGCTGATGAAGTTGGCGACGATCTCCTGCAGCCCGAAGCCGATGCCGACGCCGAGCGCAGCGATCAGCCACTGCACCTCGCCCCAGGACAGCCCGAGCGCGCTGAACACCAGCAGGGCGCCGATCGCGGTGATGAGGTAGCGCGTCAGTTTGACCAGTGTGTACCGGCCGCTGGCGGTGATCGAGCTGTTCTTGAGCAGCAGGATCTCGAGCAGGGCTGGCAGATTCTTGACCGCGACCACTGCCGCTGCGCCGATGATCAGGATCAGGCCGACATCGGCCAGCGTGACCGGCACCAGCTCCTTGGCGCCCTCGACCTCGGTGGTATAGGACCAGAGGGTCTGCTGATCGAAGACATTCAGGGCCGGGAGTACGTCGGACCAGATCATCCAGAGCCCGATCGCGGCGACGATGACGATCACACTGTTGAGCAGGCGGCGGGTCTGGCTGTCGAGCGCGGCGAGGTCGACCGGCTCATCGGGCGCTTCCAGTCGCTGGGCGCCTTGCTCGGCGGCCTCCCGTTGGGCCTCACGCTGGGCGCGGCGCTCGAGTGCCGCCTCCAACGCCAGGCCCCGTCGCGTCACGATCAGCCAACGCACGATCATCTGATGCGCGACCACGAGGGCCAGCGCCAGCCAGAGCTCGCTGAGCAGCGAGCGCAACAGGATGCCAGCCGTGTAGAGGTAGCCGGCCAAGCTGACGCCGGCGAGCACAATCGGGACTGCGACGAGGGTGGGATACCAGAGGTGGCGCGTCTTATTCAGCCAGCCTTGTGGCTGAGCCTGGAGGGCGGCGGCGAAGAGACCGCGCTTGGGGTGCGCGAGCAGCGCCGTCAGGACGGTCAGGCCAACCGCGATCGCGACCACGATGAATCGCGTCAAGGTGCCGTTGAAGCCGGGGTCGTCGTAATGCCCCGCCGTCTGGCCGACAAAGCCGAGCGGAAGCAAGACCCAGGCCATCCACTGCATCGTTCGGCGCAGCGTGCGCAATGTGCTCGCGGACCAGCGAAAATGCCGATCCGCAAGGCCGTTGGGCATGCATAGGAGCCGGAAGGCACGCAGAAAATAGAAGGGGAGGGCGATCGTGAACAGCCCGCTGCCGACGGCGAGCGAGAACGGCGTGCCAGCCGAAGCGCGACTGAGCTCCCAGCCGAGGAGCGCACTGAGCAGCGGCCAAGGTGCCGCCACCAACAGGGTCAGGCCGAGCGCTGAGACCGAGTAGCCGAAGCGGTCGGTGCTGATCCGGCGCATCGGCTCCGAGTAACCGCGGATGCGGCGCCGGAGCCGCGGGCCGGTTGCGAGCAGCGCGGCGAACAGGAGGAGGCCGAGCCAGAACAGCGGCGAGGAACTCGCGATTCGAGCCATCGATTCCAGTACCTCGCCCCAATGCTGCGGGGCGATCAGCCACCAGAGCGCCGACTTAAGCGGTGCCAGCGGCTGCTCCGTGATCGGCGCCGTGCTGCGGACCCAGAGCAGATGCTCGGCCAGGAAGTCGCGGTACTGCGTGACCACGTCCGCGTATTGGTCGGCGGTGAAGTCGAGGTCGCCGATGGACCGCTGGTAGCTGTCCTGCACCCGCAGCGCCCGCTCGAGCAGGTCCCGCTGACGCTCGAGCTGAGCGATGACCTGAGCCCGGAGGGTCGCGTCTGCGGGTGCGTCGGCGTCTTCGAGCACGGCCTCCGCGGCGGCGTCGATCTCGTCGAGCCTGCGCAGCGCCTCGCGCAGCTGGATCTGCTCGAAGGTGACCTCAGCGATCTCTTCGGCACGCTCATCGGCCCGTTCGCGGAGCAGGCCCGGGTCGGGCAGATCGGCGCGTTCGTCGACCAGGATCTGCCCGACGGCTTGACTGAGACCGGCCGCCGCGATGCGCTCGCGCGCGCTCTTGAGCTGGAGCCGTGTCTCCTGCAGCTGCTCTTCCATGGCGACATGCTGTTCGTCGATCCGGTCGAGCGCGGCGGTGACCTCGGTGATGGTCTCGCTGATCTCGCGATTGCGGTGGGCGAGCGCCTGGACCACCGGAGCGGCTTCAGCGAGCTCACGTTCGGCACTCTCGGTCTCGGCGCGGACGCGCTCGGCCTCGATCTTGCGCAGCCGGTCCGCCTCGTTCTCGAGGTAGGCCCGTCTGAGCCTGAGCCGTTCGAGCGCCGCAGCCCGCTGGTCGCGTCGGGCCTCGGTGAGCTGGCGGCGGGCGTCGGCGCTCACGATCCGTTGGTCCAGCATGATCATCTCGGCGCGCAGGGCGGCGCGCCGGGTCTCGAGCGCCCAGCGACGCGCTTGGCGGAGCGCGTCCGACTGCCCCTCGGGCTGGGGCCGGTTGAGCTCGGCCTCGAGCTCGGTCAATTCCTGGGTGGCTTCAGCGAGGCGCCGGCGGACCTCGGCGGGCTGGCTCGATTGGTCGCTGAGGATCTTGTCGAGCTCGGCGAGCTGCGCCTCGAGCGCGGCGGCTTCGGCCTGCTCGCGCGCCAACAGCTGCTCGATCTCAGCGACCGTGACCTGCGCCGGCAGCTCGACTGGTGGGTCGGCGGCGGTCTTGAGGCGCCCGGCCTCGGCGCGCAGCGCTGCGGCCTTCTCAGGCGCGGTATCCAGTGCCTCCAAGTAGGTAGCGGCCTCGCTCTCAAAGGCGTTCATCGACTCCAGATTCGCGAGCGCATTCCGGTAGCGCTCGCTCAGCTGCTGCTTGGTCTCGCTCGACAGCTCGGTGTTCTCCTCGAGCTCGGCCAGCTTGGCCTCGAGCTGCGCGCGCGAGACCGGGGTCTGGATGCTCGGTGCGTCGGCCGAGCGCGGCGTCTCGGCCGAGACCTGCGCCAAGGCGCCATC
>JAAAOQ010000244.1 GCA_009908845.1 Gammaproteobacteria bacterium
CGCGGGAATTCCCACATCAGCCGCTTCGACATCGGCCGGCCCCTGTTCATCGCCAGGATCAGGCTGTCGCTATCGGCCGGGATGGACTCACCGGTCTGCGGGTCGACGACCGATGCCAGCGCACCGGGGCCGAGGTAGGGGATCAGATCGCCGCGGCGCAGCGCGTTGGCGAGATCGGATAATTCGGGGGACATGGGCATTCTCGGCGGGTCAGAGGCAATCCTGGCATAGTAAGCAAACTAGATGCCAACGCTGCCGAGCCCCCCAGGCCGAGACGCTCCGAGCCGCCGGGAAACCGACCGGACGCTGTCAGCAGCATCGGCCATGACCGCCCCGCCCGGGGCTGTTGTAAAGGCCGCAACCGGGAATGGTTGTTCGCTTTGCAACAATCGACCGCGCCACTTCAGGCCATCGCCCAGACGCCGCTAAGCCGTTCCCTGGTCAACAAAAACCGATCAAACCGCGATCACAGTGCTGCTCTGGCACGTAGCCTGCTTAGTGCTTCCTCAATCGTCTCTCGCCATTCACTGCGCTGCTGGACCCCGAGGAATGAAACAGAAAGACATCGCCGCCCTGCTGGACGAGCCCGCCTGCGAGCACAACGACAAGGGCAAGTCGGGCTGCGCCAAGCCGAAGCCCGGCGCCACCGCCGGCGGCTGCGCCTTCGACGGCGCCCAGATCGCCCTGCTGCCGATCGGCGATGTCGCCCACATCGTGCACGGCTCGATCGCCTGCGCCGGTAGCGCCTGGGACAACCGCGGCAGCCGCTCGACCGGCCCAAGCCTGTACAAGCTCGGCATGACCACCGACCTGACCGAGCAGGACGTGATCATGGGCCGCGGCGAGAAGCGCCTGTTCCATTCGATCAAGCAGGCGATCGACAGCTACGACCCGGCCGCGGTCTTCGTCTACAACACCTGCGTGCCGGCGCTGA
Organism: Gammaproteobacteria bacterium; assembly: GCA_009908845.1. Lineage (GTDB taxonomy): Bacteria > Pseudomonadota > Gammaproteobacteria > Chromatiales > Chromatiaceae > Lamprobacter. The sequence goes on from JAAAOQ010000244.1 coordinate 935, forward strand.
TCGGCGACGATGTCGACGCGGTCTGCAAGGCCGCCGCCGAGCGCTTCGGCAAGCCGGTGATCTCGGTCGATGCCGCCGGCTTCTACGGCACCAAGAACCTCGGCAACCGCATCGCCGGCGAGACCATGGTCAAGCAGGTCTGCGGCGGCCGCGAGCCCGACCCGGTCCCGCCCGGCATCGAGCGACCGGACTTCAAGGTCCACGACATCTCGCTGGTCGGCGAATACAACATCGCCGGCGAGCTCTGGCATGTCTTGCCGGTGCTCGACGAGCTCGGCCTGCGCGTGCTCTGCACCCTCTCCGGCGATGCGCGCTTCCACGAGGTGCAGACCATGCACCGCGCGGAGGCCAACATGATGGTCTGCTCCAAGGCCATGATCAACGTCGCCCGCAAGCTCGAGCAGGCCTTCGGCACGCCCTGGTTCGAGGGCAGCTTCTACGGCGTCGAGGATATGTCGCGGGCGTTGCGCGACTTCGCCCGGCTGCTCGCTGATCCCGATCTGACGCGCCGCACCGAGGCCCTGATCGCGCGCGAGGAGGCGCGCCTCGACGCCGCGCTCGAGCCCTGTCGCGCGCGGCTGCGCGGCAAGCGGGTGCTGCTCTACACCGGCGGGGTCAAGTCCTGGTCGATCGTCTCGGCCCTGCAGGATCTGGGCATGACCGTGGTCGCGACCGGCACCCGCAAGTCGACCGAGGACGACAAGGCCCGCATCCGCGCGCTGATGGGCGAGGACGCGGTGATGATCGAGGACGGCAACCCGCGCAACCTGCTCGATCTCTATTGGCGCGAAGGCGCCGACATCATGGTCGCCGGCGGCCGCAATCAGTACACCGCGCTCAAGGCCCGCATCCCGTTCCTCGATATCAATCAGGAGCGCGAATACGGCTACGCCGGCTACGACGGCATGCTCGAGCTCGCCCGCCAGCTCTGCCTGACCATCGAGAGCCCGATCTGGCCGGTCGTGCGCAGCGCGCCGCCCTGGCGTCTCGCCGGCAGTGCCGGCGGCGGCGCGATGACGCCGAGCACCGCCGCCGCTGAGCCCAGCGTCGCTGCAGGCACCACGGCTGCGAGCGCAGCCAGAACGGGTCAGGGTCAGGCCAAGCGGGGTCAGGACAGTGCCGCCGCCGGCGCTAGTGCTGGCGCTCGCGAGCACCGGGGCACGCCGTCCGACACGACATCCCGTGCGCCGACTCAAGCCCAAACCACAGTGGAGGTGTAACCGATGGCTGAGCAAACCGTTACCGTTGGACAGTCGAATCGTGGCCCGCGCAACGCCGGTCAGGCCGGCGCCCTGACAGACGGGCAGACCGCCGAGAGAGCAACGGCCAGAACAGGCGCTCCGGTCAGCACCCAAACCGAAACGGTCGGCCCGACGATCGTCAAGCGCAACAAGGCCCTTTCGGTCGGCCCGCTCAAGGCCAGCGCGACGCTCGGCGCCACCCTCGCCTTCCTCGGCATGCATCGCTCGCTGCCGATGCTGCACGGCTCCCAGGGCTGCACCGCGTTCGGCAAGATCTTCTTCATTCAGCACTTCCGCGAGCCGATGCCGATGCAGACCACGGCCATGGACCAGGTCAGCACCATCATGGGCGGTGACGATGCCGTGGTCGAGGGGCTGGCGACCATCTGCAAGAAGCACGATCCAGCGCTGATCGGCCTGCCGACCACCGGCTTGGTCGAGACCCAGGGCGCCGACATCAAGCGCGCGGTGCGCCAATTCCGCAGCGCCCATCCGGAGTTCGAGCAGGTCGCGGTCGTGCCGGTCGCCTCGCCGGACTACAGCGGCTGCCTCGAGACAGGCTTCAACGCCGCGGTGCGGGCGCTGATCGACGAGCTGGTGCCCAAGGCCACCGCCGCCGGCACCCGCCCCGGCCGCCGCCAGCGCCAGGTCAATGTCCTGGTCGGCTCGCATCTGACCACCGGGGACATCGAGCACCTGAAGGACCTGCTCGAGCGCTTCCGGCTGCGCCCGGTGGTGCTGCCGGACATCGCCGATGCGCTCGACGGCCATCTCGCCGATAGCGATTACAACGCGCTGACCATCGGCGGCACCCCGCTCGACGAGCTCGCGACGCTCGGCGATGCCGCTGCCACGCTCGTCATTGGCGGCTCGATGGCCGGCGCCGCCGACCTGCTCGCCGAGCGCACCGGGGTGCCCGATCATCGCTTCCCACACCTGATGGGGCTCGACGCGATGGACCGCTTCATTGCGACCCTCGCCGAGATCAGCGCCGAGCCGGTGCCGGAGCGCATCGAGCGCCAGCGCTCGCAGCTCCAGGACGCGATGCTCGATGCCCACTTCGCGCTCGGCCAGGCGCGGATCGCGCTCGCCGCCGACGCCGATCTACTGGTCGGCTTCACACAGCTGCTCGCGAGCCTGGGCGCCGAGACGGTCGCGGCCGTCGCGCCGACCAATGCGCCGAGCCTGCGCGCGGCGGTCACGAATGAGATCAAGATCGGCGACCTCGAAGACCTCGAGCAGCTCGCCCGCGCCAACGCCGCCGAGGTGCTGATCACCAACAGCCACGGCGTCCAAACCGCCGAGCGGCTCGGCATCCCGCTGCTGCGCGCCGGCTTCCCGCAGTTCGACCTGGTCGGCGGCTGGCAGCGGCAGTGGATCGGCTACTCGGGCAGCCGCCAGACCCTGTTCGACCTCGCCAACATCCTCCTCGGGCTGCACAAGGGCGAGATCGCGCCCTATCGCTCCCGGCTCAAGCAATGGCCCGAGGGCGAGCGCGACAGCCAGTCACAAGACCCGCACCAAGGCGTCGCGGTCGCTTGAGCCCTGTGGCCGTATCGCACCCAGAGAGAGGCGAGCGCGCCTCCGAGGCCGTTGGCGAGGCCGGTCGCCGCATCGGTTCGCCCCCACGCCTTGGTGAATTGAGACGATCTCTAGAACAGATTGACGCGAGCACATCACCATGACGATGAAACGCCAGCTCAAGCTCGTCGGCACCGAGGAAACCGACCCCATCACCGTCAAGGTCGCCTTTGCCAGCAGCGATCGTCAGCGCGTCGACCAGCACTTCGGCGCCGCCGAAGGCTTCGCGGTCTACCGTGTCGGGCCCAGCGGCTATTCCCTGCTCGAGGTCGCCCAGTTCGGCCGGCTCGACATGGACGGCAATGAGGACAAGCTCGGCGCCAAGATCGACGCCCTTGACGGTTGCATCGCGGTCTATTGCCAGGCGGTCGGCGCCTCGGCCATCGGCAAACTCCGCGCCCAGGGCGTGCAGCCGATCAAGGTCGCCCCCGGCACCCTGATCAGCGCCCTGCTGCATGCGCTCAAGCGCGAGCTGCGCGACGGCCCGAGCGCCTGGCTCCAGCGCGCGATCGAGCAGCAGGCCCCGCGCAGCCCGAGCCGCTTCGATGCGATGGCGGCCGAGGGCTGGCAGGAATGACCGCGATCCAGGAGACCACCCGATGATCGAGCAACGCGCCACCGTGCTCGCCGTCGCCGACGGCGCCGCCTTGATCGAGGTCGCCCGCGAGAGCGGCTGCGCCGGCTGTGGCCGTGCCGATCGCTGCGAGAGCGCGACCCTCGCCAAGCTCTTCGGCAACGGCGCCGCGACCCGCCTGCGGGTGCGGGACCCGATCGGCGTCAGCCCCGGCGAGCAGGTGACCATCGGCGTGCGCAACCAGACCTTGGTGCGCGCCTCGCTGGTCGCCTACCTACTGCCGCTGTTGACCTTCGTCGGCAGCGCCAGCGCCGCCGACGCCCTCGCCGTCAGCGATCTCGGCAGCGCCTTGGTTGGTCTTACCGGCCTCGCCCTTGGCCTGCTGCTGACCGCGCTGATCACCGGCGGCACCGGCGCCCGCGCGCGCTTTCGACCGATCCTGCTGCGCCGTGCCGATGATCGACCGCCAATCCTGATTCCCGAGAACCACCCTTCCGTCGGCGGATAGCCCCAGCATGACAACCAGGAGAACCCGATGACCGTTGCGACTCCCGAAGCCCCACCCAGCCCGGCCATCTCGCCCGATGATCCGGTGCTCGGCACCGAATTCGCGTCCGAGATGGTGCGACAGGTCCGCGCGATCGACCCCTACGGCACCTATGACAACCTCTCTTCGGCCGAGATCCTCGAGCCCTATGTGCTGACCAAGGCGAAGAAGCGCGAGATCCCGATCGTTGGCGACCCAGACGAGATCGTCGTCGCCCGCCTGCAGGCGTTCTACAACGCGATCGCAGTCATGATCGAGCAGGAATGTGGGCTGCGCGCCATCCCGCTGCTCCACCTGAGCCACGAGGGCTTCGGCCGCGCCCTGATCACGGTCGGGAAGCTGGTGGTGATGGACCGCACCCTACGCGACGTACATCGGTTCGGCTTCCCGTCGCTGTCGAAGATGAAGGACGAGGCCGACACCTTGCTGGCAGTCGCGCTCGAGTTGATCGGCGAGCACAGCGACGTCGCCGGCCTCTAAGACGCCCCAACAGACTGGCTCCTGCGGACAGATCAATCAGGAGCTTGCGCGAGTCAACCTGAGAGCAAACCGATGAACGAAGACGATCTCAAGGCCCTCGAGAAGGCGACCAAGAAGGCGAAGCGCATCGCCAGCGAGCGCGCGAGCGAGTTGCACGACCTGGTCGAAGACCGCCTACCGGCCGCCTTCGAGGAGATACCGGCCATGGCTCAAGCGACCTATGACGCCTGCCAGGCCTGGTCCGAAGCCAACGCCAGATTCAAAGAGGCCCAGGCCGCAGCCGAGGCCTGACCAGCGGTCGAGCCGGCAGATCATCTGTCGCCATTCGGCCTCTATGCCGGAGCGCAGAGCCTGCAAAGACGAGGTTTGAAGGCGCCTTCTGTCCGGCAATCTATTGAACCAGCGATAACCATCAGCGCGGTATCGAGCCAATCATACCCCTTCAGTCCTCCCCTGAGAGCGCCCCGCAGTCAATCAATGGCGGCACGATCAGGGCCAAACCAGCGGAGCAGCATAATGAGCACCATCACCGGAGTCACCCGTGGCGGCAGCGAATGGACCCCATCCTTCATCGTCGACCTGAATCAGAACAACTGCATCGGCTGCGGCCGCTGTTTCAAGGTCTGCCCGCGTGACGTCTTCGAACTGATCGACCGCGACGAGCTGGATCTGGATGACGACGATGATTTCGACGACGACTTCGATGAGGCGCCGGGCATGGTCATGAACCTCAAAGACAGCATGGACTGCATTGGCTGCGAGGCCTGCTCACGCGTCTGTCCGAAGGGTTGCCTGACGCATGAGCCGCAGGCGCTCGCCGCCTAGAACGGACCCGTACTCAGTCTGATGGACCAGCGCGCCAGCGGTGCAGCAGGCAAAGCGAGCATCGTGGCTCATTCGCCCGAGCGGCGGCGCGGTAGGCTGAAGCGGGATCTTAGACTGCCCGGTTCGCTCCCGACGAAGGCGAGTGCCTGTCCGATAGTGCCTCCAAGATTCCGGGGCTACCGGTCGCGACAGCCTCCGGAAGCAAACGATGGACACACCCTAGCTGGATGAGCCCGAGTCCTTACTGGTGTCGCGCCTGGTCGATTGTCCAGTCTTCTTGCTGGCCGGGGCCTTCTTGGTCGACGCCTTCTTGGTCGACGCCTTCTTGGTCGACGCCTTCTTGGCCGTCGCCTTCGTTGTGGCGCCTTGCTTCGGCGGGGCCTTCTTCGTTGTCGCTTTCTTCGCCGTCGCCTTTTTTGTGCTCGTCTTCTTGGTCGAGACCTTCTTGGCTGGGGTCTTCTTCGGCGGAGCCCCGTTGGCTGGGGCCTCGGCTGTCGATGCTGCCCGCGCCACAGTATCGCCGCTTGGCGATGCCGTAGCAGACGCCTGTTGTCGAGTCGATGCCGGCGCGGCCTCTGACTCAGCTGGCGCCGCAGAGACCGAAGACTCCGAGGGACTGCCCGTTGGCGGGGATTGAGACGCGGCACCTAGCGCCGTTTCGGGCGATGGGTGCTGGGGACGGTCGTGCGGCCCACGCCGCCAGCGGAAGAGATCGACGAGGAGATCGCTGAGGAGGCCGAACATCTTTGCTCCTATCGTTTTCAGCCAAATGAACGCAGACAAGCTCGCCCACCAAGCCCGCAGCCAGGTCGGCGTCGCGCGGCGCACCGCTTCGCCTATGATAACGGTGTCACCGCTTCCTGCGCCTGTTTCGGAGGTCGCCCCTCGCCGATCTTCGCTCCGATCGTGGACCGCTGCCTCGTCCGG
>JAAAOQ010000260.1 GCA_009908845.1 Gammaproteobacteria bacterium
CGCGGTCTGGCTCTGGCGATGGACCATCGCCCCGAGCGCGCCTGGTGCTGGCGCTCATCGAGCGTTGATGCCGTTCCGTCCAATGCCGGATCGCGCTACATTGGTTCTGATAAGAAGGGGCCTCTGACCCATGCCGAGCGCCCCATATGGCTGTTACCCGAGCCGTTGCTGCTCGAGCAGCGGGACCGGAGGCCGTGGCTCGATGGTCCGCTCAGTCTCGGCAGCCGATGTGAGCGCATCGAGACTGGCTGGTGGGATGGCTTCGAGATTGCCCGCGATTACTATATCGCGACGGCCCACAGTGGTGAGCGACTTTGGATCTACCGCGAGATGCGCGGCAGCCGGCGCTGGTTTCTCCATGGGTTTATGGGACTGCCCGAGTGCTGAAGCATGCGCAACCGATGGCTCAGCGCGATCCTCGCCGCGCTCTGGCAGGTGCTTCTGCTCGCTCGATATCCTCTGATCATCCTAAGCTGGCCTGCTTCATCCAGGTATTGAGGGGCGATAGGATGAAATCTCTCTGACCTTGGTTTCCAATGCGACTGATGTCCCTTAACCGCTCCGCTGAGTGGACCAATGACTCACGGAATCCCGGAACACGAACGTCCATATTATCGCTCGTCCTCGTTCTCATCCTCGCCCTGATGGTCTCTCCCCACGCCTCGGCGCTGAGCGGCGGTGAGCCGGACAGTGATGCGCGTCATCCTGAGGTCGTAACGCTTCGCGCCGATCAGGCCGCGCTGTGCAGCGCGGTGAAGATCGGTCCGCGAACGCTGCTGACGGCTGCTCATTGTGTCGTCGATGCTCACAGCGGCCAGCTACGGTCAGCGTTTCGCTCCGGTGGAACCGTTCGTCTTGACAACGCGAGCGAGCAGCCGAATCGGGCCAATATGGCCATCGTAGTGATCGAGCGTACCCATCTTCCAGGGGCATATCGGGAAGGGCTCACCAAGTTCATCGAGTATCGACGCCGACGGCTCGCCGAGCTCAGTGAGGGACGGGGCGGGCTTCCAGCTGCGACGCTCGAGGAAGGGCTGCGCATGCGTCACCATTTTGCCGCACGCTATCCTGATTTGGCGCTTCTGCGATTGCAGACTGCAACGCCATCGATTCCAGTCAAGGGCGTCGACTTTGATCCTCCCGGGCCGAATGCCCAGGTCGAATTGGTCGGCTTCGGCTGTACGGGCCTGAATCGCGCCGGCGACGGATCGACCGCCATGCGGCGCTCGGGCTGGTCGCATGTCATCCGCGTCGATGCGGTGAATCTCTACACACAAGCGGGTCAGCGCTTGGACTCGGGACCCTCGCTTTGCCCTGGCGACTCGGGCGGTCCAGTGCTCCACCGGGGCCGAGTGGTGGGAATTCATAGCGTTGTCTACGGGCTGAACACTCGCCACGGGGCGCGCTCGAATATGGCCGTCAGCCTGGCCCGGTTGGCCGATTGGGAGGCTTGGCCGGAGGCCGTCAGGCGTTGATCCTGTTCACTGGCGCTAATCGGAACCCCAGTTATTTCAAGGACATTAGGGATGCAGTTCAGAACGAAGCCAGGTATCGTCAGAGATCTGTAAACCAAGACTGTTCGACGCTTAAAGACTATGGTTCGCATTGCCAGAGTGCCGACGCCAGCATTACAGAGCGAGTCACCAGGGCCAGTCCCGCTGACCCACCATGAGATCCTCGGGCTCGTCGAGCCGTTTTCGCGGCGCGGATGGTCGGTCGACCTCGCCGCGAGTGATCGTTCCCAACGCCGCCTTCGCTTCAAGCCGATTCAGCATCCGGATCAACCGCTCGCCGGTAGCACCCTGACTGAGACCCTGGTGCTCGAGTATCCGGAAGCCGGCCATTTTCGGCTGCAGCGCCTCGTGGCCGATGCAAGGGGGCTCTGCTCGAGCCTGGAGGTCGAGGGCCCTGACGCGGGTCTGCTCCTTGAACAGATCGAGGCCATCGAGGTCGGCAGACAGATGGTCGCGGCCAGCGAGGTCCCGATTGCCCGCAGCTACCGGCTGATCCCGATTGACGCCGACGACAACCACCCTGCCCATTGGCAGCTGCAACTCCAGCGTGCCGAATCCTGGGTCGAGGGAGTGTTGCTGACGCTGAACGCCAAGACCGGCCGTAAGATGCCCGCCGATCTCGAGCTGCGTGCCGAGCAAGAGCAACGCTTGCGCGTGCCGGCTGACCTGCTCGCCGTGCTCGGTTGGGAGTGGCGGCCGATGCGTGAGCTCGGCAGGCGCTGGCGCGGCAGTGTACGGGTTGCTGCCGCCGAGCCGGAGCGCACCCGCGATATCGAGAGCAAGCTCGCGCGGGCGGTGACCCATCTGGCCAAGACCCTTCGCAGTAGCCCAGCCGATTTCCACAGCCGCTGGCAGGGTGCACGCTGGCGGGTAACCTTTCAACGCTCGATCCCGATGTTGATTGGTATCGCGCTGCTCGGGGCGGCACCGCTGATCCAGTTCCTGTCGCTGGAGACCGAGTCACTCACGCGGATGTTCATCTTCCATGCGCCGCCGCTGCTGCTGATCGGGATCTTCATGATGCGTGAGCTCCCGGTGATCGAGATCCCACCGCTGCCGCGTCGCTTGATCGGTCGTGCTTGGTTCGTCGATGATGCCAAGGGGCCGCTCGGCAGTCCTGCAGCTCAGGGCGCTGAGGCTGGGTAACAGCGGACAGCCAGGAGGGCCGGCTTGATGGCGCCGGCCGTGCGGTCTTGGTCACAAGTGGCTAGCCTCTTCGCTGTACCGGGCTACAGCCCGTCCACCCTGCAGCAGACAGGTTGGTCGTCATGATCCCGTTGCGCTGAAGGCGCGAGAGGCCCGATCATAGAAGCAACGGGTCCAGGTCAGCTGTGGCTTGCCATCGGTCGGCTGGTTTTCTGCTCGCGTGAGCTCGCCCAAGGACATCGATGAAGAACGGTGACGCCTTCGGCGAGGGGAAGGCGAGAGAGGAGGCAAGGTGCCAGCGACAAAGGTCAATGGAACGGTGTCGGCAATGCTTGCAAAGCCCCGACTGGCGCTTCGGACACGGCGCTCCAAGCATTGGGCGGCGCGATCGCGAACGGTCGCATGTCGCCGGGCTATCGATTCTGATGCCCTGGCTGAGGCTCGCCTGCATGCTCGTCTGACCCGGCGGATGAACGTGATGACGGAGAGTCTCAGATGGACGAACAGGTGTTCCTCACGGAGCTCAACGAGGCGATTCGCCTCGACCAGATCACCTTGCCGACGCTTCCCGAGGTGGCGCTTCGGGTCTGTGATGCGATGGAGCGCGAGACCATCAGCGCGGCCGATATCGCGAGCATGATTGCGACCGATGCGGCCCTATCGGCGCGGCTGCTGCAGGTCGCGAACAGTCCGCTCTACCGGGGCCGGACCGCGATCGACAGCGTGCAACTGGCCGTCGCACGGCTGGGCGTGCGTCTCGTGCGCTCGTTGGTGGTCAGCCTGGCGACCCAGGGGATGTTTCAAGCCCGCTCACAGGGGCTGAACAGCCGTTTCCGCCAGCTTTGGGAAAACAGCGTTCAGGTGGCTGCGATCTCGCGCGTGCTGGCGAAGCCGCTGAAGCATCTGGAAACGGACCAGGCCATGTTGGCCGGGCTGATCCATAATATCGGCGCCTTGCTGATCCTGGTCCAGGCCGAACGGATCGGTCTGGAAGACGAGCAGGCGCTCGAGACCTTGTTGGATCGGCTGAGCCCGAGCACCGGCGAGCTGATCCTTTCGCGCTGGGATTTTCCGCCCTCATTGGTCGCAGCGGCGAAGCACTTCAACGATTTCACCTACGACGGTGGCCCCTTGGCCGACTATGCCGACGTCGTCGTCGTGGCGCGCCTGGAGTCACTCCTCGGCACTGGTCACCCCGATGCGGCGCGAGACTGGGAGACGATCCGCTCGTTTGAAAAGGTGGGCTTGGCAACCGACATCGAGATCGTCGAGCTCGAAGGGGCGCAAGAAGAGATCAACGACGTCAACGAGATGTTCCTTGGCTAAGCGCGATTGCCGGGAGGGGCAGCGATGAATATTCCGCCGATCTCGATCGCTGCCGCCAAGCAGGCGCTGATCGAGCAGTATGCCGATCCGCGCCTGCGCCACCGCGCATCGATGCTCTGGGGCACACGCGGCGTCGGCAAGTCCTCGATCGTGCGCCAGGTCGCCGAGCATTTCGCCGTGCCGCTGATCGATCTGCGGCTGACGACGATCGAGCCGGTCGATATCCGGGGCGCTATCTATGCCGACGAGAGCCAAGCCAAGACGGTCTGGTTTCCGCCCGAGTTCCTGCCGACCGCCGATCAGCCCGAGGGCATCCTGTTTCTCGACGAGCTGACCGCCGCCGACCAACGCCTGCAGATCTCGGCCTACTCGCTGATCCTCGATCGCCGCGTCGGCCATTACCAGCTGCCGGACGGCTGGCAGGTGATCGCGGCCGGCAATGCCAGCTTCCACGGCGCCGTCAGTCACGACATGGGCACCGCGCTCGCGGATCGGATGTTCCACTTCAACGTCCAGACCGTGATCGATGCCTTCCTGAGCTACGCAGTCGCAAGCGGCTATGCCCCGGAGGTAATGGCCTATCTCAAGGTGCGTCCGGACAAGCTCGACGACACCCAGACCCAGCTCGCTAATGATCACCTGATCGGCGCCAGCCCGCGCGGCTGGGAGGACATCTCCAATGTCCTGCGCTCGGGGTTGTCCGAGCAAGCGCAGCGGGTCTTCGTCCAGGGCCGCATCGGGGCCGCGAACGCCGCCGAGTTCTTCGGCGTGCTCAAGGAGATCCAGGCCGGGGTCGACGTCGTCGCGCTGCTCGAGGCCGAGCCCGGCGAGGCGACCGCCGAGCTGCTGCCGACCAATCTGGATGCCCTCTACGGGATGATCTATGCGCTGCTGGCGGCGGCGACGGACGAGCCGACCATGGCGCGCGCGCTCGCGATCATCGAGCAGCTCCCCGATGCCCGCGCCCGCGAGCCGCTGCCGGTCCGGGAGGCCCAGACCCTGGCGATGGAGCTGTTGTTGGAGAAGGCGCTCGAGCGCGGTCTTGAGGGGGTCGCCCTCGACAGCGCCGCCTATCGGCGCTACAGCGCGCAGCGTGCCGAGTCCGGCCTCGGCTGAGGTCGATGGACGCCCGAGCCCCAGTTCCGACTCGTTCCCACTTGGCGTGACGCAGCCGTTCCGATGCAGGCATCCCTCCATACTCACCGCGGGACGCGCGCGATCCAGAAGATGGTCGAGTACGCCCCCTCGACCGGCGGGCTCGCGCTCTGGATTCGGCATCAGGATGTCGAGGCACTGCCGACGCTTCTGAGCCGGGCGGACCCAGGGACTGCGGTTTCACTAAGCCCTGTCAGGCCTGCTCCAGCGGGCTCCCCGGAGAGCGCACCAAGTAGGGTCCCAGATGGCGCCCCAAATAGCGTCCCGCATGGTTTAGAACTGCCACATGAAGGCAGTGCACGCCCCACCACTCAAGCAGAGGCTGGTAGCGGGCCTGGCGATCCTCACGCGCGCTCGCTGGCGAGCATCGCCAATGACGGGCGCACCATCTTCTATACCCCAGCCTTCGAGGCGCTGACCCTACCGCAGCAGATCGGCCAGGTCGCCCACCAGGTCTTGCATGTCGCGCTCTGTCATGCCCAGCGTGCCCAGGCGCTCGAGCGGCTGCTCGGCGAGATCGATCCCGCGCTGTTCAACGTCTGCGCCGACGCCATCGTCAACAGTACGCTCGGGCATCTGAGCTGGCTCGAGCTGCCGCGCCAGGCGGTGACCCTGGAAGGGCTGCTCGCCAGCGTGCTGCATCGTGAGCAGCAGGCTGCCGCGGCACTGCTGGAATGGGATGTCGAACGGCTCTACCGGGCGATCGATGACCGCCCGGCCAAGCGGGCCACCGGCGGTCAGGGCACCCGCAAGCGAGCGGATCGAGCCGGCGGCGCCGGGGCCAGCCAAAGCAAGCCGCAGCACGCCGACCCGGACCGGCAAGACAGCGACGCGCCCGCGCAAGCGCGCGCCGAGGGCGTGCGCGCGGCTCGCGCCCGCTGGCTCGGCGACGAGACGCCAAGGGACCTGCTCCCCGCCGATCCGCATGCGCGGCCCGAACAGGAGGCCGAGCAGGCGCGCGAATGGCAGCAGCGCCTGGTCCGCGCCCATGCCGGCGACGGTGCACACTCGATGCTGCGCGAGCTGATCGCCGACCTACCGAAGGTGCGCACCCCCTGGGAGCACCTGCTGCGGACCCTGCTCACCCGCGGCCTGGCGCGCTCCCCGGACCACTCCTGGTCGCGCCCATCGCGCTCCTATCTCGCCAACCAAGGCCGCACCCCGGGCGGACAGCGCCTGCCCTGGGAGCCGGGCAAGACCGCCTCGCGCGCCGTCCCGCGGCTCGTCGTGATGGTCGATCTCTCTGGCTCGATCGATCCGCACGTCCTCGAGCGCTTTACCACCGAGATCGAGGCGATCAGCCGCCGGCTCGAGGCCGGGCTCACCATCATCGCCGGCGACCAGCGCGTCACCGGCGTCGCCCCGTTCGAGCCCGGCCGCTCCAACCTGCGCGAACTGGCCTTCGAGGGCGGCGGCGGCACCGACTTCAGCCCATTGCTGCGCGAGGCCGAGCGTCATGCCCCGGACATCGGCGTCTTCCTCACCGACCTCGACGGCCCCGCCGACTACAAGCCCAGCTTCCCTGTGATCTGGACCGTTCCCGCCGCCAATGCCAACGCCCGCCATCCCTTCGGTCGCAAGCTGGTTCTGGAGTAAGCCGCGCATCGGCTCCTGATGGGTGAACGGTTCATCTAGGGGGCCAATGTTGCTCGAAAGACTACCCAGGGTAGCCTTAAGCGACTCAGGGTAGTATTAGTCGACTTGAAGCCTGATAGAAGGACTCCATCCAGAGCTCTGCGTTGCGCGGGAAACCCGGATTCGATGACGCTGACCCTCGCGCCCGGCTCGAAAGCCTTCTCCTCACCGCCTGCGACGATCTACGCGGCAGCATGGACATACCATTACCCACATCTCAAAAGGGCCAGACCCGACTGGGGGCTGGACACACGACCCCACATCTGGTGAGATACCGCCCCATTTTAGCTGATGGGGC
>JAAAOQ010000043.1 GCA_009908845.1 Gammaproteobacteria bacterium
ATAGGCTGCCGTATCGGCGATCCAGATCAACAGGAGCAGACTCAGCGCGAGGAAGGGGCCATCGCCTTGGAAGCCATGCAGATGGACCAGGGCCAGCCAAGGCGCGTTCAGCACCAGCAATCCAAGCAGAAGCAGCAGTGGTTCGGTCGGCGGCGCCGGCTCGATGCGGTGGATCAAGCCTAGACGCACCATAAGCGCAAGCCACCAGAGCGCTGCGCAGGCGAGCAGGAAGGCATCGAGCCCGCGCGGTGCACTATCCCAAAGCAGCAGGAGGCAGATGAGGGTGCTCAGCACATAACCAGCACGCGCCAGCGCTGAATCGAAGCCGGCCAAACCGGACCATTCCCAGGCCGCTAGCCCCACGAACAGGGCCATCAGTCCCGCGAACCAGGCGGTCGGCAGCATCAGCACGGCCGCGATCACCAGCGGGGCGAGCAAGCCAGCCGTGAGCATCCGTGCCCGGAGGCCTTGAGTCTGCACCCGCGTCACGGAATCAGCCTCCATAGACCTCGGCCAGCTCGGTGATCTGCTCGCCGGTACGCCCGAAGCGACGCTGACGGCGCCCGAAGTCCTTGAGCGCAGCCACGAAGGCGTCGGCATCGAACTCGGGCCACATCAGGTCCGAGAAGTAGAGCTCCGCATAAGCGCATTGCCAAAGGAGAAAGTTGCTGACTCGCTTCTCGCCGCCAGTGCGGATGAAGAGATCGGGCTCCGGAAAGCCGCCGGTGCAGAGGCGCGACGCGATCGCGGTCTCATCGATGTCCTCGGGGCGCAGACGCCCCTCAGCGACGTCCCGGGAAAGCGACTGAACCGACTGCACGACGTCCCAACGCCCGCCATAGTTGGCCGCGATCTGCAGCAGCAGCGCCTTGCCGTCCTGCGTCGCCGCTTCGGCCTCGGCCATCTGGCGTTGGAGCCTATGCGAAAACGCAGAGAGCTCACCGATGAAACGTAGCCGGACATCGTGCTCGACCAACCGTTTCACCTCGACCTTCAGCGTATTCATGAAGAGCTCGAGGAGGGTATTGACCTCGGAACGGGGTCGGCGCCAATTCTCGCTGCTGAAGGCAAAGAGTGTGAGCACCTCAACGCCGCTGCGCAGACCTTGCTCGACTACCGCGCGAACGCTCTTTGCACCCGCTCGGTGACCCTGGGTACGGGGCAGCCCGCGCTGTCGAGCCCAGCGCCCGTTGCCGTCCATGATGATGGCGACATGCGCCGGGACCCTGAACTGGGTACCGTCTTGGTCAGGCTCTGGCAAAGCGATCATCCAGCTTCGGAGAGGGCTTGCAGACTTCCGCAAACGCGATCAAACCGCACTCAAATCGCCATCAGATCCTGTTCTTTCTCCTCGAGGATTTGGTCGACCTCTTTGACGAATTGATCGGTCAGCTTCTGCACGATCTCCTGACCACGCCGCTCGTCGTCCTCGGAAATCAGCTTCTCCTTGACCAGCTCCTTGAGCTCGTGATTCGCGTCTCGGCGGATATTCCGAACGGCAACCCGTGCCTGCTCGGCCTCTTGTCGAGCGATACGCTGGAGATCGCGACGGCGCTCCTCGGTCAGCGCCGGCATCGGAACCCGGATCACGGTGCCGGCGCTATTGGGATTCACGCCGAGATCCGATTGGAGTATCGCCTTCTCAACGGCCTGGACCATGTTCCGTTCCCAAGGCGTCACGGTTAGGGTGCGCGCATCCTCGACCGCGATGTTCGCGACCTGATTGATCGGCACTTCGGAGCCATAGTAGCTCACGCGCAGGTGATCGAGCAGCGACGGATGAGCGCGTCCGGTGCGGATCTTCGCCAGCTCGTGGCGCAGCGCCTCGGCGCTCTTCGACATCCGTTCAGCCGCGTCTTTCTTGATATCGTCAATCATGGTTCATTTCCAGTGACCACCAGCGAGCCAATGTCTTCACCCGCCGCCACTCGGGTCAGCGCGCCGGCCTCGTAGATATTCAGGATTCGCAACGGGATACCATTGTCTCGGCACAGCACGATGGCGGTCGTGTCCATCACCTTCAGACGCTCGGCGATCGCCTGATCATAGGTCAGACGCTTATAGAACTTTGCCGAGGGATTGGTCACCGGATCATCGGAAAAGACGCCGTCAACCTTGGTGGCCTTCACCAGGAGCTCAGCGCCGATCTCGACCGCTCTCAGACTCGCCGCCGAGTCGGTCGTAAAGAACGGATTGCCGGTGCCTGCCGCGAAGATAGTAACCCGTCCTTTGTCGAGATGCCTCAACGCGCGGCGGCGGATGTAATCCTCACAGACCTGATTGATCTTGAGTGCAGACATCACGCGGGTCGGGACTGACCGCCGCTCGAGCGCATCCTGCATCGCAAGCGCATTCATCACCGTCGCCAGCATCCCCATATGATCGCCAGTGACCCGGTCCATCCCGTCCGACGCGAGCGCCGCGCCGCGAAAGATGTTCCCCCCGCCGATGACGAGGGCAACCTGGACGCCGCGCCGCGAGACATCGCCGACATCATCGGCAAGCCGGCCGAGCAGCTGCGGATCGATGCCACAGGGCTCGTCGCCAAGCAGGGCCTCCCCACTGAGCTTGAGCAGGATGCGGCGATAGTGGGGAGTCTGCGACAAGGAACCGTCCTGTTAAAAAGCGAAACGCGCGACTGGATGCTGTCAACGACCCGACGACTGACCTCTCGGCCTCCGCGCACCGGCGCCGAGCAGACTACAACGGCGCCTGAGCGACCGTTGCTGCCGAAGAGAGCTAGGTCTCGACCTGGCCCGCCTGCGCTTTAACCTCATCGGCAAAGTTCTCGACCTTCTTCTCGATCCCCTCGCCAACCTCCATACGGATGAACCGCTTCACCTCGGCACCTTGCGACTTGAGCAGGTCGCCAACGCGGGTATCCGGGTCCTTAACGAAGGCCTGACCGAGCAATGTAACCTCCTCGAGGTACTTGCGCATCCGGCCCTCAGTGATTTTATCGATGATGTTTGCCGGCTTGCCACTCTCGAGCGCCTGAGCCTTGAAGATCTCGCGCTCTCGCTCCAGGGCATCGGCCGGCACATCCTCGGCGGCGACACAAAGGGGGTTCGACGCGGCGATATGCATCGCGATGTCGCGGCCGAGCGTCTCGTCGCCCCCGACCAATTCGACCAGCACCCCGATCCGAACGCCGTGGCGATAGGTATGGAAGCGGCCCTCAGGCGCATCCAAGCGATGTACCCGACGGACAGCGACGTTTTCGCCGATCTTCGCGATCAATGCCTGCCGGGCCTCCTCGACGGTCTCGCCAGCGCCGCCCGCCAACGGCTGCGCTGCCAAGGCCCCCTCTTTATCGATCGCGCGCTCGAGCGCGGTATCGGCGACCGCTGCGGCAAAGCCGGCGAAGTTCTCGTCCTTGGCCACGAAGTCGGTCTCGCTATTGACCTCGACCATCAGCGCGGCATTGCCGTCATCGGCGACGCGGAGCTCGACGACGCCATCGGCTGCCACGCGGCCGGCCTTCTTTGCGGCCTTGGCCTGTCCGGACTTGCGCATCGCCTCGATGGCCGCGTCGATGTTCCCATCGGTCTCGATCAATGCCTTCTTGCACTCCATCATCCCTGCGCCAGTGCGCTCGCGCAGCTCCTTGACCAGTGCGGCTGAAATCGCCATGAATGACTCCAGTATGCGGTTGTTAACGAATTGAATGGATGTTCTTTCCAGCCCTGATGCTGGCTGCGGCGCGATTCCGGCCGTCGATGTCATGGCGAGCGCTCAAGCGGAGGCCGGAGGGCGCATTGCGCTCGGGATGCCGGCACCGATGCGCCGATTTCGCATCGCGAGCAGGCCTGTTGTCAGGCCCCGAACCTCAGCAATGCCCGCGCGCCAGCAGGCAATCCGAAACGGGCAGACCGGGCTTCGGCCGAGCGTCCCCCCGCGGTGATCGAGCTGGCTCGGGACGCGCGATCGGCGACGTTGACTGCCTCACCGCCTCGCCAGACCCCACCGCAGCATTCAGAGCCAATTACGCAGCGCTTTCTGCCGGCTCCGCGTCCTCGGGCATATCCCGGCCGCCGGCCATCGCCGCTGCCGTCTGCCGACCATCGAGGATCGCCGAGGCCGCACCTTCGATGTACAGCCGGACAGCCCGGATCGCATCATCGTTGCCCGGTATGACGTAGTCGACGCGACTCGGGTCATTGTTGGTATCGACGACACCAACGACCGGCACGCCGAGCTTGTTGGCCTCATTGACGGCGATCTTCTCATGGCCGACATCGATCACGAACAACGCGTCCGGCAGCCCGCCCATGTTCTTGATCCCGCCCAAGCTGAGCTCGAGCTTGTCGAGCTCACGCCGCAGGGTGAGCTGCTCCTTCTTACCGAAGCGCTCGATACTGCCGTCTTCGAACATGGATTCGAGCTCCTTGAGGCGAGCGATCGACTGCTTGACGGTCTTGAAATTGGTCAGCATGCCACCGAGCCAGCGGTGGTTGACGTAGGGCATGTTGCACCGCGTGGCTTCCTCGCGGATCGCATCCTGTGCAGCGCGCTTGGTGCCAACGAACAGGATCTTGCCCCCGTTTGCGGCAAGCTTGCCCAAGTAGCTCATCGCCTCTTGGTAGAGCGGCAGGGTGCGCTCGAGGTTGACGATATGGATCTTATTCCGCTGACCGAAGATGTACGCAGCCATCTTCGGATTCCAGTACCGGGTCTGATGGCCGAAATGGACACCGGCCTGCAGCATCTGCCGCATCGAAACGTCAGTCATCTTAGATTCTCTCTATGATTCGGGTTGGGCCTCCACGCACCCCATGATGCAACCCGTATCCGGGCACCCGGCATCATGTGTCGGCACGTGTGCGGCATGTCATTGCGCACGAGATCGCGCTGGATGGTCTTTCATTCCGTCGAGCGGTTTCCAGACGAGCAGAACCCACCGCCAGAACCATTTGCCCAGTCGCAAGCAAGCGCGGCCCTGCCGAAGATGCGCGGCGCGCAGTCCCCTAACAGGGCTTTCAGAATCGGCGCAAAATGAGGCACAGCGAGCCTTCGGGCCTCGCATCAGCCGTTGATCTGGTGCGTCGGCCGCAGCCTGGGGCCGCCGTATCGCAGCCACTGCGCTGCGAATGCCTTAACGACGAGCAGACCGCGTCTAGTTTGCCTGCAGTCGCACCTGGCACCAACAGTCTGGTTTGCCCGACTCCGCCGCGTTTTATACCATGGGGGGTTAGCTGCGGCAATCCGTCGAGCCGCGCGCGATGCTTGTCCTGGCCAGACCGACACCCAAATCAAGGAACTCCAGTCAACGTTACCGAGGACGTCCGGATTCTGCCCCATGAGTGTTTCAATCAAGAGCGCCGACGAGATTGAGAAGATGCGGGTCGCCGGGCGGCTTGCAGCATCAGTGCTGGACATGATCGGAGCACATGTGGTGCCGGGCGTGACGACCGACGAGCTCGACCGGATCTGTCACGCCTTCATCGTCGATGAGCTCGACGCGATCCCCGCCCCATTGAACTACCGCGGCTTCCCACGTTCGATCTGCACCTCGGTGAACAACCAGGTCTGTCACGGCATACCGGGGAACAAGCGTCTCAAGAAGGGCGATATCGTCAACATCGACATCACCATTATCAAGGATGGGTATCACGGCGATACGAGCAAGATGTTCTATGTCGGAGAGCCCTCGGTCCTGGCCCGACGACTGGTCACCATCACGCAGCAGGCGATGCGCGTCGGGATTGCCCAGGCGCGCCCGGACGCAACTCTCGGCGACATTGGCCACGCGATCCAGGCCTTCGTCGAGCACCATCGCTTCTCGGTGGTCCGGGAATATTGCGGCCATGGCATCGGTCGCGCGTTCCATGAAGAGCCGCAGGTATTGCACTACGGCAAGCCCGGCGACGGTCTCCGACTGCAGCCGGGTATGTGCTTCACGATCGAACCGATGGTTAACGCCGGCAAGCGGTTCGTCAAGCTGCTGCCCGATGGCTGGACAGTCGTCACCAAGGACCGCGCCCTGTCGGCGCAGTGGGAGCACACGATCCTGATCACCGAGGACGGACACGAGATCCTGACACTCCGTGACGAGGAACGTCAGGAGCTCGAACCGCCCGAGGATAATGAGACCGGGCTAGCCGGCGCCGAGACCGGTTTGCGCGCCAGCGTAGGGTGAGGACCGACGCGACACAGGGTCTCGGCCTGCTCGAGCAAGAGGCCGAGCTGCTCGACGCCGAGCGGGGCGCGGCCCTCGATCGCTTTCGTGCCGTCATCAAGAGTGCGCGCCAGCGGCTGTTCGAACGCTATGACCAAGGCGTTCCGGTCAGTCAGCTTCTCGAGGCGCGGTCGCGGGTCGTCGACATGCTCCTGCGCTGCGCCTGGCAGCGCATCATACCGGACCCCAACGCAGGCGCGATGGTCGCTGTGGGGGGCTATGGCCGTGAGGAGCTCCATCCGGCGTCCGATATCGACCTGCTGATCCTCGTCGAGGCCGAGCAGATCGAAACGCTGCAATCTGCGTTGACCGACCTGGTCACCTTTCTCTGGGACATCGGCATCGAGCTCGGCCATTCGGTGCGCACGCTCGACGAATGTGTCGCAGCGGCCAGCGATGATCTGACAGTCATCAGCAATCTGATCGAGGCCCGTTTCATCACCGGCCGTCAGGGCCTGTTTGACCGGCTGCAGCGCGCCATTGGACCGGATCACATCTGGCCGACCAACCGTTTCTTCGAGGCCAAGATCGCCGAGCAGCACAAGCGCTGGCGCCGCTATGGCGACACCGCTTACAACCTGGAGCCGAACATCAAGGAGAACCCCGGCGGTCTGCGCGATATCCAGATGATCTCCTGGGTCACCAAGCGCCACTTCGGCTCAGACTCGCTGCATGAGCTGGTCGAGCACGGCTTCCTCACCGAGAGCGAGCACCTCGCACTGATCGACGGCCGCGCGCTGCTCTGGCGCATCCGCTTCGCGTTGCACCGACTCACCGGCCGGCTTGTGGATCGCCTTCAGCACGCCCGACGCCGCGGCGGGCAGGTCGAAGTTCGCCTTGTCGGTCTCCAGCTCGGCGATCGTCTCATCCTTGCGGACCGAT
>JAAAOQ010000010.1 GCA_009908845.1 Gammaproteobacteria bacterium
GCTGATCACGTATCCGCTCCGTCATTCCGGCAGGAAGCCGGAATCCCGCGCAAGGAAAGCAAACTCACAGCAGGCACGGAAGACGTGTCAGGGCTTGCAACCCAGCAGGTTAAGCGCCTTCAACGGGCGCGGCTTTTGTGTGGCGGGCGCCTTTCTCGGCTGGCTTTCTGGCTTCGCGGAGCACTTGGAGCCAGGCGGTGCCGTCAGCAGTGAGCAGGAGCTGATCACCCAGGTCTTCCAACTGCTGGAAATCGGCGATCTTGGCCAGCAGGGACAGGCTTTGCTCGGCGATGGCCGGGCCAAAGCGGCGCGCACGATGGCCATCGCCTCGCCTGAGCCACAACTGGCATCGCCTGGGTGTTGAGCCAAGCCGACAGCGGCCAACGGGATGGCCAATTCGGTGGCCAACGGGCTGCCCAAGCGCGCGAACGGGCGGTGGCGCGGTTTTCCGATGCGGTGGTCGCCGCGGGGTATCGAGCGTTGTACGATTGGCTTGTTTAAACCGGCTGAGCCTGTAAAAATATGCAAGATCATGAGTCATATTTAAGGCTTTCCAATGTTGGCCACCTATGAGACACGCATCGCGGCCGCGGCAGCCGCGCAAGACCCGAAGCAACTCCGCCAGGAGTTTTCACGCGTATTGCATCAGCAGGCTGGCGCCGATGGTCGCAGGCGGCATCGTCTGGCCTTCCGCGAGGTGTTGTATTTCAAGCTGAAGGGCTCGCTGGAGGCCGAGGGCCTGCAGTTGAGCCCGGACGATCGGCGCGCCCTGTATGCCGTGCTGACGGTAAAACACCATGCCGAGGGCGGTTGGGCACGCAAGGGCCGCAGGCTAAAGCGCGCAGGCGAAGTGCCGGTGACGCTGGATCTGACCAAGATTGTCCGTAGCACCCAACAGGCGTTGCGCATCGCTCGGCGCGGTGCGTCGCTGCTCGATCAGAACGACGCGGTCTGTTCGGGCGAGCCCGTGTTCAAGGGAACGCGAGTTCCGCTGGCGCAGTTGGTTGAACAGTTCCGGGCAGGTGTCGCTTTCGCCGACATCGCGGAAGATTACCCGCAGCTCGACGACAAGGCCCTACGGTATGCGCAGTTGAGTGCGCGCATGGGCCAAGCGCCAGGCCGGCCGGCCAAGCCCTTGACCGTGCGACGGACCGCAATTGAAGCTGCTGATTGACGAGAACCTCTCGCCGCTGTTAGCGCGCTGGGCCAATGAGCAGGGCATCGAAGCCAGTGCTGTGATTCATGTAGGTCTGCAGGGCAAGCCGGATAGTCAGATCTGGCAGTACGCCTACAAGCACAGCCAGATCGTCGTCACCGTCAATGTCGGTGATTTCATCAGCCTGGCGCAAAATATCGATCTGCACCCCGGTGTCATTGCCTTTCGCGAAGCGGGTCTTGATCGCGTGGCGCAATGGGCCAGATTGTATCAAGCAATCCAATATACAGAAGCTAATTGCGATGGGGATCTGACCAACCAAGTGCTGGAGGTGCGAGGTATTGGTGATTTGGTGTTGCATGCGATTCCGGAAGCCTGAGTGTTGACTAGACCGGCTACCTGGCCCTGAAGACAGCTCGCATGGGTAGCCTCTTGGCCGGGCAGCTCGGCGGCTCTGAGCGGAGTTGGGTCCGAGTTGATCCGGGCCTCTACCGCAAGCCGGTCGTGTGGGGCGTCGGTGGTGTGCTCGTCGCCTGTCTGTTCGTCGCCCTCGCGCGCATCATCCATGATCTGAACCGGCTGGTGGCGGCTGCGGTGCGGGGTCAGTCTGAGGATCGAGGCCGGGCTGAGGATTGATGGCCTTCGGGGCGATGGTCGACTCGCGCGGCAGCCCATCAGGCTTGCTCGCCGACTTCGATGTTCTATCCAGCCAGGGCGTGCTGACATTGTGCTTCCGCATGATCTCTGCCGAGGCTATCAAGATGGAAGTCGCCATTCGCAAGATGGGAAATTCTAGGGGTGTACTGATCCCAAAGCCGATTCTGGCCCAGCTAGGGCTTGAGGGTGCTGCGGATCTCCAGGTTCGCGACGGGGTCATCGAGATCCGCCCCATTTGCCGCCATCCACGAGAAGGCTGGGCGAAAGATGCTGCGCAACTCGCCCAGGAGGGTGAGGATGCCTTGGTCTGGCCGGAGTTTGCCAACCAAGGAGACGATGACCTGGTTTGGTGATGCAGACGGGAGACATTTGGCTGGCGCAGCTCGATCCGACCGGGGGCAGTGAGATCCAGAAGACCCGTCCATGCGTTGTCATCTCGCCGAATGAGATGAATCAGCACCTGCGAACCCTGATCGTGGCTCCCATGACGACGGGCTCGCGGCCGGCGGCTTTTCGCGTCCCTGTCACCTTCAAGGGTAAGCAGGGACTCATCGTTCTCGATCAGATCCGAACACTCGACCGCGCCAGGCTGGTTCAACGCCTTGGGACGCTGCATGCAGCGACACTCGATACGACCTTGCGCACGCTGCAGGCAATGTTCGCAACAACGTCTCCGTAGGCCGGGCTAATGCGCTGTTGGGCACCGGGACCAAAACCGGGACGGCGAAAAACCCGGGACGGGTCACCATTAACCCTCATGGTCGGCTCGCGCAGCGCCGCATGACGGGACAGGCTTGCGGGGAAGCTCTAGGACATCGAACACCGGGACGCAGGATTGGAACGATGATGATGTGGCGGGCGCCTCACCAGGTCTTGGGCTGAAAGCTGGCGCCGTTGCGGATCTCGACCGCGTGTCCGGATTGGGCGAGTACGAAGAGACCTTTGCGGTAGGCATAACGCCCGACTTGATCCGGCACGACCATGCCGGCGACAGCCCCGAGCAGTTGATAGTCACGGTATTGCGGAAAACACTGCTTGAACTGCGCCAGGCGCTGGAGGTGCTCGTTGACGTCGTCGACGCTGAGATGGGACTTGCATTCCACTGCGACGGCAACCTGCGCATTGAGCGCCAGCAGATCGACCTCGGCGATGACTTGGCCGCTGTCATCATAGGCGCTGAGGTTGGGCGCTCGCGCAGGAGGCGCACCACCGCCGGGCGGACCATCTCCTGGACGAAGTCGCCGAGGCGGTTGCCTTGGGGGCCGATGAGCTCGCTGAGCTGTTGGATCTTGCGGTCGGTTTCCTCGAAGCGCTGCGTCAACTGCTGGTTGGCCTCGTTAAACTTGCGGTCGGTTTCCTCGAAGCGCTGCGTCAGCTGCTGGTTGGCCTCGTTAAACTTGCGGTCGGTTTCACGAAACAGTGCCCAAATCTCTTCTGCCGATGTGGCCATGTGCCTCTCCGTTCCACTCAAGCGATCCTAGGGCGATGAGTATAGTCAAGATCAATAGCGTCAGATTGGGCTCCTCCTGCTCCGCATCGACCCAACTCCAGGCGCGCTCGGTGAGGGCAATCTGCCGGTGTTCGAGGACCCGCATCAGCATCAGCCGACGTTGATCGATCCCGTCGCCAATACGCTCTGCCAGGCCGGCCCGCAGTTCGTCCCAGATGGCGCTGATCTTGACTCCCAATTCCCGCAACAGCAGCTCTTGATGGGCAAAAAGCGCGCCGTCCACAGGTTCATCCAGGAAAGACTCGCCATCGCCGGCTTCCAGGTCACGCTCGGCAGCGCAGGAAACCCAGGTCAACCTAGTCGGGCGTGTCTACTGGCGTGGCGGGGATATAGAAAAGGTTCTAGGCTCGCTTATTTAATTGGTCTCTACGGGGCCAACACCCGGGCATGTAATTTTCCCTAGAGCATCCTCTCTGCAGGCGAGCCGCTCTAATCGCTCCATGATTGATGAGACCACCACCGAGCCCCGCGACGAGCAGCTGCGCCAATGGCTGATCCACTATCGCGCGCGCTACCCTAAGCCTCGCCGCGGCGGGCACGGCGAACTGCTTGAACGCCTCTACCTGATCTACCACCAGGAGAACCCTGACATGGCCTACACCATGGAAGACTTTCTACGCGAGACCCACGAGCTGGTGCTTGCCAACCTGACCCCAGAAGAGCGGCTCAGGGGTTTGGATCCCGAAGAGCGACTCAGGGGGCTTGATCCGGCCAAAATCGAGAGCGCAGGGCATCCAACGGCAATGAGGTTTTGTGATGGCTGATCTCAGCACCCTTTATGACACCGACTACAGCACCTGGGCCAAGCGTCATGTGGAGCTTTTGCGCGCGCGCCGCTTTGCGGAGATGGACATCGAACATCTGCTGGACGAGTTGAGCGATATGAGCAAGAGTGAGCGACGCGAGCTGGCCAGCCGATTGTTGATCCTGATTGCGCACTTGCTGAAATGGGAATACCAGTATCCAATTCTCTCCGAGCGGTGGCGTGAATTCGATGGCCGAAGCTGGCGCGTCACCATCACCGAGCAGCGCAAACAACTGGCCGTGCTATTGCGCCAATCGCCAGGTCTCAAGTCCGTGCTCGACGAGACGATCATGGCCACCTACCCGGATGCCGTTGACCTAGCCAGCAAAGAGAGTCGATTGCCTGTTGAGACCTTTCCCCCATCTTGTCCTTACCCGGCGGAGCAGTTGCTGTCTGACGATTTTTACCCCGGTTCGACAGCGATGATCATCGACTGAGGTTGATATGGGCGAGTTCCGGGAACAGTTTGCTGAGCTTGATCCGGCCACCATCGAGGCTTGGCTGGCCAAGCAACGTCGAGATCATTGACCGTCAGCTAGACCGGGCGGGTCTGCTTAGCGCAGTTTAGACATCATCCGGCCGCATCCCGCAACGCTTTGACTGCGGCCTCGGTTAAGCCGGCTGCGGCTGCAATCTGCTCATCCGTCAGCAGCCTCAGTGCGATCAGATGGCGGGCCACTTCTTCGCGGCCTTCTTCGCGGCCTTCCCGCTTGGCCTCGTTCAGAAACGAGACCTCGTCGTGCAATGCGCGCT
This sequence comes from Gammaproteobacteria bacterium, assembly GCA_009908845.1. GTDB lineage: Bacteria > Pseudomonadota > Gammaproteobacteria > Chromatiales > Chromatiaceae > Lamprobacter. Next base: position 4,882 of record JAAAOQ010000010.1, read on the forward strand.
CGCGCACGAAGGCAAGACGGCGCGCCTCTTCATCGGCGCTGAGTTGGCGGATGCGGTCCATGGCTTGTTTGACTCAAATGTGGGTCAGCGTTTGATTTCGGCGCGAAGCTGTTTCACTTCTTCAATGGGAAGGTCAGCAATCTCTGCAATCATCTGGTCCACCATCTCTGTGTGAGCCATCAGACTCCGTGCGGTAGCACGTTTGGTTTTTAAAATTTGCTCTTCTGCCTCCTTCAGCGCCTCTTGCCTACCTTCCACCCAACCTTCCTGCTTGGCCTCGTTCAGAAACGAGACCTCGTCGCGCAGTGCGCGCTCGCGCACGAAGGCGAGGCGGCGCGCCTCTTCATCGGCGCTGAGTTGGCGAATGCGGTCCATGGCTTGTTGGACGGGCTCGTGGGTGATGCTGGCCATGGTGAGCTCCTCTTGCCAGTGTTTGAAGAAGGTGATCCAGGCGCGCAGGGGGCCTGGCGGGAGTCCGAGGCGGTCGGCCTTGTTGAGTTCGACCAGGTTCATCTGCAGGATGTTTCCGAGCGAGACCTGGGGCTGGGTCTCATCGCGCATCTCGAAGCGCCAGAGGGCTTGTTGGCGTTGGCGCTCGGTGGCGGTGAAGAGGTCGAAGTCGAGCAGGTGCAGCCCAACCGAGGCGCGCAGCTCCCCATAGTCGTCGCCGCTGCTCAGCTGTCCGCCGAGCGTGCGCGCGAGGTAGAACAATCCGCGCTTGTGCCAGGCGCCGTAGCGGCGGACTTGCACCTCCGTGGCCCGATTTCCTCCGAGTCGTGAAAAGCGAATACAAAATCCGGATAATCTTCCTTGGCGAGTGTTCGATGAGACCCCGAAGACCGCTTGATTGCCCAGCCGTTGCGGCGTAGAGCGGCGAGCACGCGCTTCGCTTTGGTACTTGGCCACTGGCTCATGCGGCAGCGAAATTGATGTGGATCGGTTCTACCAATTGCTCTCCATTTTCAAGTCTCTCGGCGAGAACCCGAAGAGCCAATGCTTCGACATGCGCGATTGCTTCGTCTTTCGTGCTTCCGTATTTCATCGCACCCGGAATTTCAGCGATTTCTGCAATCCATCTCCCGTCCACTTCCTGTTCTATTTCTACAGTGAATTGCATGTTTTACCTCGATTGTCTATTCTCCACCGAACTGTGGAGTAGCTTACCACCTATATTCTGGGTGCTCGACTGAGGGCAGTCTAACGCAGGATTGGCAAGCTGCCCTGCGGCGCTCCGGCGCGGGTCGTGCAGGACCGCTGTGCCGCACCATCGCCGGGGTTGTGGGGTAGCGAACTGGAATCTGCCGCGCCAGGATCGCAAGGTGGCGCAGAACGTCCGCTTTGCGGTGACTGCGCTCCGGCCCTTGAGGAGTTCCGCCCAGGTGACGAAAGACATGCTGAGGCTGTCGTCCCCAGGCAGGGCATCGATGCGCCGCGCGACGGCAGGCGGCTGGTTTTTGATGCGATAAATCAGAATTTTGGTGTCAAGAAAATAGATCACAGCGGGTCGCGCTCTTGGATCGGCAGGCGGTCTTGGCGCTCGGTTTCCAGCGCAACAACAAAGGTCTCGTCGATTTCGCCTAACGCCTGCAGGGTCTGCATCAGCGCTTCGCCCCGTTGCCCACGCAGCGGGTGGCGTAACAGATCGCCCTCCGGGTTGCGCGAAATCTGAACCCGGTCGGTATCGATTCGGAACTCTGCGGGAGTCGGCACGGCTTGGCTGTTGCCGTTGTCAAAAACCCGGGTAATCCGTGTCGCCATGTCACACCTCGCGCGGTGATGTATTTACGATGCTGTATGTACGGTCGCGCAACTGGCTCCCTTCCGGCAAGCGCCATCGCCGGGTGTTGGCGCGCGAGACCGAGCGCCCAGAGGGGCTCGGATCAACCGCCGGAGCATTCGGCCCGCTCGCCTGTCGCGTCGTCACCCCGTCCAAGCGCGACACTGAGCCGAGAGGCCGCAAGCGGTTCAACCATGTCCGAGAGATTGCTCCTGATGTCGCTCTTTTTCATCCTGATGATGCTGCTCTCGCTGGTCTTCAGCCTGATCTTGGTTCTGACCTCTTGGCCAGGAAGCTCGGCGTCTCTGGGCGGTGTTGATCTGAGCCTCTACCGCGACCCGTTCGCCGCGCTCGCGCGCATCATTCATGACCTGAACCGACTGGTGGCGGCTGTGGTGA
>JAAAOQ010000020.1 GCA_009908845.1 Gammaproteobacteria bacterium
CGAAGCCGAAGCGCCGCACGCCGGCGACGCGCCCCGGGCCCAGACCGGACGCATGCCCCGCCGCCCCGAGCCCCGCGCCGCCGAGCCCGACGAGGACGCCGGGCCCGAGGGCCCCTGGGTGCTGCAGACCGATGATCCATTGCAGCACGTCGAGGACGGCGGCGGCGCCAAGCGACCGCTCGACGGCGAGGAGGGCGACGCCGAGGGCCTCGCCGACTCCCTCTCGGAGCTGCCGCAGGCGCGCACCCTCACCGCCCCGGACCCGGCGCGCGAGGTGCTGGTCAGCGACGATGCGCCGGACCGCGTTGCGCTGGCCGCAACCGGCCCGAGCGCCCGCGGCGCCGCGATCCAGTATCCGGAGTGGGACTACCGCGCCGGCCGTTACCGCCGTCCCGGCGCGAGCGTGCATCTGTGCGCGGCGACCGACGGCGATCCGAGCTGGGCCGAGGCCGTGCTGAGGCGTCGCGCGGCCTTGGTCAGCGGGGTCAGGCGCCGCTTCGAGCGGCTGCGCCCGCGCCGCGAATCCCTGGGCCGGCAGCCGGATGGGGAGGAGGTCGACCTGGACGCCTACGTGAGCGCCTTCGCCGATCTGCGCGCCGGTGCCGTGCCGGATCAGCGCCTCTACCGCAGCATCCGCCCGGCCCGGCGCGAGCTGGCCATCGGCCTGCTGCTGGACATCAGCGGCTCGACCGATTCCTGGGTCAGCGGCCGGTTGCGCATCATCGATGTCGAGAAGGAGGCCCTGCTGATCGTCTGTCAGGCCCTCGACGCCCTCGGCGATCCCTATGCGATCCAGGCCTTCTCCGGCGAGGGGCCGGAGTGCGTGCGGGTCTGGCCCCTAAAGGGCTTCGACGAGCAGGGCGTCGATGAGCAGGGCCGGGCCGCCGTGCAGCGGCGCATCGCCGCCCTCGGCCCGGAGCGTTTCACCCGTGTCGGCGCGGCGTTGCGCCACGCCGCCGCCGGGCTTGCCGCCCGCCGGGAGCGCCACCGCCTGCTGCTGCTCCTCTCCGACGGCAAGCCCAACGACCTGGACGACTACGAAGGCCGCTACGGCGTCGAGGACCTGCGCCGGGCCGTCGCCGAGGCGACCCTGCAAGGGCTGCAGTGCTTCTGCCTCACCGTGGACCGCCACGCCCCGAGCTATCTGCACCAGGTGTTCGGCCCCGGGCGCTATGCGGTACTGCGCCACCCGGAGGGGCTGCCGGTGGTGCTGGTGGACGTGCTGCGGCAGTTGCTGCGCGCCTAGCCTGTCGAGCGCTCCCGCCGCCGACCGCAAGCTGTTGTCCCATCTGACGGGACAGACAACAATGTATCCAGTTATCGATCAGGAGCTATATCCATGAACGCTATCGAATTCGACGCGCTGCCAGAGCAGCGCAGTATCCCTCTCCCCGAGGAAGTGCCGGATGGCGTGCGCCTGCGTGTGGTTTTGCTCTGGGAGCAGCCAGGGACGAAGGCAGATGATCTCAAGACGCTGTTTGCCAGCACTACCGAGGGATTGACCGATGAGGACTTAGATCGCCCTCGTGATCTCGGGCGAGATCTCCAAAGCGTTGGGGCACCCTTGGGGTACCCGATCCACTCCCTGCCATTGACAGTCTGCTAGCCGCGACGGCCATAGAGCATGGCTTAGTTCTGGTCACGCGCAGCGTTTGCGACGTAAAGTCGATCGGAGCGAGTCTGCTCAACCCCTTTGAGCCGAAGCCGTAGCGAAAAACAGTGCGGGGCTTGGCCGATGACCGCTCCTTCGAGGCGTCGGCAACGAGGCCAAAGGGGCCGGAGCGCACCCGGGGTCTGGCCCCTAAAGGGTTTCGACGAGCAGGGCGTCGATGAGCAGGGCTGGGCTGCCGCGCAGCGGCGCATCGCCGTCCTCGGCGCGGAGCGTTTTCACCCGCGTCGGCGCCGCGTTGCGCCCTGCCGCCGCGCGAGCGCCGCCGCGGACCGGGGCCGACCGGCGCGCCTGTTATTTCGGCGTCACGCCGAGCTCGCCGACGTGATGCGGCTGCGAGAAGACGAAATCGCGCTCACGGACCTGGGTGTGGCACTCGAAGCATTCCTTGGCCGGATCGATCTCCATCGCCGAGCCGTCCGGACCCAGCAACGCGAACCGCCAGCCGCCGGTGTCCTCGGCGCCCTCGACCTTCTCCATCAGCGCGATCGCCTTGCCTTCGCCTTCGTTGCGCATCGCGCCGTCTCGGGTGATCTCGTAGACCAGCCCGACGAACTCGGTGCCGACCGGGTAGGGGCCGCCTTCGCGAAACGCCTCCATCCCGGTGTCGTTGAGATAGAAGTGATGGAAGCCGTGCAAGAGATTCTCGGGATCATCGATCGCAATGGCATTGATGAAGTGGTGGTCCTCGAGGTCCTTCGGCATCGAGACCTCGGCGCCTTGCTGTGCGTCGGCCGCCGTCGCCGCTGTCGCCGCGAAGGCGAGCAGGGACGCGAGCGTGATCCGGGAAAGGAAGGTCTTGGATGAGGCCATGGTTGTACTCCGCTGGGTTGGTTGAGGCTCGGCTGGGTTTGGGCCTGAGCCGGATTGTGACTCGCGCCTTGGAGGGGTCGGCCAGTTGTGTCGGCCAGGGTGTCGCCTCGGATGTCGGCCCGAGTTGGACGTCGATTCAGGTTTGTGTCGAAACGACCGGCCCTGGGCCGCGCCGGGTTGGGCCGCGCCGGGTTGGGCCGCGCCGGGTTGAGCGGCGCCGGGTTGACTGGGCTACGTCAACCAGCGCCACCAGACGCTGCAGAAGACGTGCCCGGTTTGGGCCACAAGCCAACCGGCGCTGCAGTCCGGTCCAGATCGAGGCGGCGCGCCTGGCTCTACTCAGCCGCATCGGGGGCCACATCGAGGGGCCACATCAGGCGGCCATATCAGCGAGGCCATATCAGCGGGCCACGCCGAACCCTTCGTCCTCGGTGTAGGGCGGTACCGGTAGGCCGGCGATCTGCAGCCCTTGCAGGACGGGACCTTCGGGGAACAGCCGGCGCAGATGGCGGCGTCCGCCGCGGTCGGCAAAATGCTCGTCGAGCAGGTCCGAGAGGACGCGACCGCTCTCGGGCAGCCCGTGCTCGACATAGTAGTCGCGCAGCAGGTTGACCACCTCCCAATGGTCGTCGCCAAGCTCGATTCCGAGCTCTTGCGCCTTGCCGCGCGCGTCGTCATCGCTCCAATCCGCGATCTCTTGCTCGCGATCGGCATAAGAGGGATTCACGGCGTCGGTATCTTCGACAAGCTGCTTGAAATCACCCATGAGCGCTTCTCCTCGTTCAGCGTTGGCAGGAATGTCGGCATCGGCAGGGGCGGGCCGGCTGCAGCCAGCAACAGCGCCCGCCGATGCCAGGGTCATTCCGAGCAGATCACGCAGATGTGATGCCAAGCGGTATTCGAACCGGCAGCGGTGACGGTTCGATGCAGGATCGCGACCTCGTCGAGCGCGAAGGGGGCTCGGCGCCAGGGATCTGCGGTTGAAATCAACTAAGGCTTGTCGAAATGCCCCGGGCATGGAACCAGACCGCGCCACGCGGTTGGATTTCGAGGTGGCCGATACGGAAGCAGGCGCGTAAAAGGCCGTTGTGCGCGATCGGCACCTCTTCGCCCTTTTCCGCCGCGAGGATCAGACTGGGAGAGTTGACTCTTGGCTTCCAGCATGTTGATTTGCTTTCGAGGGCTGCTCCCATCGCGAGCTGCCTCGATACCAACGCTTCGATACAGAGGAGCCGATAATGCACGCAGAGAAGATGGTCGTGCATACCGACGCCGAAGGGCGTCTGATCGAACATCCCCCGTTACCGCCCAATGCGACGCTGGAGGCGATCTATCTCGTCACCACAGATCAGTCCACCACAGATCAGCCTCAAGAGCCGTCCGAGCGCAAGCCGTCGTCGGCTGAGATCGCCCGTCGCCTCGCCGCAGACGGTGTCGGCACGGTGTTCGGTGATCCCCGCGAGTGGCAACGGGAAACACGGCAGGATCGCGCCCCGCCGCATGACCGGCCTGCCACATCATGATGAAGCTGCTCGATAGCAATATCCTGATCTACGCCGCCCAGCCACAGTATCCGCAAGTCCATGCCTTTCTCGATCATGGCCCGTTTGCCTACTCGGCGGTCACCCGCATCGAGGTTCTGGGCTATCACCGTCTTTCGGAGAAGGGGGCAAGTGGCTATGCAGCGCTGCTGGCTACAATGACCGAGCTGGCAGTCAGTGCCGAGGTGATCGATCGTGCTGTCGAGGCCCGACGGCAATACAACCTGAGCTTGGGCGATGCGCTGATTGCGGCCACGGCTTTGGCGCATCGCCTCCCGCTCGTGACCCACAACCTGCGCGACTTTGAGCGTGTTGCCGACCTGGAATTGATCGACCCATTGCAAGGTTGACGCGTGCCCGGCTGCGGCGGCCTGTGCCTAGAGGCGGATGGGGCTACCCCGCCCCGAACAGCCCCGAGATGCCGCTGCGTCGTAACGGCCAAGTTGGAGATCAAACGTGACGGACAATGACAGCGCCCACCCCAAGCCTCCCGTCGTCGGCATCGGCGCCTCGGCCGGCGGGCTCGCGGCGCTCAAGCAGTTCTTCGCCCATACCTCCACCGACAGCGGCCTGGCCTATGTGGTGGTGGTGCACCTGATGCCCGATCAGCCGAGTGCGCTCGCCGAGCTGCTGCAGCCCGAGATCGCGATGCCGGTGCAACAGGTCAACGAAGATACCGAGCTCGAGGCCAACCAGGTCTACGTGATCCCGCCCGGCAGCAACCTCTCGACCATCGACAGCCACCTGCGCCTGTCGCGGATCGAGGCCCGGCGCGCCGAGCGCGCACCGATCGACCATTTCTTCGACACCCTCTCCCAGACCCACGCCGAGCACTGCGTGGCGGTGATCCTCTCCGGCACCGGCTCCGACGGCAGCATCGGCATCAGCATGGTTAAGGAGCGCGGCGGGCTGACCATCGCCCAGGAGCCGAGCGAGGCCGAGTTCGACGGCATGCCGCGCAGCGCCATCGCCAGCGGCCTGATCGATTTGATCCTGCCGGTGGTGCAGATGCCCGAGCAGATCCTGCGCGTGATCCGCACCCAGCCCAGCGTTGCGGTGGTCGACGATCCGGCCGAGCAGGCGCAGCGCGAGCGCAAGGTGCTGCAAGCGATCTTCGCTCAGGTGCGTGCGCGCACCGGCCAGGACTTCTCCCGCTACAAGCCCGCCACTGTGCTGCGGCGCATCCGTCGGCGCATGCAGCTCAATCATATCGAGGACCTGGAGCGCTACCTCGAGCGTCTGCGCCACGACCCCAGCGAGGTGCGCGCACTCGGCAACGAGCTGCTGATCACCGTCACCTAGTTCTTCCGCGACGCCGAGAGCTTCGCCCAGATCGAGACGCAGGTCATCCCGGCGCTGTTCGCCGACAAGGACGCCGGCGACAGCATCCGCGTCTGGTCGGTCGGCTGCGCCACCGGCGAGGAGGCCTACAGCCTGGCGATGCTGCTGCTCGAGCAGGCCGGGCGGCTGGATGTGTCGCCCAAGCTCGAGGTCTTCGCCAGCGACGTGCACGACGGCGCGCTCGCGCGCGCCCGCGAGGGCCTCTATCCAGAATCGATCGCCGGCTACCTCTCTGGCGAGCGGCTGCAGCGCTTCTTCGCCAAGGAGGACGGCTTCTATCGCGTCCACCCGGATCTGCGCGAGATCGTCGTCTTCGCCAGTCACAACCTGCTCAAGGACCCGCCGTTCTCGCACCTGGATCTGATCGTCTGCCGCAACCTGCTGATCTATCTGCAGCGCGAGACCCAGGAGAAGGTCGTCGAGCTGTTCCACTATGCGCTCAATCCGGATGGCTGGCTGTGGCTCGGCCCGGCCGAGACCATCGACCGCGCCGGGCTGTTCGAGGTCGAGGACAAGCGCCACGCGCTGCACAAGCGCCGCAACGTCCCGGCGCCGGAGCCCAGCCTGCCGGTGTTTCCGAACACCTGGCGCACGACCCTCGCGGAGGATCAGGCCGGCGGCCGCTCGGCCGAGCCCGCGCCCAGCTACGGCCTGCTGCACCAGCGCATGGTCGAGCGCTTCGCGCCGCCGAGCCTGCTGGTCGATCAGGATCTGAAGGTCGTGCACTGCTCCGAGCACGCCGGGCGCTATCTGCGCGTGCCCGGCGGTGAGCCCTCGGCTAATGTCTTCAAGCTGATCCGCGAGGCGCTGCGCGTCGAGCTGCAGGCGTGCCTGCACCGGGCGCGCGAGCGCGGCGAGCCGCAGCGCGCGGCGCCGGTTGCACTGGAGCTCGACGGCGCGCCGCGCCAGGTGATCATGCAGGTGCGTCCCTCGCAGGACCCCGAGCTCGGCGGGCTGAGCCTGGTGATCTTCGACGAGCTGCCGGCCGGGCAGGCGCCGAGCGCCTTGGAGCCGCCCGCCGAGCCGGCCGAGGGGGACACCGCCGAGCTCGCGCGCACCCGCGAACGGCTGCGCAGCGTCATCGAGCAGTACGAGGCCTCGCAGGAGGAGATGAAGGGCTCCAACGAGGAGCTGCAATCCGCCAACGAGGAGCTGCGCTCGACCATGGAAGAGCTCGAGACCAGCAAGGAAGAGCTGCAGTCGATGAACGAAGAGTTGCAGACGGTCAATCAGGAGAACCGCCACAAGGTCGCCGAGCTGACGCAGCTGAGCTCGGACCTGAACAATCTGATGGCGGCCTCCGACATCGCCACCCTGTTCCTCGATCGGCAGCTGCACATCGTGCGGGTGACCCCCCGCGCCGGTGAGCTGTTCAACATCCGCGCGTGCGACCGCGGTCGGCCACTGACCGATCTGCATCGGCTGGTTGCCTACGAGCAGCTCGAGGAGGATGCGCGCACAGTGCTGGAGCGGCTGATCCCAGTCCAGCGCGAGATCTCCGGCCAGAACGGGACCTGGTTCCTGACCCGCGTGCTCCCGTACCGCTCGAGCAGCGATCAGATCCAGGGGGTGGTGGTCACGCTGGTCGACATCAGCGAGCACAAGCAGGCCGAGCTGGCGCTGCGCGCGAGCGAGGCGCGCTTTCGGGCGCTGGTCGATGCCTCGTCGCAGATCGTCTGGACTGCC